>CAYJVW010000011.1:0-22752 GCA_964373725.1 uncultured Candidatus Saccharibacteria bacterium | reverse complement strand
TTGCATCGGGCACGATACGTGGGTCTGTCGTTAGAAAGCCGTCTACCTCTTTCCAGATTTGGATAACGTCGGCATTAATTGCTGCGCCGATGATTGCAGCTGTGTAATCAGATCCACCGCGACCGAGCGTGGTGATTTCGCCATTTTTAGATTTACCAATGTATCCAGTTATGATTGGCACTACCTTAAGTGCTCCTATTTTTCTTTTGATAATACGACTCGAAGAGGGAAGCGGTTCTGCTTCTCCAAAACGTTCGTCGGTAATCATGCCGATGTCCCAGGCCATGAATGCTTTTGCATCAACCCCTCTTTTTTGCAACGTTGCTGCGACTATGACTGCGGAGAAACGCTCTCCAAACGATACAAACTGATCGAGAGTTTTTTTGTTGAACTTTGTACGCTTCCGTGCAAGTGATTGAAGCGACTTACATTCAGCGTCGAGCAGATGGGAATCTAATTGAAGTTCAGCAATGATCGCCGTATGTGTTGCTTGAATTCCGCGAAATCTATTCATCCGCTTTACGAGCGATCGCTCTTTCGCAAGCTCAATCAGAGCGTTCGTAACGCCGGTTATCGCCGATACCACGACTATAGGTTTTGCAGGAAGACTGTCTTCTATGATCTTGCACACTTCGACTATTCGACCCGCATTGCCGACGGATGTCCCGCCGAATTTCATTACACGCATGCCGATAAGTATATGCGGAGAGGAGGGACATTCACAGCGGGCGTGCCCGCACACCAACTTGGGCATTGTTTATTGCGCGAAGAATGCGCCCATCATGATCGACATGGTTTACTAACGAAATTGACTCTCAATCGAGTATTTTAGTATAACGAGAGTTATGCCCAGGTTGGTGTGCGGGCCGTGCATTTTTGGAAATGTATGGTACGGTGTGTGTCTAACTGAATAGCAAATAGACCTGCAACATCAGAAATGGCTACAGCATCTGCTGCTCGGCTTCAGCGCAAGCGAAAAACCAAAAAGAACAAGAAGAACGGTCAGCGTAAATTTTGGCGCCTCGGAATGGAGGAGTTTAATACGACGCACTTTGATATTGATTCCGACGGGCATTTAGTGGTGCGCGAAGGAAATTATCAGTACGATGTGCATGACATAGTAAAAAAGCATGGTACTGGTACAGAGATATTTTTTCCCACCATCGTCGAAAATCGTGTGCGTGACCTCATTGATACATTTAACGCGTACATAAAGGTTCTCGGATATAAGGGCAAGTTCTATTACCACTATCCAATGAAGGTGAATCAGAACCGCGAGTTCGTGCTGCCTGCCGTCGCGGAGGGCGCAAATCTCGACGTCGGTTCGGCCAACGAGCTATTTCTAGTCAAGCGTATGCTCGAACAGGAAAGATTTCACAGCAAGATGCGGGTAATTTGCAATGGGCCGAAGACAGAAAAGTATATCGAGTTAATAGAGGAGTTGCGAGGGAAAGGATTGACCGTAATTCCTATTATGGAGGATCCGATCGAATACGAGCGATTGCAAAAATTTAAGGGTGAAGTAGGAATTAGAGTAGATTTAAATGTAAAAGTATCGAGCCATTGGGATAAGCGTTTCAACAGATTCGGATTTACAGAACAAGAGATAATCGAACTTGGAAAAATCCGAAACTTGACCGTGCTCCACTATCATATCTCCAGTCAAATAGAAAGCGTGAAGGGTTTTATCGAGCCGCTGAAGCGCGCTCTCAGTCTATATACGATGATGCGAGAAAAAAATCCCGGCTTGAATACACTGGACATCGGCGGAGGAGCTGGCGTCCCATATAACAAGAAAAAGAAGTTCTATTCCGGAAAGAATCTCATACACAAGATCGTAAAGACCGCAAAGACGCAATGTGATTCGCTTGGCATCAGGCATCCCAATCTTATCGTTGAATGGGGTCGTTATGTTGTCGCGCCAGCGCAGATGACAATTTATAAAGTGCTCGCTGAAAAGAATGTGTTAAATAAAGGAAAGAACAAATGGTATGTCGTTGACGGCAGTTTTATGAACGACCTTACCGATACGTGGGCGCTGAAGCAAAAGTGGCATGTGATTCCGGTCAATAACATGCATAATCCAAAGCTCTCACGTGTGTGGCTGGCTGGCAGTTCCTGCGATAGCGATGACATATATTCAAATGGCGGCAAGCATATTCATTTGCCGCGTCTCGCCGATTGCGATGAGCTCTATGTTGCATTTTTGGACACCGGGGCGTATCAAGACTCGCTCGCGTCGCATCACTGTTTGCTCTCGTCACCATTAAAATTGCTTGCGTCAAATGGCGAAATAAAAGTCGTGCGCAAGCGCGAGACACCCGAGGAAGTGGGAAGGCAGTTTGGGTGGTAATCGGTAGCAGTACGTAGTTCGTAGAACGTAGTACGTAGTGAAATACCAGAAATTGTACACATTGCGTGTGTTTTGGACCGTGTTACGATTCTGATATGGCCGAGAAGAAAGCGGTTTCAAATGAGGTCATCCTTAAGACATTACTCTCTATGGATGAGCGCATGAATGATTTCGCAACTAGCAACCAGCTTGAAAAAGTCAAGGAGGAACTTCTTGAAGAGATTCGACCGATAGGAAAAGCTGTTGACAAAGATGCCGTGACCATTGTAAACCATGAGAGGCGTATAACAAGAGTTGAGAAACATCTATCATTATCTAAATAAATAATACTCATATGACACCAAAAGTAACACCGAAAGATTTCTTTCTCTGGGCGGGAGCGATGGTAGCTCTCTACGGGAGTGTTATCTCGTTTATTTCGCTTCTTTTTGAGTACATCAATTACGCGTTTCCGGATCCGCTCAACTCATACTATGTCGATCCGTTTTCCGGAAGCATGCGGTTTGCGATGGCCACACTCATCGTGCTAGTGCCAGTTGCGCTCGTCATCATGCGCTTTATCCGCAAAGATATTCAACGTACACCAGAAAAGAATGAGATATGGGTGAGGCGTTGGGCGCTTGTTCTTACTGTCTTTATAGCGGGCGCTGCTGTCGTTGGAGACTTGATCGCTCTCATCAACTCATTTCTAGGCGGCGATCTCACCACGCGATTCGCATTAAAGGTTGTCGTTCTTCTGCTCGTTGCGGGCGCGGTGTTCCTACACTTCCTCGCTGATCTTCGCGGCTACTGGACCCTGCAGCCGAAGCGTGCGCAGCTCGTCGGGTATGCCGCTGGTGTCGCTGTTTTGGCGGCGATCGTGTCCGGATTCTTCATCATGGGTACGCCGGGTGAGATTCGGCTGATGCGCTATGACAGTCAGAAGGTCAGCGATCTCCAGAATATTCAATGGCAGGTAGTGAACTATTGGCAACAAAAAGAGAAGCTTCCGATTTCGCTTTCGGAACTTGAAGATCCTATCAGTGGATTTGTTACGCCAACGGATCCGCAGACAGGCAGCGATTATGGGTATAGGATCTCCACGCCACCGTACTCATTCGATCTGTGCGCAAACTTTAATGTCGATAGCAAGGGAAGCAAGGCGGATATGGCGGGAGTGCCAGTTCCATCGACTGCCCACATGGGAGGCGGTCTAGACAGCGTGACGTGGCAGCATGGAACTGGCAACGTCTGCTTTGAGAGAACAATTGACCCCGATAAATACCCGGTCTATTCTAAGCCTGTCCGCGCGCTTCTGTGATCTAAACGCCATCTTTGATAGGCGAGAAACGCCCATTCAGAGCCGAGAATAAGTGAAGAGATGGTAGAAGACCAGAGATCGAGCGTTGCATACGTCGCTGCAAAAAAGAATAATCCGCCGGCAGAGGCGAGAGATGTGAGAAGCGCAGGTTTTTGGGCGCTATCAAACACAGTTGGCAAGATGGTAAAAATAAATCCCCACTGGATTATCGAGATGACCCAATCCTGCCACATAATTGTTAGTATACCGTATATAGTATATGGTATTTCGTATACATGAGAAAATACGACCATAAAAAAATAGAGAAAAAGTGGCAGCAGAAATGGGCGAAGACGAAGTTATATAAAACTGCCGACAAAATAAAAGGAAAGAGAAATTTTTATCTTCTGACCGAATTCCCATATCCGTCCGGCAACCTACACGTAGGGCATTGGTACGCATTTTCCGTGCCTGACATTCTGGCGCGGATGCTGCGCATGCAGGGAAAAAATGTGCTCTATCCTATCGGGTTCGACGCGTTCGGTCTACCGGCAGAGAATGCGGCTATAAAGAACAAGTTGAATCCGCGCAAGTGGACATACGGAAATATCGCGCACATGAAGAAACAGATAGCATCTATGGGCGCGTCGTTTGATTGGTCTCGACAAGTAATTACGTGTGATCCTGCATACTACAAATGGACACAGTGGCAATTCTTGCAGTTTTTCAAAAACAAACTCGCATACCGAAAAGAAACAGCGGTCAACTGGTGCCCGTCGTGCAAGACGGTGCTCGCCAATGAACAGGTGGTGGATGGTCGTTGCGAGCGTTGCAAAAGTGAGGTCGCACAAAAGCAGATGCTTCAGTGGAATTTGAAGATCACGGATTATGCCGATCGCCTCATTGATGACCTTACCGATCTCGATTGGCCCGAACAGATAAAAGAGTCGCAGAGGAATTGGATAGGACGTTCCGAAGGCGCCGAGATCGATTTTCCTCTGGAGATGGGCGATAAGAAATACAAATATGTCATTCTTCATGGATGGAAAGGGGACCCCGATAGACCGCGCTTTCAATTCTGGAAGAAAGAATTGGAGAGCATGGGTCATGAAGTTATTATCCCGGCACTACCGAATACGACCCATCCCCGTGAAGAAGAGCAGGTACAAGCTGCGCTACGCGCGGCGAAATACGATGAGAATACCGTGCTTTTTGGGCACAGTCTTGGCGCGGTCGTTGCACTGAAAGTATTGGAGAAACTTGAACGCCCCATAGCGCGGCTTGTGCTCGCAGGCGGTTTCGTCGATCGTGACTTTCAAGACAAGAAACGACCGTTCGACAAAACATTTACATGGAAATTTGACACGAAAAGCATTTGCTCTAAAGCGAGATCGATAACGATTTTGCACGACACTAACGATTATGCGATCAGCGAGAAGCAAGTTCAAAACTTAGAAAAGACTCTTGGCGTGAAGGCGGAACGGGTAGCAGGCGAGAAGCCCCACTTTACAGGAGATAAGGAACGGTCCGTTTTATTGTGGCTCCGACCGACGATACGGGTATTCACTACGCGTGCCGACACTCTTTTCGGCGCGACGTATTTGGTACTTTCTCCTGAACATCCGTGGATGCAACGTGTTATGGATCCCAAACATTCTAGCATTTTGCAAAATGCTGCAGAGATAGCGGGATACCTCGATCAAGCGGCCAAAAAAACAGAGTTAGAGCGACTCGCAAATCAGAAAGAGAAAACAGGAATAAAGTTGCAAGGAGTCGAGGCTATCAATCCCGCGACAAACGAAAAAATACCCGTATTCGTCGCTGACTACGTGCTCGCACATTACGGTACGGGTGCAATCATGGCGGTTCCGGCACATGATGAGCGGGATTTTGAGTTTGCCAAAAAATTTAATCTGTCGGTTCGCGACGTTATATCGACGGGAAAAATAGAGACTGGTACGTATACAGGAGAAGGGAAATTGATTAACTCGGGCGTTTATAACGGAATGGATAGCAAGGAAGCGCGCGGTGCGATACCAGATGCGTTCGGAACGAAGAAGACAACGTACAAGCTGCGCGATTGGATCGTCTCCAGACAACGCTATTGGGGCGTGCCGATACCGATAATCCACTGCCCGAAATGCGGGGAAGTAGCTGTCCCTGATAAAGACTTGCCGGTGAAATTGCCGGAAGTTAAAGATTATCTCCCTGAAGGAAGCGGAAAATCGCCGCTCGCGAAAGTAAAAAAATGGGTAAAAGTGAAGTGTCCGAATTGTAAAAGTGTTGCAGAGCGCGAAACCGACACACTCGATACGTTCGTGGATTCGTCATGGTACTACCTTGCATATTGCGCACCAACAATGTTGAAGCAGAATCCAGCTTCAAGTAAATTCCAGCATCCAGTAATCCAGAGTTGGATGCCCGTCAATTTCTACTCTGGCGGCGCAGAACATACGACCATGCATGTCCTGTATTCGCGTTTCTGGCAGAAGGCTCTGTCTGACCTTAAGCTGGCGCAGGATTCTGAACCGTATACTCGTCGAATGAACCGGTCGTTAATCTTGGGGCCCGATGGGCAAAAGATGTCGAAGTCGCGTGGCAATGTCGTCGATCCTGATGAAGTGGTCGCGAGACTTGGAGCCGACACGGTGCGTATGTATCTCGCATTTATCGGCCCCTACAATGAGGTGTCGAGCTATCCATGGAATCCAGACGGCGTGGTCGGGGTGCGAAGATTTCTGGAACGTGTCTGGCGCCTCCATGACCGACTTCGTAAGTCGGTCAAAGTGACCGACTTACGAAGTCGGTCATCTGAAAAAAATATGGAGCGGATGCTTCACGCGACGATAAAAAAAGTCGGTGAGGATATCCAGGCGCTTAAGTTCAATACAGCGATCGCGCAAATGATGTCCTTCCTGAACGAGGCAGAAAAGAGTGGTATCAACAAGGTACAGTACGAGACCTTGCTTCGTCTCCTTGCTCCATTCGCTCCACATATCACAGAAGAGCTGTGGACCATGCTCGGGCACGAGAAGTCCATTCATATGGAGAAGTGGCCGTTATGTGATTCAAGTAAACTCGTGACAGATTCCATCACTATCGCTGTTCAGGTGAATGGAAAAACTAGAGCACAGATTGAAATTCCAACAGCCATGAATGAGAGCGATACAAAGAAACAGGCGGAGCATGCTGCCGCTAAATGGTTGGAGGGAAAGAAGGTCCAGAGGGTCATCTATGTTCCCGGACGTATCGTGAACCTGGTCATTGAATGAGCATCTTTGGACTTCGTAAACCCAAATTTGGACTTACGAAGTCCAAATATCGTGCAGCATAAAGCATGCCGATAACTCCCGTATCACGATAATCTTTTAGAAATGCGCGCGCCGTGAGAAGAATCTTCAATTGAATAGCCATGTGACTCAATAGCTCTACGTAATTCATCTGCTCGTTGCCAATTTTTAGTAGTTCGCGCTTCTTCTCGTGTTTTGACCAATTCCTGGATCTCGTGCGGTAATTCTTCTGCATTCAGGGCCAGAGTACCGCGTTCACTATCAAGTCCTAGCCCAAGTACCGCATCGAATTTTCTAAGCGTCGCCACTTTTTCTGAAGCGCCCACGTGCTCGTTTTTAACCAGCTCCCAAACTACAGCGAGAGCACCTGGCGTGTCGAGATCATCATTTATGCGATCCCTGAACCGCTTCATATATTGTTCGTTGCTCTTTGAATATCCTTTTGCATCTTCTTTAAATCGACCATATGAATTGTAGAGTCGGTAGAGCGCGGCTTGTGCAGCTTTCATTCCTTCCCACGAAAAACTTGCGGGAGTTCGATACTGTGCGCCAAGAAGTAAGTAGCGAAACCCAAGAGCAGGGAAGCCACGTTCAACAATATCCGATACATAGATGGTGTTGCCGTCAGATTTCGCTATCTTTGCGCCCTCGATCTGCAAATGCGCACGGTGCAGCCAGAAGCGAGAAAACGGTTTCTTGCCGGTCGCCGATTCAGACTGTGCGATCTCGTTGTTGTGATGAATAGGAATGTGTTCGATACCGCCTGTGTGGATATCAATTCTGTCGCCAAGAATGTCTCGACTCATCGCAGAACATTCGATGTGCCAGCCCGGATAGCCCTTTCCCCACGGGGAATTCCAACCGAGTGTCTCCTCGCTGCTAAATTTCCAAAGAAGAAAATCTGTGGAGTTTCTTTTATCGGAACTTGCAGTCACGCGCGCACCTGCACGGATTCCAGAGAGATCGATATTCCCAAGTTTTCCATACTCGGGAAATTTCGACGTGTCAAAATAGACTCCCTGCTTGCCGTGATATGCGAATCCTTTTTGCTCGAGCGTCTGTATCATTTCGATCTGCTGCGGAATGTAATCGGAAGCGCGAGGAAATACCGTGCCCTGTGTATTAATGTTCAACCTTGCCATGTCCTCCAAAAAAAGGTCGGCATACTTTTTACCGAGTGCGCGCATGTTTTCGAGCGTGAGCGCCATTCCTTCGCGCTTTAGGCCTTTTGTCATCCTGTCCTCTCCTTCATCTGCATCACCTTCGTTATCGCCCGTGAGATGTCCAACGTCCGTAAAGTTTATGGCTTGTTTGACCTTGTACTGGTTGAATTCGAGCGTGCGTCGCAAGACATCAACAAACACGAACATAGATAAGTTGCCGATGTGCTGCGGACCGTATACTGTCGGACCGCAGTTATACATCTTCACTTCGCCCGTCTTTAAGGTCTCAAACTCTTGCTTATTACCAGTAAGTGTGTTGTAAAAAAACAGCGGAGATGGCGCAGAATTCGCGAGGGGATTGTCTCCCATGGCGATTAGAAATAAGTCCCCGAATATCAAAGACAATTTGGTCAGTATAGACATATCGGCCTATCCTACCGCTCCAAGTTCTAAGCTCCAAGTTCTAAGTTCCATTTTACAGCCATTTTCTGTGTTTGAAGTACCACACCATCAAAATGCCCGCGAGGGCGACAATACCGACGATGATCCAGAAATCATACGGCAGCCCCACTATAGGATTAGACTTCGCGTTGATATCAAAAATAGCGACGAACAGCGACAGCGGAAAGGTCAAAAGTGCCATGAGCGTTAAGATGCGCATCGTCTCGTTCTCTTTGGTCGATAACAGTGAGTTATTAGTCTCTCGGAGCTCATGCACAACTTCGGTATGCCGCATGATGTGGTTATGCACCCGATAGTATTCGTTCGAGAGCGCGCGCAAGTACCGCGTGAAATCTCCGCCAAAAAAAGTGCTGCCCTGCTGTTCAAGTGTGTGCAATACATCCCGATGCGGCTCGATCGTCTGACGTAAATTCAAAAGATCGCGCGCTGTTCGAGAGAGACGCTCGACCATCTGCACCTCACGGCCGCCGAATATATTCTCCTCGATATGTGTGAGATCGCTCCGCACGAAATCGATTTCGTGTTCGACTGCTTTGTACAAACGTTTCAGCATATAGAAAAACAGAAAACCCGCATGATCTCCCATCGCGCTTTTATCAAGAATCGAATTCACTTCGAACAGTTTTGAGAACGTGTGAAGGGGATCGATGGTGTCGTAATGCGTCGTGATGATGAACGTCTTTCCGATCACGAAATCAATCTCCTGCTCGATCGTTTTATGCGTGTGCCGCAGGGCAGGGAAGTGGAGGATCGCATAGGTATAGCCCGGATAAAACTCGACGCGCGGCTTCGTCGTGGGAAGCAACAATTCCTCTCCTACTAAATGGTTGACAGAAAATTCCTCCATTACGCGCTTCACTTCGTCGCGAGTGGGAGATTCCAGATCTATCCACGTGAGCGAGTTATGCTCATGGCGGGACTGCATATGACATAAGTATCAAGTATCGCTCGCCAAGTATCAAGGCTCGTATGTAGAGAAATCTATAGTAATATGCGATAATTCCGAGCATGCCCGCACACTAATTTTGTCGTTACCTTTTTTATGAATACTATTCAATACACTTTCGCCAAGAGCATCGAAGCGCTGCGTACGCCAGACGTCGCTGGATCTGTCGCGGCAGGAATTACGACAAATTTAGTGTGCGGGCATGTTTGAAGAAAATGGCGTACGCCACGTGCGCATTGGCATTGTTGTTGCGATCGCAATAGTCGTAGGCGCTCTTGGATTCGGCGGCGGAGTGCTGACAGGCAGTACGACATATGCAAAGTCATTACGAGGAAGCGGTCAACCGGAGGGAGTAGATTTTTCGCCGGTCTGGAAGGCATGGAACATCATGGACGAAAAATTCGTTCCCGCGGCCGTTTCAACATCCAGCCTCGCCGCGGCCTCAACGACTGACCCGAAAGACAAACGCGTGTGGGGCATGATCGGGGGTCTCGCCGCATCGCTCGATGATCCGTACACCTATTTCCTCCCTCCGGCGGAGCAGAAACAGTTCGAAGATGACATGACAGGCGCGTTCGAGGGTGTCGGCATGGAAATCGCGGTACGGAGCGAAATCCTGACGATAATTTCGCCTCTTAAAGGCACCCCAGCAGAACGAGCGGGACTTCGAGCGGGCGACAAGATATTAACAATCAACGGCGAGAGTACGCGCGGCCTTGATATCTCGACCGCCGTGCAAAGGATACGGGGTCCGAAGGGAAGCACTGTCTCTTTCTCTGTCGTTCGCGATGGCTGGACGGAACCTCGAGAGATCAACGTGGTACGCGATGTCATCAATGTGCCGATCATAACGACGGAAAAACGAGACGGTGGAGTGTATATCATCACGCTCGCAAGCTTCACTGCAAATTCGCCGGGGCTGTTCCGCGACGCACTCCGCAATTTCGTTGATTCCAGTTCCACAAAATTGATCCTTGATGTGCGCAGCAATCCGGGAGGCTACTTAGACGCGGCAGTTGACGTGGCGAGTTGGTTCTTGCCATCCGGCAAAGTGGTCGTCGTTGAAGATTATGCGGGACACGAGAGCAACGTAACGCACCGCAGCCGCGGATACGATGTCTTTAACGAGAATCTTCGTATGGTGATACTCGTAGATCGCGGCTCGGCCTCGGCTTCTGAGATTTTAGCGCTTGCCCTAAAGAGCCACGGCAAGGCGAAACTGGTGGGTGGAACGACATTCGGCAAGGGATCAGTACAGGAGTTGATCGAAATTACTGCGGACACAGGACTCAAACTTACGGTCGCGCGCTGGCTCGGCCCGAACGGTGAACACATTCCGAATACAGGCATTGTGCCGGACATTGCAATCGAGCGAACTGAAGATGACATTACGGCCGGCAGGGACCCGCAGATGGACAAAGCCATTGAATTGCTTCAGTAATTCAATGGAAGTATCAAGTCGCAAGTATCAAAAAAATACCAGAATTAAAGCGCCAAACTTGATACTTTTTCACTTATTACTTGTTTGATACCTGATACTTGATACTTATATCAGAGCTGCGTACACTTGCGTGATGAAGGTTATTCTCTTGCGTGATGTACCAGGTGTGGGGCAAAAGGGAAGTGTAAAGAATGTCGCGGACGGATACGCGATGAACTTTCTGATTCCGAAAAGGCTTGCTGAAGCTGCGTCAATAGAAAAAGTCGCCGAACTTGAAAAACGTCAATCTGAAGTACAGGCCGCGAGAAAGTTACAAGAAGCTGAATGGACTGAACAAGCCAAGCGGCTTAGAGGAGCATCAGTAACGCTCCGTACAGAGTCAAACGAGAAAGGACAGCTATACAGCCAGGTGCATCAATCTAGTATCGCAGCGCGAGTAGCAAAAGAACTTGGCGTCACGATTCCCGCGGAAGCATTTATTCTTGCAGCTCCGATAAAATCTCTCGGACGGGCAGATATAGAGATACGTCTCGGCGAAAAACGAGTTCCGTTTACGGTATTTGTGGAGCGAGAATCCTAAAACTTAAACAATTGAAACGACTCGTCGAACAAATCGTTTTCCGTCAAAGTTAGTTTTGCGTCTGGTGTTGAATTTGACCATTCCTTTTACAAGAGAAAAAAGCGTGTGATCCTTGCCGATACCAATGTTCGTGCCCGGAAGAATCTTCGTACCACGCTGACGGACGATGATCTCGCCGATCTCCACTTTCGTACCGTCCGAGCGCTTCACGCCGAGATATTTCGGATTCGAATCGTTCAGGTTTTTGGCTGTTCCGCCGGCTTTTGTTGTGGCCATATACTAGAGGCTGGAGACTAGAAGCTAGAGACTGGAATAAGAAATCGCGCTTAAAATCGTATATGATTAGTGCATGGGCATAGTACAAGAACAAACCGGCAAAATCAAGGGTCTTCTTGACAAAAGGGCGGGGGAGTGGGCCTGTCCATGCACTAAAGATGCCATTCCTATGCACTGCCGTACGAGGCATATCTATAGGTATGTTTGAGGCAATGCAAAGAACACGCGAAGGGATCGTGGGTACATTACGCAGTGCCATGGCATCTTTTAGTGACTGGGGTATTCCGATTATTGTCGTATTCGTGGGGCTCGCTTCATTTGGCCTCGGCAGGCTCTCTTCGACGGAGACTACTGCGCCGATCGTGGACGTCTCACAAGTCTCCGCGGCCGCAGCAAGCGAGGTTCAGGCAATGCAGATAGGCGGCCAGGTGGTCGCATCGCGCACGGGCTCTGCCTATCACTATCCGTGGTGCGGAGGCGCGGGCAGCATCAAAGAGGCGAATAAAATCTGGTTCAAGGACGAGGCTGCCGCGCGCGCGGCAGGATACAAACCGGCGAAGAATTGTAAAGGACTTAAATAGCGTAAAGCGTATAGCGTCAGGCGTTTAGATATGCGAAGATTCTAACTATGAATTCTTTTTCTAGACGCTATTCGCTAACCGCTAGACGCTATGTTAGTCGTTGACGTCGAAGCCTCCGGAGTAGAAGCGCACAAACATTCCATCGTGTCTGTTGGTGCACTTGATTTCACGAACCCGACGAATCGTTTGTATGAAGAATGTCGCATATGGGATGGCGCGCATATCATGGATGAGGCGCTGAAAGTGAATGGTTTTACGAAGGAGCAAATAACTGATCCAAAAAAACAAAGTGAAGCCGATCTAGTGCATGTTTTTTTGCGCTGGAGCGAGGGCTTATCGGATCGTACGTTCGCAGGCCAAAATGTGTCGTTCGATCGGGATTTTTTGAAATATGCCACCGAGAGGGCAGGGCATACGGAGTGGGCTTTCGCATACCGCACAATCGATTCGCACACCCTCTGCTGGATGCACATGGTGAATCGCGGGCTCCAACCGCCGATTGATCCGAAGCATCGCCGTTCTGCTCTTGATTTAGACGCGGTATTGAACTACTGCGGCATTCCGAAAGAACCGGAGCCGCATAATGCATTGACGGGAGCCCTCTCGCATGCTGAAGTTATTTCTAGGCTGCTCTACGGTCGCACATTACTTCCAGAATTCAAAGAATTTAGTATTCCGTGGAAATCATGATGGAGGTAATGAACTTTCTATGTCTGATCTGATACGAATTACATTACCACGCGGAGATAGCACCGAAGGCTCTGAGCAGTCGGTAGAATTCAACGAAAAAGATTTTCCGAGAACAGCGCACGACATTTCTGAATTAATTCATAGCTATTCTGCAATAAGAGGTATCAGCGAAAGCGACCTCAGCGACGGGGCTATCTTTGTTCGCCGTATCAATGCGGACATTGACGATTTTTGTGTGCAAAAAAATATCTCACCACCCCTGACATTGTCTGAACTATCTGCCATTGTTCAATTTAAAGATACGGGAGTACGCGAACGCAAAAAAGAGCTTAGAGATGTTATGAGTCAGCTCTACCAATTTCTTGCCGACAAATATGAATTCAAATTAGACGACATAAGTATCACTCCTGCCACTGTTCCTCAAGAGGGAAAAGCTGTACTAACTACAGGGGAAGTGCATGGGAAAATTACAAAAGCCCTAGGAAGTTTCTGGAAAAAAGCGTATCTCGCGATTCTACGCAAAGAATATAGGGATTTCTTGCCAACTCGAATGAGACACCGTCTCTCAACAATCGCAATGGAAAGCGACCCTCAATTGCGTGACGAACGCATTCTCAAACTTACGCATCAGATTGCATCCTTTCCCCCGTATAAATTCCCGATTGCCATCCGCACACTCTATGAAGCAATGTACGAACCGATCAAGGGTAGAATCTTGACAAGAAATGAGCGCATAGAAATGTACAGTAAGATGGCAAGCCTCAGGCCAACAAAATCGCTGCATCCAGACGTTGCCCGTCAACGCATGGTGGATAAGCTCCTTAGTGATGATGGGCTGCTATCCAGCATTACAGTTTTCAACAGATCAGACGTAAACGATAGGAAGAAGGCATTGCGACTAGTGAAAAACCTTATGAACGGCTACGAAAGCATTATTAAAGAACCACTCTTGTTTATCGATCCTGGTAGACAGGAAACATTCTCCTCTGATGAAATTGTGAAAAAAGTCTCATCGTTTGCGCCCCTGCAGAGACGTCTCTTCAGCGCTGTCATTTCTGAACGTTGGCTAGATGGCGACCCGGTGAATCAAGATCTCTGTGGGCAACTTGAGCGACTGATTGGACGCTTTGACAGGGGGCTTAATGACAGTGAGTTGCAACAGTGGGCTGAAGAAATGGCAACTGTTTTGAACGACCTTGCAACGTACCCCATACCGATACCAAAACCCGTGCAACCCGAGGAGACTGTCCTAGATGATAGTGTCGAAGACGATGAAGAAACGACCGAAGATGAGCCCATTCAAGACGAGCCCGATACTGATTTCCAACAAGAGAGGAGACACACCCTCCGTTCTGCCGAAGACGTAGTAAACGCACTAAAAATAAAGAGAGCCAATCTAAAATTTATTCTCCGAAGCATTCTTAGACTTGACCAAAGGAACAGGTTCCAGGTCTTTAAAAAGGTTTATGAGTTTGTTATTGAAGGATATGAGGATGTTCCGCTTCAAAAAAGAGTCGGAGTGACGCTTCGAGAGCAAGACATACGTCATGTCCGGAGTTTTATAGAGAGCCAAGGGGAGGCGAGGGGCACGAATGCTAAAAGGGCATGGTCCATACTTATTACGCTTGCAAACAAAAGCGGTAATTTCCGCCGATTTGCTTAATCAGATTCGAACTTGCGCGAGTGAACTGTTGAGAGTACGATACTACCATGTTCGAATTACTTGCTGGCGTTGTAGTATTTATCGTAATCGCAGTTCTCGTATTGCGGCAAGTGAACCAGTACGAAGGGGGAGTCATGTTTACGATGGGTCGCTTTGTCGGCGTGAAGGAGCCGGGGTGGAGAATCGTGATTCCGATTTTTCAGCAGATGAAAAAAGTCGATTTGCGTGTGAAGGCCGTCGATGTGCCTGAACAGAAAGCAATAACCAAAGACAACATTTCTGTCGGAGTGAACGCGGTCATTTATTACAGAGTATCCGACGCTGCGAAAGCGGTTCTTGAAGTCGAAAATTATGTGTATGCGATGAGTCAGCTTGCGCAGACGACAATGCGAAATGCGGTGGGTGAAGTAGAGCTTGACGATCTTCTTGCAGAGAGGGATAAGATCTCGGCAAGAATCAGCAAGGTCGTTGATCACGCGAGCGATCCGTGGGGAATCAAAGTTTCCACCGTGGAGCTCAAAGATATTGCGCTCCCGGCTGACATGGAACGTACAATCGCGAAACAAGCAGAGGCAGAGCGAGAAAAGCGCGCCGTCATTATTCGCGCGGAAGGGGAGGTGATAGCGGCGGAAAACATGGCCAAAGCCGCTCATACGCTTGCGGCAGCTCCCGGAGCTTTGCATTTGCGCACGCTCCAATCCATTAACGACATATCATCTGACCAGTCAAACACCATCGTGTTTGCTTTACCCCTCGAAGTCCTGCGAGCTTTGGAAAAACTTTCTAAATGAAGCTCCTCGCAGCAAAGCTACGAAGGGTTCTCTCGCCTTTGCTGCTCTGCGAAGTAGTCGCTACGAAGCACGAGCATCCCCGCTAGATTAGGCTGCGGGGTATTCGGCGTAGTAGAATAAATCGGCGCAAAGAAATGTTCTCGCCTACGATAACTATCTTCGATCGGACGGAGTTATCGTGGTACGGGAATCTCTATCCTCTACGAAGTCGCGCTAGTTTTTTAAGGGATGGAATTTCTTGTGCGTGTCTTCGGCGTATCTGTCGGATGCATGCACATACCGCGTAGTAGTATCCAGCGATTCGTGTCCAAGCAACACTTGTATTGCAGCAGGATTTGCACCTTGCTCTGCTAGATAGGTCGCGAAACCGTGCCTCAACGAGTGGGCACTTGTCGGCACATTTATCCCTAAGAGTTCTCGGTATCGCTTAATTTTCATTTGCAGATAATTTGGTGAAATATGCTTGTTCTTATCGGCGACGTTCCTGCCACGTGTCGGAACGAATATAAAGGGGGAATCATCGGCTCGCTTTTTTAGGTACTCGTCAATGTGTTTTTTTGCACGATCTGTGAGATACACGAATCGCTGTTTCTTTCCTTTACCTTGAATGAATATCTTGCCGCTCTTATCGAGCTGAATTAGTCGCAGCGAAACGAGCTCCGATATACGCATGCCGCTTGCGAACAGCGTCTCAAGCGCCGCGCGATTGCGGAGCGCGGCTAGCGTATTCTTCTCATACGTCATTGGCGATTCTATAAGCCTGATCAGTTCCTTGAGTTCCGCAACTTGTGGGTGTTTCTTTTCCATGCGCAAAAGTTTTATAGAGCCTGGGACGATAGGCGTTTCGTGGTCCATATCTATGAGATACGCAAGATAGCGCCTCAAAGAGCTTAAGCCGCGGTTTATAGAGCCACTTTTCAAGTGTTTTTCAACGTCTGCGCCTTCGGCAGTTTTTCGGTCAGATGACGTCAAATATGCCTTGTACTGTTCAACGGTCTTTTTTGTGACAGACGAGAAGGGAAGTTTGTTCATTTCTTTTATCAAAAAAGATTCAAACGTTTTCAAGTCACGTTCGTAGTTGTACAGAGTCTCCTTTGAATAATTGTTCGCCTGAATGAATAGCAAAAAATCATCAATGTAGGGGAGGGGGGAGATATGCTTCGCGACTGCTTTTCTGTTCATATCCATAAGGGGAGAGATATACGTTAGTGAGTATAATCACTCTAACACTCACTCAGATACACCCCAAAGGGTCTCGTGTGGATAAGGTTGTTCACAGCGCCTCCTCCCCACTGGCTGTGCTATTTTTAGAGGACGATGAGTCTTACAAGTTGTTCACGTGCGATACGTACTGTTCTCACGCGTGATGAGCGCAAAATATTCTCGCGACTCACATCTCCGCAAAAGATTCAGACTTTCTTAGATTCAATTCCAATTAATTTCGAGAGCAGCGAAGAAACCAACCACTCCCCCATTAGAGTCCTAAAATTGCGCACAACCCATTGTTTTGAAGGAGCCGTCTTTGCCGCAGCAGTACTGGCCTACCATGGCTACACGCCGCTCCTCATGGATTTTGCTACTGCGTATGATGATGATGATCATACCGTCGCGCTTTTTCGAGAAAATGGCTTGTGGGGAGCGATTAGTAAGACAAATCATGCGGTGTTGCGGTATCGAGATGCGGTTTATATGTCTCCACGCGAACTTGCGATGTCTTATTTCCACGAATACTACATGTGGGACGGCAGAAAATCGCTGCGCGCGTATTCGAAACCGTTTGATCTCTCACGTTTTGCCCCGGAGAAATGGATTACAACCGATGAGAGCCTCGACTGGCTTATGAGCAAACTCTCAAAAACTAAATACTACAACATCGCCCCTGATCCCGTTGTCCGGTCTCTGCGCAAGGCATCGAAGATAGAATTGCAGGCACTTAAACTGACAGAGTGGGAAAAACCCAAATAATTTTCAATTATCAATTTACAATTTTCAATCAAACTCCAATGAATCAATTTTCAAACAGGTTTCCGCATTAACCTTTGAAATATTGAATATTTATTGAAAATTGAGATTTGAAAATTGTAAATTTATAGGTAGTCCATCGGATTTAAATAACCTCCGAGCGCGGAAACTGGTATTGTCGCCTTTCCGCAGGGCGTATTGGTTCCTAACTGTCGCACCTGAACGGCGTCTGTGGCATAGACACTAAAGTGCAAATGCGGCCCCGTCGCATACCCTGTGCTACCCGAATACCCTATTCCCTGTCCAGTTGTCACTTGCTGCCCCTCTGACACGTTTATTTGCGACAGGTGCGCATAGAGCGTCGAGAGGCCGTTGCCGTGCTTTATAAGCACCCATTTGCCGTAGGAGTAACAGCCTCTGACCGAATCGGAGTTGCCTGTTCCCTGTACCACGCCCGAGAGAGCAGCTTTGACCGGCGTGCCAACAGCTGCTCGGAAATCGACACCGTTATGGCCCTTCCCGCTATACGCGCCGCTCCTCGCAAATTCCGTATCACCGAAGTATTGCGTTACCGCGACTTTATCAAGCGGCCAGCGCAAAATTCCCTTTCCTGCAGGTGGAAGGCGCGAAGGGTCGAGTGTAAAGAGTAATTTTGACTCAAGCTCATTCAGCGCTTTCTCGAATGTCGCCTTGGCCGCGCGCTTGGTCTCAAGGAGCGTTTGATAATTTGCTTCTTGTGATTTTGTTTGTACGAGAAGCGAATTTTGCTCACGTCTCGTAACATCAAGCGACTCTTGCTGCGAAGCTAGGACTTGCCGCTGTTTCTCCAATTCCCGGCGCTTTGCATCAGATGCATCGCGAGACACCGTAAGTTCCTGTTTCAAAGCATTCAACGAATGAATATGATCGCTTACCGCACCTTGAAAAAGACGATTCGCTTCGACTGCGTCCCAAATATCTGAAACAGAATCATTCGTCAGGACTTGCTCGACCAACGAAGCGGTCTCCTCTTCGTTCAGAGTCTTGATCGCTTCCGCGAGACCGCTTTCATCACGATCGATCGAGGTCTGCTTGTCTATAATCGAGCCATCAAGCCTCTTGATTTCAAGCTCTATGGTGCTAATGCTGTTTTTAGTGAGGTTGATTTTCGCGGACAGTTGCTTTCGTTGCAGATCCAATGTAACGAGCGTGTTTTGCAGCGTTTGTTTTTTGGCGCCCACTTCGACGAGTTGCTTCTCAAACGTGGCAATATCTTTATTCAACGATTCTATCTCCTTGTTGTGTACTGAGATCTGATTTTGCAACTCCGCTGCTGTTTGAGCAAACAACAAAAGTGGGTACATGGCAAGAATAACTCCCGCTATGAAAAAAATCGCTGGTGTGACCTTCATGAGAGCATTTCTATTCCCTCTCTGACGCGAGAAAGTGTTTCCTCCTTACCAATCACCGAAGCAACGAAAAATGGATCTGCAGATTTCTCGCGTCCCGTAAGAGAGTACCTGAAAGGCCACAGAACCGCACCTCTCCCCTCTTTCGTCGCGTAATCCCACAGAGCGTCTTTTACCTTCGATTCTGAAAACAGTTCGACGTCCTGTAAAAGTGACGCGACGTGCAGAAGATATGCAACAGTAGTGTGCGCTTCGACTTTTTTCATCGAAATTTTGTCTTTTTCCAACGTTGGTTTCGTAAAGAAATAATCGAATTCATGCTGTTCTGCAAACGCTGTAATATCGCTCCACACAGAAATTCTCTCTTGAATTAATGGTAGTATTTTTTCGCCTGTTCTCTCATCCCACCTGAGGTGCGAATGTGCCTTTTTCATCCAAGTAAGAGCCTCGGTCCTGAACTGCTCGTCCGGTAGTTGCAAAAGATATTCTCGGTTGAACCAGCGTAATTTCTCGACATCGAATACGGCTCCGCTTTTGTGAAGACCATCGAGCGAAAATTCAGCGATCATCTCCGTGAGTGAAAGAATTTCTTTTCCTGAAGGCGGTGTCCATCCCAGCGTCGCAAGATAATTCAAAAGCGCGTTCGGCAGAAATCCGCTCTCGCGATAATTCTTTACGGCGACATCCCCCTTTCGTTTCGATAATTTTGAGCGATCACTGGCAAGATGCAGAGGGTAATGCGCGTAGATAGGTCTTGGAGCGCCGAGAGCTTCCTGAATAAGAATTTGCCGCGGGGTATTCGAAATATGGTCTTCTCCGCGTATGACGTGTGTTATGCCCATATCGGTATCATCGACAACCACGGCGAGATGGTACAGCGGGTTGTCGAGTGATCGCGCAATGACGAAATCTGTCAGTTCCGTCGTGTCAAATGTGATACTCCCCCGCACAACGTCGGTGAATGTAATACGCGCACCCGGATTCCGGAGTCGTATCACCTCCACCCTCGTCCCAGGTTCTTTTTTGCTCTCTTCTTCGGATGCATATGCCTTGTCCTCTTCAAGCAGTTTTTGAATAGCCTTTGTATATACATCCCCTCTTTCCGACTGCCGATAGAATTCGTCCCACGAAAGCCCCAGCCATGACAAACTCTCCTTGATGTCTTCCTCGTATGCTCGCGAGCTTCGTTCTGTATCAGTATCTTCGCTTCGAAAAACTATCGCGCCTCCATTTTTTCTCGCAAAGAGATAATTTACGATCGCCATACGCGCTGTACCGACATGGCAGTAGCCGGTGGGACTCGGCGGAAGTCGTACTCGAACATGAGGCATACAGTAAGTATCAAGTACAAAAACGCAAGTATCAAGGAAGTATCAATATACAAGTATCAAATCAATTCTTTCGTATTTTGAGACTTGTTGCTTGTTTGATACTTGATACCTGCTACTTGATACTTATTAAAGAGGTTCGTGCTTGAGCGCGGTTTCGAGGACAATTGTCGCGAGCTTGCGGCCTGCATCGGGACGCGCAAACGTGGCCGCCGCCTCGGACATGCGAGTTCGGCCGGCAGGATCTTGCATAATCCTCTCTATTTCAGCCGAGAGTACGTGCGGTGTCAGGTTGCGCTGCTCAATAACGACGGCGGCACCCGAGCGCGCGTACGTGAACGCGTTTTCTGTCTGGTCGTGAGAGACATCGATAGGAAGCGGAACGAGGATGCTCGGCAGTTTCCACGACGCGATCTCAAAAATAGTGCCGGAGCCCGCCCTCGCTATGCACAGGCTTGTAATGCCGGCAGTCATCCGAAGCGCAAGCGTATTGAGAAGCGCGAATGTCCGGTAACGCTCTCCGAACGGCGAATCTTTTAAAATCACACCCGCAATACCGCGCACTTCCTCCAAATTCGCTTTGCCTGTCTGGTGAACGACATTGTAACGAGACACCAGATCAAGAAGCGCGTCGAGTACGGTCTCGTTGATTTTTTGTGCTCCTTGCGACCCCCCAAGAATAAAGATAGTAGAAATTCCTGGATCCAATTTGAGAAATTCATGACCGCCCCCCTGTGTTGGGTTCTCAATCTCTTTTCTGATGGGATGTCCGATAAGAGCGGTGCGCTTTTGCACTTTTTCGGAAAGTGCTTTTGCGGCATCAGGATGCGCAACGGCTATCCACACCGCAAATTTTGATGACCATAGCGACACTCGTCCCGGCGACGCATCGGCATCATAGATGATGACAGGGATCTTGAGAATGCGTGCCGCGCACAGCGTCGGAAATGCTGCATATCCTCCGGTCGAGACAACGACATCCGGATAGATGGAAAATAGCTGGAAGATCGACTGGATTATCCCCCACCCTGTTTTGAATGCATCCAGTACGTTCAAGATACTCCTATAGTTTCGCTTTTTACCCGCGGGACTTCGTCGGTACTCAATATCGTGGTCGGCAAGCGCTGCAGGATCAAATGCCGGCGGACCTATGTAATAGAGCTCCGGAGACACCAAGCGACGTTCATCTACCAAATCCTCAATATGCTCCGCAACCGCAATCAGCGGATAAAAATGCCCGCCGCTTCCCCCTCCTGTGAATACGATCCTCATTGGAAAAATTGTAACATGGTTCGTCCCTGTTGAGCACGAGTGTTGCGGCTATTGTTGCGGCAATATATCCGTGTGATATATTCGTAACTATGACAGCGGAAATCACCACAGTAAAAAAGGATGGCTCACTCAAGCTTCCCAAGAGCGCGCAGCGCATGTGGAGAGGCGCGAAGGTTTCCATGCGCATGTACGGTTCCGGCGACACGCTTCTGATTAAGCGAGTCAGCCCGTCACTTTCTTTTGATGAAATGTTGCGTGAGATGCGAAGCGCGGCAAAAAAGGCCGGCATTACGCGGAAAGACGTTGACAATGCCATCCGAAAAACTCGGAAGAAAGGGAAGCAAGTCCGTACGTCTGAATTTTGGACGACATGGCAATCTCTCAAAAGTGCTCGCGGCAAGATTTCGTCGCGCGATATCACTGCGGCAGTGCAGAGTGTTAGGAGCGGGCGAGCATGAGGATTGTGCTTGGCACAAATGTGCTTGTTGCGGCCGTCTTTTGGCAAGGAAATGCGTGGCGCATCTTTGAGCACGTTCGGAACCAGACTGTAGTGTTGTGCGCTACCGACGCGATGGTAGCGGAATTCGCGCGCGTCATATCGTACCAGAAATTCGCATCTCACCTTTCGCGAATCAACAAGACACCCGGAGAGCTCGTTGAAGAAATAAGAGACCTTTTGGACCGCTATTCCGATTCGCCAGAACCCCTCGGTATTGTTAGCGCCGACCCGTCAGACGATATCTTTCTTGCGTGCGCGCTTGTCGCCGAGGCCGACTACATCGTCTCCGGCGATAAGCATCTGCTCGAGCTTAAAAGTTTCGCGGATATTCCCATCCTGACACCACGGCAATTTTTAAGACATCTATAGTTCGGGAGACACCAAGCGACGTTCGTCCACTAGGTCTTCGATATGCTCCGCAACCGCTATCAGAGGATAAAAATGCCCGCCTGTTCCGCCCCCCGTAAACACTATGCGCATAACAAAAGTTTACCATGATATACCCGCTATAGCGTTATTCTCCGTACTGTGACAAACATCTTCAGCGGCATATGATACGCATTGAGGCGACGATCACCGGGGAAGAATTGTTGATGAGGAAATTTGGGGTGAAAAGATGCGGCGAGCGGTAGTGGAGCTAACGACAGAATATAGGATAGATGCAACGGCCGTGGAATCTGTGCTATTTCCTGAAAATTGGAAATAATGGATTGCGCGTTAACCATACTTTATACAATGAAGCTCCTCGCAGCAAAGCTGCGAGGTATCTGCGGAATTCTTCGAAGCCG
>CAYJVW010000010.1:18815-23087 GCA_964373725.1 uncultured Candidatus Saccharibacteria bacterium | reverse complement strand
GGTATTCGGCGTAGTAGAATAAAACAAAAAGTTGCGCTTTCGATTTCTCACTGTATACTCTCGCTCAACGCTACGTCCAGCCCCAGTTTTGGGGTTGACTCCAGCAAAACTGGAGCTGGACCAATGGTAAGGCTTTCCGAGACGAATGCCCCGCCATTGCGCGGGATTTTCTTTTTTATGGCCAAATTTATGTTGGGAACCAAAGGGCGGATGACCCAGGTTTTTGCTGAAAACGGCGTTGTTTCCGCTGCCACTGTTATCACGGCCGGTCCCTTGACTGTGACGCAAGCAAAAACAGCAGAGAAAGACGGGTACTCGGCAACGCAGTTTGGCTTCGGTGAACGCAAGGAAAAAAACTTGAGCCGAGCGGTAAAAGGACATTTCAAAGAACTCGGAAATTTCAGATATGTCCGCGAGACACGCGATGTGTCGGGTGAGCGGGGCGCGAAAATTGATGTCTCCGTATTCGCTCCCGGCGATGTTGTCACCGTTTCTGCGATCTCCAAAGGCAAAGGATTCCAAGGCGTCGTGAAGCGGCATGGTTTTCACGGAGGCCCGCGCAGTCACGGACAGAAAAATAGAGAGCGATCTCCCGGTTCCATTGGAGGCGGAGGACGCGCTGGCGGACGCGTTGTCAAAGGAATGCGCATGGCAGGCCGCATGGGGGGCGACCGAGTCACGGTGCGAAACTTACGCGTCTTGCAAGTGGATGTGGCAACGAATACACTCGTCATTTCCGGCGCAGTCCCAGGCCGTCCGGGGACGCTTGTAGAAATTAGACAAGAAACAATAAACAATAAACAATAAATGTATGAATACGAATGTTTCGGAATTATATTTTGTTTGTCGTATATCGTTTGTTGTTTAATCTTATGGACTCTCCAATTTACAACGCACAAGGCAAGAAATCGGGTTCAATCGAACTTCCCGAGAGTGTTTTTGGCGTGGCCTGGAACGATGCGCTCATGTATCAAGTTGTAACTGCGATGCAGGGAAATGCGCGGACGCCTGTGGCTCATGTGAAGACGCGCGGCGATGTCCGCGGAGGCGGCAGAAAGCCCTGGCAACAGAAGGGAACAGGCCGCGCACGTCACGGCTCGATCAGGAGTCCAATTTGGCGCGGAGGCGGTGTTACGCATGGTCCTCGAAACGACAAATCTTACACGCGCACGATTCCTAAAAAGATGCGCGCGAAAGCTCTTGCGATGACGCTCTCGCAAAAGTTCAAGGACGGCAGAGTTGTATTTGTCGATTCATTCGCGTTTGAGGCTCCGAAAACCGCCGTAGCGAAGAAAATGCTCATGTCGCTAGGGAAGGCACTCGGCCTCTCGAATCTCGCGGATAAACGCGGAAGCAGGGCACTCGTCGCGCTTTCGGAACCTCGCGTCGCGGCGACAAAAAGTTTCCGCAATCTCGGGAATGTCGAATGTCGATCAGTGCGCGACCTAAATCCGATGTCAGTCTTACAGTATGCATACCTCGTGATCGAAAACCCGGACGCGGCAATTGCATTACTCTCGCATCGCATCGCGGGAAAAGATGTTGCTGTGAAAAAAGTCGCGAAAAAAGAGAAGCATGTCAAATCCGATATGAAAGCGGTACATGCTGCAGAAAAAGGCGATCAGTGAAATAAACTATAAACGACATACCATACACAATATATGAAAAAGCAATCCCCCGATTTTATTTTTAGTTTATAGTTTATTGTTTTTAGCTTTAATTTTTATGGCCCTCTTTTCACGAAAAAAGAAAACGGAAGTTGCGGAAACACCCGTCACAGTTATGCCCGTAGTCAAAAACCAGAAGCCGGCAGACTTGTCGCATGTCTTGATACAGCCGCGGATCACCGAGAAAGCGACGATGGCAAACTCGATGAATGCATATGTATTTAATGTAGCGGTGACGGCGAATAAGCGGGATATTGCCCGCGCCGTCTCGCAGTATTACAAAGTCATCCCGCGCATGGTGCGTGTCGTGACCATTCCCGCAAAAAGCGTGCGGAGCACACGCACGGGCGCTCGCGGCGTAAAACAGGGGGGCAAGAAAGCGTATGTGTATCTTAAGCGAGGGGAAAGTATCACCGTGACGTAGGAAAGTCAAATATCAAAAAGAAGAAATCAAAATGATATATCAAAATGTAAAATTGAATACAAAACCATGAATACGCATGCACCATGTTTTGATTTTTCCATTATCATTCTGATTTCTGATATTTAATTTTTAACCTATTTACCATGTCACTCAAATCCTACAAACCTACGACATCAAGCCAGCGAGGCATGAGCCGGGTAAACTTCCGGGCGATGCTCTCAGGGCACAAGGCCGCGAAATTCTTGAGATCCGGCAAAAAGCGTGCTGCCGGGCGCAACGCGTTCGGCCGCATCACGACCCGTCACAAAGGTGGGGGACACAAACGTCTCATGAGAGATGTTGATTTTCGACTGGACAAGAGGAATGTGCCTGCGCGCATTGCTTCAATCGAATACGATCCGAATCGCTCCGCATTTATTGGACTCGCCATCTATGCGGATGGTGAGCGTCGCTATTGTCTAGTGCCGAAGACGATGAAGGTCGGCGAGACGTTCATTGTCTCTGAACAAGCTCCGATACAGCGCGGGAACAGGCTTCCACTCTCGAACATTCCCGTGGGAACATTTGTGTTCAATATCGAACTAAAGCCTGGCGCCGGCGGTAAAGTGGCTCGCTCCGCGGGCAACTTTGCAGAAGTCGTCGCGCAAGACGCAGGATATACGCACCTCAAAATGCCCTCGACAGAAATACGCCGTATCATCGCGACCGCGTGGGCGTCTGTTGGCGAAGTATCGAACGATGAACATCGCCTGCAAGTCATAGGGAAAGCTGGGAGAACGCGCTGGATGGGTATCAGGCCGACCGTCCGAGGCTCTGCGATGAATCCCGTTGATCACCCGCACGGAGGCGGCGAAGGAAAGCAAGGCCGAGGACTTCGCCGAGCAAAAACATTGTGGGGCAAACCCTCCGGCAAGGGCCAGAAGACAAGACGCCCTAAAAAGTATTCGAACGTTTTTATTGTCTCGAGACGGAAGGTTGGAAAACGCAAGTAGTTTGCTAAAATAGACCCATGCAAAAATGGGTCAATGTCAAAATTGATGTAGCATCCGAAGACCTCCGAGCTTTCAAAGCTCGTGCCGACGCGGAAGGAGTTCCGTATAAAACTCTCATCGTCTCCATTGTCAATAAATATGTACGCGGCGAGGAAATCGCATGAAAAAAGATGCGAGATTCTATTTCGCAAATCTTGGCGTTGATGTTGGCCGCTGCCTTTCAGCGACAGAGAAACATGATGAAGAAAAGTACGATCTGTATCTTGAGATGATGCATCGGACCCTCGGGTACTTGCGAGACGCAAACGATCCAGCGATTTATGAACGAGGATTGCAATTGATACGAGACTTCGAGCAAGCTCGTGAAGATAACAAACTTTCCGAATTCAACGACAGTCTCAAAGAACTCATCGCCGAGTATTCTCCACTTGTAGCATGACGGATTTCGTAAATCCGTCATTCTGAAATTTGACAGCGCAGAGAGAGAGATTCATAGTGGCTCGTACGGGAGCCCCACCTTTCCAGGCGACGTATCGGCTCGTCTCGACACAAGGTTAAGGCTCTGGGTGTCTCCCGGTGCCATTAGCACACGGGCCATAACTACCGATCGGATTCGTGCCAGCTCCGCTGATCCGTAACTCCAATGCCTTCGGGTTGCAAATTGGGGACGCACGACTTTCTACTCTAAACGTCCGCCTAGAAGGCGGATTTTGTTTGACACTAAGCCATGTTTCAGATACATTGTCGCTACCCGCTCCGGCGGGTTTTATTCTGGATTTCTAGAAGCTAGTCCCTAGAAGCTAGAAATCACCGCATTTTCTTTTCCAGCCTCTAATATCCAGTAACTAGCTATCTAGTATATGGCACGCTCACTCAAAAAAGGTCCCTATGTGGATGTAAAACTTGCGAAAAAAGTCTCTGTGCGGAAAGCGACCGCAGGGAGTATCAAGACGTGGGCGCGTGCGTCGCAGATTCCGCCGGAATTTGTCGGCTACACGTTTTCAGTGCACACAGGCAAGAATTTCGATGAGGTGTTTGTGACCGAAGATATGGTGGGCCATCGCCTGGGAGAATTCGCTCCGACGACGAAATTTATCCGCCATGGAGGCAAGATGCAGAAGGAGATTGAAATGAAGGCAAAGGAAGCTGAAATTGCAGCTGCGACTGCTGCTAAGGCAACAGGGGACGC
>CAYJVW010000010.1:14524-18715 GCA_964373725.1 uncultured Candidatus Saccharibacteria bacterium | reverse complement strand
AGGCAAAGGAAGCTGAAATTGCAGCTGCGACTGCTGCTAAGGCAACAGGGGACGCGACAAAAGCAGCGAAATAATAGCTCGATGGTTCAATACGCTTACCACAGGCACACTCACTAAATAATCTATGAAAGCAACACTGACTAATTATCGCCAATCGCCGCAAAAAACGCGGCTTGTTGCGAATCTCATCCGCGGCAAATCGGTGCGGGCTGCTCGTATGGCGCTCTCCTTTCTTTCTAAGAAATCTTCGCCGGCATTCGGGAAGTTGCTGGATTCCGCAGTTGCAAATGCGAGACAGAGCGGAGTTGCAACGGATGACTTGATCGTCAAAACCGTTTCGGTGAATAAAGGCCTCGTAATACGCCGTTTCAAGCCGATGGCTCGCGGCCGCGCCGCGGGGGTGCGCCGCACGCGAAGCATCATTACACTGGAGCTCGCGAAGCTGGACACCGCGAAACTAGAAAAAAAATCAAAAGCTAGACGGCATTCTTCCAGTTTCCCAGTCTCTAGCCTCCAGCTATCCAGAATATGACCCACACAGTACATCCATACGCACATCGCCTTGGCATAATCCGCGACTGGAAATCGCGCTGGTTTGCCGCGACACCCGCGCAGTACCGCGAGCAAGTTATGGTGGATTCAGCGATTCGTCGCTTTCTTAAGAAGCGTCTACGTGGTCACTATGTTACCTCCGTTGAGATAGAGAGGAATCAGAAAATGATCCGCGTTCTCATCAAAACATCTCGTCCGGGATTCATCATCGGCCGCGGCGGAGAGGGAAGCACGAAATTGACGAAAGAGATAGAACAGGTTGTTCGCAAAGTCGTGCCTCCTGCAGGAGCAAAGAAGCCTGAACCTCGGCCTGTCCGTCTCGATATTGAAGAAGTCCGCTCGCCCGAATCGCAATCTCCCGTTGTTGCGTACATGGTCGCCGAGGGGCTCGAGAAACGGCAAACGTTCCGGCGTGTGTTGAAACAGACAGTCGAAAAAGTAATGGCAAATCGAGACGTTGAAGGCGTCCGCATCGCGATCGCTGGCCGCCTGGGCGGCGCCGAGATGTCGCGGACCGAAGAGATTAAGCGCGGACGAGTGCCCCTTCAGACGCTTCGTGCTGACATCGATTTTGCGAAGGAAGAAGCATATCTTCCGTACGGAGTCATCGGAATCAAGGTGTGGATATATAGAGGAGAAATATTCTCGGGGAAAAACAAGTAGTATGAAATTTTCAATTTACAATTCTCAATTTTCAATCAATGATCCAATGTTTGGAAATTTTCAAATTGAAAATTCATTGAAAATTGCAAATTGATAATTGGAATTTTTTTATGTTAAGTCCCAAAAAAGCAAAATATCGCAAGTGGCAGATGGGCCGGAAGCACCCGTCCCGCCTCATGGCTCCCGATACGCGCGGCATCACCGTTGCATTCGGTTCATTCGGCCTGAAAGCTATGACTCCGGCTCGCATTACTTCAAACCAGCTCGAAGCCGCGCGTCGCGCGCTTACGCGGGCAGCAGGGAAAACGGCAAAAGTCTGGACTCGCGTTTTTCCGGATAGGCCGTTCACGCAAAAGGCGGCAGAAGTGGGTATGGGAAGCGGGAAAGGCGATGTGCAGGGATATGTCTTCGAAGTGCGTCCAGGCAGAGTGATTTTCGAAGTTGATGGAGCACCCGAGGCGATGGCGCGCGAAGCGCTTCGCAAGGCCGGCACCAAACTCCCGGTCAAGGCGAAAGTTGTAGCCAGAAAATAATGGTATGGCCGATCTTAAGAAATATTCTGTCGAAGATATCAAGAAGGAAATCGTCGAAAAGCGCGAGGCGTTGCGCACGTTCAGATTTGGCGAGGCGGGAAGTCGTTCAAGAAACGTCAAAGAAGGCCGCGCGATCCGTCGAGACATCGCACGGCTTTTGACGGAACTCCGCGCACGAGAGCTTGAAGTATCAAAGAAATCCGCGTAGTATCTCAAATCTTTATGAATGACGTCATTTCAAAAGGCAAAGTACTCGTCGGCATTGTCGTTAAATCGGCGATGAAAGACACCGTTACGGTTTCTGTCGATCGCTATGTTAAGCACCCGAAATACAAGAAGTACATCACGCGCAGCAAGAAATATCTCGTACACAATCCGGGCAATACGGTGCAAGTGGGGGATAAGGTCTCGATCCGCGAGACGAAACCGATCTCAAAACGGAAGCACTTTGTTCTTGCAGAGCGCCTTCATTCGGTCGCGAAAGATGAAGACTAGGCTATCCATATGATCCAAGACAAAACCATCGTTAAGATCGCAGATAATTCCGGCGGCCAGACCGGTCGTATTTTCAAGGTGCCCGGCGGCAGTAAGCGTCGGTACGCTTCGATAGGCGACGAGGTTATTCTGTCGATCCAGACGGCGCAGCCGCGCAAAATCGTCAAGAAAAAAGAGATCCATCGCGCAGTCGTCGTCCGCCAAACCATGCCATTCCGGCGCAAAGACGGCTCCTACATCCGCTTCGACGAGAACGCAGTTGTTATTTTGGAGCAATCGGGCAAGGATAAGAAAGAGCCGAAAGCAAATCGCGTGTTCGGTCCGATTCCTCGCGAAGTTGTCGAGCGAGGCTATCAGAAGATTGGTTCGCTTGCACCGGAGGTGGTATAGAAGTATCAAGTGACAGGTATCAAGTATCAAACAAGTATCAATAATTAAGTATCAAGTATGCGACTCAAAAGAGGCGATAAGGTGGTGGTGATTGCAGGCAAAGCCCGCGGGGAAACGGGTACCATCGTCCGTGCGCTTCCAGAGAAAGGTCTCGTTGTTGTCGAAGGCGTCAATATGGTAAAAAAGCATCGCCGCGCGACGGCACAAAATCGCTCCGGCCAGATCATCGAGAAAGCGATGCCGCTCCACGTATCGAATGTCATGTTGATAGATCCAAAATCGGGAAAACCGACGAGAATCAAGATCGATCGCGCTGGAGGTTCGAGGCAGCGTGTGGCGGTGAAGAGCGGAGCGACAATAGCATAATTTACAATTATCAATTTACATTGAATTTTCAATTTGAAAATTTCCAAACATTGGATCATTGATTGAAAATTGCAAAATTGAAAATTGAAAATTCGTATGGCAACTCAAAACACAGCAGAAAAATTAAAAGGAGCATTCGCAGCGATGAAGGACAGCTTCAGCTACACCTCTCCCATGCAAGCTCCGCGTGTCGAGAAGATCGTTGTCGCAACAGGAGTTGGCGCATCAATCGACAAGAAAAGACGAGAACTTATCGTAGATCGTCTCTCGCGTTTTACCGGGCAAGCTCCGGCACCCCGCGCGGCAAAAAAATCGATTGCTACATTCAAGTTGCGAAAGGGTGACACGGTAGGCTACCAGATTACGCTTCGCGGTTCTCGTATGCAGGCATTCCTCGACAAGCTCATCAATATCGTTCTGCCGCGCGTGCGAGATTTCCGAGGTATTAAACAAAATGCAATCGACGAAATGGGCAATATCACGATCGGTCTCAAGGAGCACACGGTGTTTCCGGAAACTGCCGATGAAGACATCAAAGATATTTTTGGCGTTGCCGTTACAATCGTAACGACTGCAAAAGACAAAAAAGAAGCGGAAGCGTTCCTCCGCCATCTCGGTGTACCGCTGCGCGAAGCATAATTTTACGTTCCGTACAGTTGGTGATGCGTTCCAACCGCCCGCAGATAGTACGTATGCGTGCCGATTTTCTTGTACACAAGGCGATAATCGCCCGTGATGTTGATGCTTCGGTACTCCTCAAACGGAGGGCCGAGTTTGTGGTCGTTGAGGATCGGATTGCGCTCGTCGGTGATTAGCAATGCTAGTCGTTCCCACATCTTGTCTTGTAACGCTCGAGGAAGCTTCTTGTACTGGCGGTCAAACACCCGATCACTTACGGAGCGCATGCATTATTTATCGAGAGTCGTCCTCATCTCCTCTAGGCTATTGTAGTATGTAACTTTACCTTCCTTCAGATTCTTTTCGCCTTGCTTTAAAATACGCTTGAGATACGGCGTGGGGATTAAAGGTTTATTGGAGAAAGTTATTTCCTGATTCTGCACAAACTCGTACATGAGTCTATTGAGTGCGGCGGAAAATGGAATACCCATCTTCCTCGCGGTCTTTTGCGCGGCCTCCTTGAGCTTCTTATCCGTCTTAAAAAGTATGGTTGTATTCATATACTGAAATATAT
>CAYJVW010000010.1:6040-14424 GCA_964373725.1 uncultured Candidatus Saccharibacteria bacterium | reverse complement strand
TTGAGCTTCTTATCCGTCTTAAAAAGTATGGTTGTATTCATATACTGAAATATATATATTAGTATAGTTTTGTCAACAAAATGTACGGGCTCACTGCATTTGGTTATACACACATGACGGATTCTCCCATTTCTCGGAGTATACTTGAGAAGATGCGTGTAAGGATTTCAACAGGTTTTCTGTTCGCAATGCTTCTTCCTGTCTTCGCGGTTGCGCTCTCGGCGTCTGACCCGATCTGCAGGGTACAAGAAACGCTTGCACGAGGCTCCCGCGGGAGCGCGGTCACGATCCTGCAAAACTTCCTTAAGGAACAGGGCACTTTTCGTGCAGAGGCAACCGGATATTTTGGACCTATCACCGAAGCGGCGCTTGCCAACTGGCAGCTCGACGTCGGCATTATCACGAGCATCGTTGATGGCGGCGTCTTCGGCCCGCGCACACGGCAGTATCTTAGAGACCAAGGATGTCCGGCTCCACTACCTTCTGCAAAAGCAAATACGCCTCCAACAAAAACTACGCCACCAAAGAAAGCAGAACCGAAGGCTGCTGCCAAAGCACAAGAAGAGCAGTGCATTGCTCCAGAGACACCGTTACTCTCCTGCTCCGGCTACTGGGCAAAGACGTTTAACACACAGAGCTGTCATGTCGGCTGGACGTGCGTATCACAAGCAGCGACGTCAACGACCACAGCTACTACTGCTACCAAACTACCAGTCAACAGACCTCCGTTCATTTCAGCGATCGCCGGCCCCACGAGACTAAAACCAGGAAAACCAGGCACATGGCTCGTTACCGCATCTGACCCGGAGTACGAAGCAATAGAATACAGTGTTATCTGGGGCGATGAAGGCGAAACCACGGCAAAACTCCTCGATCTTGCACGCCTCGGTCTCTACACATTCTCACGGCAAACCACCTACACTCATACCTACCAAACTTCTGGTTCATACACCATCGTTGTCTTTGCAAGAGACATCTCGAACAACGACACCCGTGCGACGCTTTCAGTTCTTGTGGAGTCGCCTCCGTCGCCGCTGCCGCCTCCGGCAACGAACACCAATACCAGCAATGCGAATACAAAAACGACCAACACGAATCAGACGACCGCGATTCAATGTCGAGACGCCGATGGGAACTTATATAACGAAGGAGCGACCTTGAGTTCATGCCTCGTCTCTAATTCGAAAAACATTTGTGCAGTTTCTCAGATGCAAGTGACTTTAGTGCAATGCCAAAACGGCCAGTGGGTGTCGGGGGCGCAGACACAAACGAATAGCGGGCCAACAGGAGGAACCGCAAGTTGCGGAGCAACGCCGCACGAAGGAGTTGTGTGCGGGGGTCCTGGCGGTAGTTGTTGGCTCGCATCGCGCTGCTGCAACGGTAGGTGGTACGGTGGCGGCAATATTATTGGTCCAGGACCGTCGTGCGCATATTGGGCAGGGTCTTGGAATCCAGGGATGCTCTAGTATTGATGGAAGATTCAAATTAAACTTCGCTGCGGATTTTTTCGGCAACCTTATTCCCTTCGCCATGTTTAAAAATGTCCGAGGTCGAACCTCGGACAGAAGGGTTGCCCAAGAACTCAAATCACAAAACGACGCGCTTCGCTTGGAAATCGAAGTTCTCAAGAAGGATTGACGGTGCAGGTTTTTTGGTGCGGCGATGTCCGCTACATTTTTTTGGTTGACACTAGGGGGAATTTCGCGTATATTTTGCGGGCCTCGTAGGGGGCTTTGTTTTTTAGCAAGTATTCAGACGGTCAGGGGACAACCCCCCGACTACGCTCGGGGTAAACTGCGAGAAACAAGGCCACGAATGAAGTTTTCATAACGTAGAGCCGAAAGGTCTATGTGCAGGAACTTCAATCACTCCTTGCGTGTGCAAAAACAGATGATAGATATTAGAAATTAGATAATGGATGAAATCATGAAAACATGTTCCATTGATCTAATCTCTCACTTCTAATCTCTAACTTCTAAATTCATGGCAAAACGATCAATGGTGGTAAAGGCGCAGCGAAAACCAAAGTTTTCGTCTCGTACGGTACGTCGCTGTTTCAAATGCGGCCGCCCGCGCGGTTTTATGCGCGATTTTAACCTGTGCCGCATCTGTTTCCGCGAAGAGGCGCTTCAGGGCAACATCCCCGGAATTAAAAAGTCTTCGTGGTAATTTCTACGAACTACTTTCTACGTACTACGAACTATTTTTATGGTTACAGATCCTGTCGGCGACTTGATAATCCGCCTCAAGAACGCGGGAGCCGTTAAAAAGGCGTCCGTCTCGGTGCCTTTTTCTACATTCAAAATGGCGATCGCGGAGAAACTTAAGCATGCAGGCTACATTCAGTCGGTCGATAAAAAAGGCAAGAAGGTGCGGAAGACGATCGACATCGCGCTCAAATATAATGCGGCAGGTGCTCATGTGATCCACGGCGTGAAGCGCGTCTCAAAACCGGGTCGGCGATTGTACCGCGCGGCTCGCGAAATCGTTTCAGTTCGATACGGTCACGGTTCGTTGATACTTTCTACGCCGCGCGGCGTCATGACCGATAAAGAAGCTCGAAAAGAAAAGGTCGGAGGCGAAGCGCTTTTTGAGATATGGTAGGAAATAAATCAAATATCGGATCTCAAAAATCAAAATGATACATCAAAATGTAAAACTGAATACTAAGCCTAGCACGCATACGCAACGATTTTTGACTTCTGCATTATCATTCTGACTTCTGATATTTAATTTCTGATATACCTTTATGTCCCGAATTGGAAAAAAAGCGATACCTGTTCCTCCCGGCACCGACGTCTCTGTCGCGGGTCGCGAGATCGTCGTCAAAGGAAAAGGCGGCACGCTAAAGAGGCAGCTTCATCGGACTATAGAGGTTGCTGTTACTAACGGCGAAGTGTCGGTTACGCCTGGTACAGAGTCGCGTCTTGCGCTTGCGCTCTGGGGCACCTATGCCGCGCACATACGCAATATGATTGCCGGTGTTAATACGCCTTTTGTTAAGAAATTGCAGGTAGAGGGAATAGGTTATCGCGCGGAACTCGCGGGCAAGAGCTTGAAACTGAATGTCGGTTTCTCGCATCCGATAATCGCTGCGATTCCTGAAGGGGTTGCCGTGTCCGTTGAAAAGAATATCATCACCATCTCCGGCGCCGACAAAGAGAAGGTTGGCCAATTTGCCGCGTCGGTTCGCTCCGTGAAGAAGCCGGAGCCGTACAAAGGTAAGGGCATACGGTACGAGGGAGAGGTGGTTCGCCAGAAGCAGGGCAAGAAGGCCGCAAGTGCTACAGTGGCGTGAAAGAAACTATAAACAACATACAATAAACAAAATATGATACTGCGAATTTCGAGTTTTATTTTTAGTTTGTAGTTTATTTTTTTTAATTTTACTTCATGAAAACGTTAACAAAAACAGAGCGAAGAGAGAGGCGGCACCGTCGCGTGCGCGCAAAAGTCGCGGGAAGCGCTTCGCGTCCGCGCCTCTCAATCTACAAGTCAAATACGCGCGTCATCGCGCAGATTATCGACGATGAACAAGGGCGGACGATCGCAGCGGTAAGCTCCGCATCGGAAAAAGGGAAAACACCGCGCGAACGCGCAACCGCGTCCGCCGCATCGCTCGCAAAGCAGGCTGCGGCTAAAAAAGTAAAAGCGGTCGTGTTCGACCGCGGCGGTTTTCAATATCTCGGTACCATAAAAGCGTTTGCGGATGCAGCGCGTGCGGCGGGACTTCAGTTTTAATGCATATGACCAATAATCAAACAGAAGAAAAAGAAGTAACAACAGCTCCCGAGAATGTTGTCGAAAACGTTCCCGACGTCGCTCTCGATGTTCCTATTGGTCCGAAAGCGGGAGGTGGTGGGAGGGGCGGACGTGAACGTCGGGGAGGAGGTAATCGCCGCGGGCGCGGGGATAGGGGCGGACAGCGCGGAGGCGAGCGGCGAAGCGAATTTTCGCAGAAGCTGATCGGTATTCGTCGTGTCGCACGTGTCATGGCAGGCGGCCGTCGATTCAACTTCAGCGTTTGTATCGTGCTCGGCGATAAGAAGGGGCGGGTGGGAGTTGGGTTAGGAAAAGCCGCAGACACGGCGCTTGCGATCGAGAAAGCGACGCGTGCCGCAAAACGCCACATGTTCTCGCTCGATCTTTCGAAAACGCGGAGCATTCCGCATAACATCGAAGCCAAATATTGCGCATCAATCATAGAGATTCGTCCAAGCCCCGGCCGCGGTCTCGTCGCGGGTTCATCAGTGAGAACAGTTCTCGACCTCGGCGGTGTCACCGATGTTACTGCAAAAATCCTCTCACGCAGCCATAACCCGATCAATAATGCCCGCGCAGCCATTGCCGCCTTACGGCAAGTATCAAAATCACAAGTATCAAGTATCAAAGTCGCGCTTTCTTCCAAAACTGATACTTAATTACTTGTTTGATACTTGTTACTTGATACTTGATACCTAAAATTGTATGCAATTCCATCAACTACAACGCCCCAAAACACTGAAGCGTCCGTATCGCCGCGTGGGCCGAGGACAGTCGAGCGGCCGCGGCAAGACGTCTGGCCGAGGCACAAAGGGGCAGAATGCCAGATCCGGCAGAAAGAAGCGTCCGGAGTGGCGCGACATCATCAAGAAATTGCCGAAGCGCCGGGGTTTTGGAAAGAATCGAGGACGCACGGTCGTCGGCGATCGAGTACGGCCGGTGATCGTATCATTGGAACAGTTGAACGAGCTGTTTGCATCTGGTGCCGAAGTTACGCCCCAGACGCTTAGAGAGCATGAGCTTGTAGGTACGCGCATCACGAATCGTTCGCTTGTCAAGATCGTCGGCGGGGGTTCACTCGAAAAGAAACTATTGTTAAAAGGCTGTATGGTAACTGCATCTGTGCGCACTGCAATCGAGAAGGCGGGGGGTACAATTTCTTAGGCAAACTATACAAAACATACGATAAACAAAATATGATGCGGCAAATCTCGGATTTTATTTTTAGTGTATAGTTTATCGTTTTTTATTTATGCTAGATACATTCATACGGAAAATAAAACTTGTCATCGAGGACGAGACGCTTCGCAGGCGAGTGTTGTTCGTGCTCGGCGCGCTCATTCTGTTTCGACTCCTTGCAGCAATCCCGACTCCCGGCATCAACATCGGGGCGCTTGAGGCTTTCTTAAGCAACAATCAATTTTTCGGTCTTCTCAATATTTTCTCCGGCGGCGGCTTTTCTAATCTCTCCATCGTTATGCTCGGCGTCGGGCCCTACATTACGGCTTCCATCATCATGCAACTCATGACAATTCTCTCGCCAAAGCTGAAAGCGCTTTACCAAGAAGAGGGGGACGCGGGTCGGATGCGATTCATGCAGTACTCGCGCTACCTCACCGTGCCGATGGCTTTTTTCCAGGGATTCGCGTTCCTTCTCCTTCTAGAGCAGAACGGTATCATGCCGCAGCTTGATATCGTCGGTACCGCGACGAACGTATTTGTCATCGCCGCTGGCTCGATCCTCCTCATGTGGATCGGCGAATTGATCACAGAATTCGGCGTGGGGAACGGAGTCTCGCTCATTATCTTTGCCGGCATCGTTGCTGCAATTCCCTCGGCCCTTGCGCAGGCGATCTTCGCGTTCGATATTTCGCAGCTCCCCGCATACATTGCGTTTGCAGCGGTCGCGGTCGCAATAACCGCTGGTGTTGTCTTTATCACCGAAGCAGAACGTCCAGTCCCTGTCACATATGCCAGGCGCGTGCGCGGCATGAAGGTCATGGGCGGCATTTCCACGTACCTGCCGCTTCGAGTCAACCAAGCGGGCGTCATCCCGATCATCTTTGCGCTCTCCCTGATTCTGTTTCCGCAGATGATCGCGACATTCCTCGCGCGCTCAAGCGTCGTATGGCTTGCAAACGGCGCCACCGCGGCCGTCGCATTTCTCAATAATCAGTGGGTGTATGGCGTTCTCTATTTTCTGTTGGTGTTTCTCTTCACGTATTTTTACACCGCGATCACGTTCGAACCGCATCAGATCGCGAAAAATCTGCAAAAGAACGGGGCATTTATTCCGGGGGTTCGTCCCGGCATCATGACCGCCGAATACCTCGGCAACATCATCACGCGCATCACGCTCGTGGGGGCGCTCTTTTTGGGAGCGATCGCAGTTCTGCCCATCGTGCTTCAGGGTGCGACCGGTCTTACGGCCGTTACGATCGGCGGAACTGCGCTCTTGATTGCGGTATCGGTTGTGCTTGATCTCGTGAAGAAAATTGATGCACAGACTTCAATCAGAGAATACTGATTGAAGTTGGGTAACAAGTGTCAGGTATCAAGTGTCAGGTGCGTTTAATCCTTGATACTTATTCACTTGTTTGATACTTGTTACTTGATACTTTATGCAGAAGCAAATCGTCGTTATAGCGGGACCTTCCGGCGGCGGAAAAAATACGATCATAGAGGAGGTACTTGATCAGTGCCCGAATTGCACTTTGCTCGTTACCGCGACGACGCGCGAACCGCGTCTTGGCGAGAAAGATGGCGTTGATTATTTTTTTTTCGGAGAAGATCACTTCAAGTCCGAACTTGCGAAAGGCAATATTCTGGAGCATCGGTTCATAGAGAAACTGGGCACTCATTACGGTGTCTACAAGCCCGATTTAGACAAGCGTCTTCTGAAAGGACAAGTGGTTCTCGCGCATCTCGATATCATAGGAGCTAAGTATCTTAAAGAAAACTACGATGCGACCACCATTTTTATTTTACCGCAGTCGCATGAGGAGCTGTTCGAGCGGATCCGCAGCCGGAATCCGAATATGTCTCCCGAAGAACTTGCGGAGCGTATGCGTATTGCGGTGGATGAAGTACGGAATCATGCTCCTCTCTACGACTATCGCGTCGTCAATGCAAACGGCAAATTGTTCGATACGGTCGCCGAAGTAATGGCAATTCTTAAAAAAGAAGGGTACAATCTCGGCGACGCATGACCCAACAATCTTCGCCGGCGCCGGTTACCGTTGTTTTTTTCGGCATCTCGGGCGCCGGAAAGGGCACCCAAGCTGATCTTCTCGAGCGATTTCTCACTGATAAAGATTCTGGGCGCGGCGTTGTGCGTGCGGAAATGGGGGCACTCCTTAGGGAATTCTTCAAGACGGGGACTCCGCTTGCAAAGCGAGCACAGGCGGTCGTCGATAACGGCGGACTCCTTCCTTCCTTCATGCCCATCTACATGCTGACTGCTCGTCTCAACCCGTCATTCCAGGGCACTGAACATTTGATACTTGATGGCGTATGTAGGCGGCCTGCGCAATCAGAAATGGTTGATGAGATCGTTCGGTTTTATGGTCGGGACAATCTGCAAGCGATCATGCTCGAGCTGTCTCCGGAGACGGCGCGCGAGCGTCTTTCAGCGCGTGGCCGCGTCGATGATGCAAGCGAAGAGGTTATGGCAAAACGCTTTGCCTGGTACCAGGAACACGTTGTTCCAGCAGCAGAAACTCTCGAAAAAAGCGGATGGAAGATACATCGTATCGACGGAGGAGAGGATATTCAGGAAGTTCATAAAGAAATACTTTCGAGATTAGGTCTTGTTATATGATTGCTCGAACGCCGCAGGAAATTGCTGCCTTGCGGGAAGGCGGCAGGCGTCTCGCGCGCCATTTGGATGCATTATCAAAACTTGTGGTGCCGGGCGTCGCTGCAGCGGAGTTGGAAAAGAAAGTGTGCGAGATGGTTGCGATGGACGGTGACAAACCCGCATTTTTAAACTACAAGTATGCCAACGATAAGAATCCGATGCCCTCGGGCTTGAGCGTCTCTATCAACGACGCCATCGTACATAGTCCGGCTGGTCAAAGTACGAACATCATCGAGGACGGCGATGTCGTCTCGCTCGATTTTGGTATTAAGCATGACGGTTTTTTCACAGATCATGCTGTGACGATTATCGCAGGCAGGAAGCGCGATCCGGAAGACGAGAAGTTGGTGAAAGCAGCATACGAAGCTCTCGAGGCGGGAATTGCTGAGGCGCGCGTAGGCAACACAACTGGCGACATAGGGCATGCGATCGAGCGCGTCGCAAAAAAGTACGGATTGGGATTTCCCCGCAATCTAAGCGGCCACGGTGTGGGAAAGACAGTGCACGAAGAGCCGCATGTGCCAAACTTTGGTGTCCCCGGATCGGGCGAGAGGCTGGAGGCTGGAATGGTCATAGCCATAGAACCCATGTTTACTCGCGGTTCCGGAGAACTTCGAGTGGATTCTGGTCGAGACGGTCACGCGTATCGAACTCGCGACGGCTCCCGCACGGCACATGTCGAACACACCGTCCTTATCACAAAAAAAGGAGCGGAAATTCTCACCCAAATTACGTAATATAAGGTTTCGTAAACCTTATATTA
>CAYJVW010000010.1:4866-5940 GCA_964373725.1 uncultured Candidatus Saccharibacteria bacterium | reverse complement strand
CGTAAACCTTATATTATCAATACTCCATGTTGTATTGTTTTAGCGTCGTCGCTTCCATGTCGAGTAGATACTCTCGAAGTGAGCGCTTGTAGTTGCTGAAGACATCGCCAAAAAGAGAGGTCGTCAGTATTGAGGGGAAGTTCTTTGAGCCGAGATAATCTAAGTAACTACTCCAGCGATATTTTTCCAAAAACGAAAGCGCGCGAGTTGCACTTTGCAGTTTACCGGAGCGCCAATTACGCGAATCAGTTTGGAAATCGAGAGGATTTAAATGGATGTAGTGCAATATATATAAAAAATGCGCATCTCTTTCAATGAGTTGCCTTTTTGTTCTTCCTTGGAATAAAGTGCCTTTTCTTTCGTATCTTTCGTTAAAATAGTTTGCATAACCGACATTCAGCTTCCGCAAGAAAAGCGTAAGCCCGCCCTCTAATCGCTCCGATAACAACAGATGATAATGATTTTTCATCAGGCACCAGCCGTGTATATCAACGATCATCTCTCTTTCAGACGAGGGACGCCCTCCCGCGCTTTCGTTTTTCGAAACCTTTTTCTGATAGTTGGGATTAATTGCCGGCTTCGTGTCGTTGAACGCGTACAGGTCGTGGATAAAACGCACGCAATCTCGATCGTCAAGAAATATGTTTCTTTTGTCTACCCCCCTGTTAAACGTGTGGTACAGGTCCATTCTCAGTATTGTACATATATTATATAAGATTTCGTAAACCTTATATAACTGATGTGGAAAACTGATCGGCGTACTAAACTACATAAGATGGCTGTAGATATTTTCGTTGTCGGTGCGTATCCGAGAGAACACGCGATCGCGTGGAAGCTGAAGCAATCACCGCGCGTCGGGAAAATATATATCGCGCCCGGAAACGGGGGAACGGATAATGTAGGAGAAACGATACCAATCGGTGTGATGGAATTCGAGAAGTTGGCGGATTTTGCAGAAGAGAAAAAGGTGGGACTTACGGTTGCAGGTTCGGATGATCCGATTGTGGGAGGCATTGGAGATGCGTTTCGGGAGCGTGGATTAAAAATATGGAGTCCTTCGAAAGCCGCGGCACA
>CAYJVW010000010.1:0-4766 GCA_964373725.1 uncultured Candidatus Saccharibacteria bacterium | reverse complement strand
CTTTTGAAGAGCGACTTGTTCGATCTATTGGAAGCAAGCGAGGGTGGAACGATCGGGGCAAAAATGATCGAGTGGAACCCTGGCTATGCAGCAACAATTATCCTCGCTTCTGGCGGCTATCCGGATTCATATGAGAAAGGATTTCCCATTACGGGGATTGAGGAAGCAGAAAAAGTTCCCGGTGTCGTTGTATTCCACGCCGGCACGACCTATGACCGACTTACGAAGTCGGTCATTACGTCGGGTGGACGCGTCTTAAGCGTCTCTGCTGTCGGCGCAACACTTCAAGAAGCCTTGAATCGCGCCTACGAAGGCATCAGCAAGATCCATTTCGAAGGCATGTACTTCCGCCGCGACATCGGCGCGAAAACACTAGCTGCTAAGGTGATATAATTCCCGAATGTCGCGCTGAACCCATTAGAAATGGCGGATGCGCGAACATACTATCTCACTATGCCACCTGGAGTTAGCAGAAGCGGTTTGGATGCAAAGGTTGCTAGTACGCGTCCGATTTCTAACGGGGCAGGCAAATTTCGCACTCCTGAAGAGGAGTTGGCTTATTTGCGCGCTCGCGTAGCGGAAAAGGAGCAGGAGCTTGAAACGAGCGGAAATCAGTTAGAGCAAGAGCGCATCGCAAAGCGTGAGATTGCGGAGTACGGCGCAACTCCGGCCGCAGAGGTTCTGCATGAGACTGTAGTTTTGCCGGAACATGTAGCGATGCGAAAGGCGTTGGAACTTGAACCTGAAACCCACGACGCGCAAATTGACGAGCTCCTTAAAGTGGTTACGGAGCACGGAATCCGAAATGCACTCTCGGTTGTCGCTAAGATGAAAAATGCGCATCTTGAAGACGACCTTCATCGTGCACTTGTCCGCTTTCTCGCACAGGGTCTTCCGCACAAAGGAGCGAAACCACCAGAAAAAGTTTTCAAAGCGCTTAAGATGGTGCTTTTTGAAATACAACCACAGGCGCATAGCGAGGGCACGAAAGAATCCGAGCAGCAGCAAAAACTCGAACAAATACTCTCGTCTTCAGAACAGCTCTACTCGGGTTTGCTTCCTCTCATTAGTAGCCACGAAGGTTTTTCCCTTGAGATAGCGGTTGGTGAGGGAACAGAAGAAGCGTCTCTCTACTTGGCGGTGCCCCGCTCCAAGCAAGCAATGGCCGAACGCCTTCTCTCGTCGGTGTTTCCGAATGCGCGTATCAGCGAATGCCGCGGCGATTACAATATCTTTAATTACGAAGGTGAACATGCGGGCGCGTACGCAACACTCGAGAAACACCCGGCGTGGCCCTTGAAGACTCCGGAAATGTTCGAACACGATCCGATGAACGTGACCCTTTCAGCGTTCGCAAAAATAGCGAAGCATGGCGAAGGAGCCGCTCTGCAGATCGTCGTCGGTAACGAAGGCGATCGTTACAACGAGCACTACAAGCGGATCATACGGAAACTGGAGAGAGGAAAAATGCTCCACAAGGCGCTGAAGACGCCGGAGAGTTATTTTTTCGATACGATTAAAGAGATCGCGGAGCTTGCCTTTAAAAGCGAAGCGTATGTCAAAGAGGAGAAAGATCGGACATTCAGGCGCAACCCCGATCAGGTCGCAAACGAGGAGATCGGGCGGAAGATAAAGAGCCGTATCGCTCCGACCGTTATCCGGATCGTCGCATCGGCGCCAACCAAAGAGCGCGCAGAAGAATTGTTAAGTAATTTAGAAGCGCCATTCAAGCAATTTGATGACCCGCGCGGGAACGGCCTTCTTTTTAAAACGATCTCACGGTGGAGCATTGCCGGATTTCTGCGAGATTTCACCTATCGGACATTTGAGAGCTCGTTCTCAATCCCGCTATCGCTCTCCGAGATCACCTCAATGTTCCACTTCACGGCGCAGCGTGTGACTACGTCGCGAGAGTTGAAACGCTCATTCGCAAAACAAACACCTGCGCCGGTCGAAATGCCAGCTGATGGCATCACACTCGGCGTCAACCGCTATGGCGCGACGGAGACACCGGTGCGATTCGCCTCAAACGACCGTTTGCGCCATTGCTATGTGATAGGGCAGACGGGTACCGGTAAGACCACATTCATCAAAAATATGATCCTGCAGGATATGAAAAATGGCGAGGGAGTCGCGTTTATTGATCCGCACGGTACCGACATCGAGGATGTGCTTGCGGCAGTACCTCCTGAGCGCACACAGGATGTCATCTATTTCGACCCCGCCTACACGGCGCGGCCGATGGGACTCAACATGCTCGAATACGACCGCTCGAAACCGGAGATGAAGACATTTGTCGTCGACGAAGTGTACGGAATCTTCCGGAAACTCTATGCAGACGTTCCCGAAGCGTTCGGGCCGATGTTCGAGCAATACTACCGAAACGCCGTACAACTTGTCGTCGAAGACCCGGATTCCGGTTCCACTTTTTTGGAAATTCCGCGCATTTTTGCTGATCCTGCATTTCGCAATCTGAAACTCGCACACTGTCCCAATCCGGTCATTATCCAATTCTGGCGCGGCATCGCCGAAAAAGCCGGTGGAGATCCGTCGCTTGAAAACGTGGCACCCTATATCACAAGCAAGTTCGATGTGTTTCTCGCGAACGACATTATGCGTCCCATCGTCGCGCAGGAAAAATCGGCGTTCGATTTCCGGCAAATCCTCGACGGAAAAAAGATCTTCCTTGCCAACCTTTCGAAAGGACGGCTCGGAGAGCGGAACGCCTCACTCTTGGGACTCGTTCTGGTATCGAAATTCCTGCAAGCGGCGTTCTCACGTGTTGATTCAAAGGAAAATCTCCCGATATTCTATCTGTACATCGACGAGTTCCAGAACTTCGCAACGCCTTCTGTCACGACCATCCTATCCGAAGCTCGAAAATATAAATTATCGCTTACCATCGCTCACCAATTTATCGCGCAGCTCGATGAGAAAATCCGCGATGCGGTCATCGGCAACGTCGGTACGAAGATTGTCTTCCGCATCGGTACGACCGATGGAGAATTCTTGGAAAAGCAGTTTCATCCGAATTTCACGCGTCACGATCTGGAGAATCAGCAAAACTACCGCGCCGCGGCGGCACTTCTCGTGAATGGCGTTCCCGCGCGGCCGTTCACCATCGAGGGCACAAATCTACCGCCGATCGATTATTCGCGAGTTGACGCCTTGAAAGAACTTTCGTATCGTACGTACGGTCGCGATCGACAAGATGTAGAGAACGAGATCAAAAAGAAATACGCTGGAGACCAGGCTGCACAGCCCGACCCGTACGCGCCAGACCCATTGATGCCGTCATATTAAACAACAAACTACATACAATATACGATAAATAAAATGCGATGACCCGGAATTTTGAACCCAATTTATAGTTTATAGTTTTTTGTATATTATATGAGCTCTGATCACCACAGCAAAGAACGCACGCTTGTCATCGTGAAGCCTGATGGCGTGCAACGCTCGTTGATAGGAGAAATCATCAAACGCTATGAATCATCCGGCCTAAAATTAGTGGGCATGAAAATGCTTGTGCCGAGTGAGGCGCATGTTGAAGCGCATTACACGTTGGACCCAAACTGGCGCAAAGTGACGGGCGAGAAGACCATAAAAGGGTATCTCGACAAAGGCATGACGCCGCCGTCGCAAGATCCCCTTGAAATCACGGCGAAAATCCTTGCGAATTTGAAGAAATATCTCTCCTCCGGCCCGGTGGTTGCCATGGTGTGGCAGGGGGCGCACGCAGTGAGGGTCGTGCGCAAGCTCACGGGCGGCACGGAGCCCCTCACATCCGACGTTGGCTCGATACGAGGAGATTTCGTTCTCGATTCATACCAAATGGCGGACGAAGACGGGCGCGCTGTGCGAAATCTCGCGCACGCATCAGGCTCTGTCGAAGAGGCGGCGCTGGAGATCGCGCATTGGTTCAAGTCGGATGAGCTCACGAACTACAGGGTCATCCACGAAGAGATCTTGTACGACGTGAATCTTGACGGAATTTTGGAGTAGAAAATGGTATAGTGCCAAGAATTCATTCACTATCTATTACATTCTATCCGGGTCGAAAAACGCAATATGAAAAAGAATAACGTCACCATCAAATACGATTCTGACGCGGACGTCTTGAGTATGGAAAGCAAGGCTCGTGCGAGCATTGATCACGCGCAAGAGATGGGAAATCTCGTCGTCCACTTCAGCAAAAAAGGAGAGCCGGTTTTGGTGGAAATACTTGAAGCCTCGGAGCTTTTCAAACACCAATCGCCGATGCTGAAGCAGTCAATCCGACACGCACTCGTGGCCGCGTAGTTTTCAACATGCCGTACATAAAACAAAACCAGCGTCCCGATATTGATAAGCTGGTTGAACCGCTTATTGCGCATCTGAAATCGCTTCCCGTTGAAGATCAGGATGGTTCTTTGAACTATGCGATCACGAAAGTCGTGAAAAACGTTTATCCTCTGAAATACTTCCATGTGAATCGCGCTCTCGGTGTCCTTACAGCAGTGACTCAAGAGTTATATCGAGTAGTAATCGGCCCGTACGAAGATACGAAAATAAAAGAGAACGGTCAGGTTGAGTAGCAGCCGAAAATGACCCTCAGAAGGTCATTCAGCGTTACGTGACCCTCTGAGGATCACTTGAATCGCTTCAAAAATCCCCGCGGGGTGAGACGGGGGCGGGGCCCCGTCGCAAGGCCGGAGGTGCTGGCTAGCCAGGCGGGGTCGCGCAATTTACCAGCAGGCGAATAGTGAATGCGTAAGGGGAGCCCT
>CAYJVW010000009.1:16407-23238 GCA_964373725.1 uncultured Candidatus Saccharibacteria bacterium | reverse complement strand
CCGCGGCCGAGGGTGGTAATTCGTATGTCGGGAGTTACGATCTCCCGACATTCGTTACGAATGTGGAGTGCGGTGAAATCTCCCTCGGGATTTGCGGGGAATGCGAGAATTATTTCGCGCAAACCTCTCTTGATGCGCCCAGCGATCGACTCGAGAAGTTCTCTTTCGCGCAAACCATGTTTCTTTTCTGATGCAAGCGAAATAGTTCCGCCCATGACGAAATACATGCCCCTATAATTTCCGCCTCTCTCCAGCGCGCCGATATCGGCATCCGACGCGACGAGCGCGAGGAGGGAGGGATCTCGCGCCGGATCGCCGCATATCGAACATTCGCCCTTCGAATCGGCGTGGAATTTCATACACGAGGTGCACTGATGCACGCTGCCGGATAGCTCTTTTACCGATTCGATTAATTCGCGCCTTGTCGCTGACGAGGAGCGCAAGAGAAACTGCACGAATCGTTGCGCCTGCCTCGGGCCGATGCCGGGGAAGCGCTCGAACAACATGGCAAGTCTCTCAATTGGATCAGCCATGTTGTAAGTATCAAGTATCAGGTATCAAGTATCAAACAAATAACAAGTGCATAAGTATCAAACGAAGGGCGGATCCTGGTACTTGAATATTGACACTTCCTTGCTACTTGATACTTGCGATTTGATACCTTGGTAGCTGAATCAAAAAGGTGCATTATCTGATTCAATCGTGGCTTCTGTCGCAAAGTCGCCAAAGTCGGCCGTAGCGGGAGTATCGAATGTCGCCATCTTCTCCTGAAATTGCAGCTCGACCATCCCTATTGGTCCGTTTCGATGCTTTTCCACCAGAATTTCCGCAACACCGGGACGTTCCGAATTATCATTCATCTTGTCATCCCGGTGAATGAACATCACAACGTCGGCATCCTGTTCTAACGAGCCCGAGTCACGAAGGTCGGACAATCGGGGCTTGCCGCGGCGTTGTTCCACTGCGCGGGAAAGTTGCGAGAGAGCGAGAACTGGCACATCAAGCTCACGGGCCATTGCTTTCAGCGAACGCGAAATTTCTGACACCTGATACACCATCGAGTCATTCGGGCGTGCATTTGAAGGAGAGATTAATTGCAGATAATCAATGATGATGAGCCCAAGCGCCTTTTCCATTTTCAGGCGGCGTGCAACCGACCGCATCGCGAGGACCGTGCTTGTGGCCTTGTCGTCTATGTAGATAGGTGCCTCGGAGAGACGCGACATCGCTTCCTGCAAGCGGCCGAAGTCGTCATCTTTTCGTATCTTTCCGGTCCGCAATTGCCACGAATCAACGCGCGCTTCAGCTGCGAGCATGCGATCCACCAATTGCTGGGAACTCATTTCGAGAGAGAAAATGCCGACGGCGGTGCCGTGTTTAGTCGCGGTTTGCCGCGCGATATCGAGCGCGAGCGCCGTCTTGCCCATCGAGGGCCGCGCGGCAAGGAGAATGAGATCTGATTTTTGAAGTCCCGCGAGCAAGTTGTCGAGTTTCGGAAATCCGGTGGGAATTCCACGGAGGGCCGACTCATGTTTCTGCAAGTGCTCAAGACGCTCCCATGCTTCATGCAGGCTTTCTTTAAGACTCGTGAACGTGCGCAGACTCGGTGCGTTTGAAACTGAAAATACGGCCGATTGCGCCTCATCAAGAATTTCTTCAATGTCTCTGTCTTCCTGAAAGCCGAGCTCCCCGATTTTGGACGCCGCGTTAATAAGGGAGCGCAGAACGTACTTCGTCTGCACCGATTCTGCATAATGACGGGCGCTTCCGGGGGATGCTGCGGCGCCGACAAGCTCTGAAAGGTATGAGGCGCCGCCGATGTCTTGCAGTTGTTTGCGTTCTTTGAGTTTGCTCGACACCGTAACAAGGTCTATAGGCTCGCCCTTCCCGTGCAGCGAGAGCATTGCGTCGTACACAGTGCGGTGCTTGCCTGCGTAGAAAGACTCGACAGAAACAACGTCTGCCACCTCGTACATGGAACTCTGATTGAGCATGAGCGACCCCAAAAGTGCCTGCTCCATTTCGAGGTCTTGCGGCGGAATTCGAGGATCGTTCTGCGCCATAAGACGATATTATCACGCCGTACCGCAGTCTATTGTTACGCTTGCCTAGGGAAGTTGTGACTTACGTGTGGATAGGACGCTCGCTTAGCGCTCGAAAAAGCGAGCGCGGCCATTTTTTAAAAACTCGTTGAAGGCGCATTTTTTTGGCGGTATGAGTCATTCCTCCGCCTAAAATACCTGTGCCGAGAAAGAGTTAAAAAATGAGTAGCGAGCGCCAACGTTGACACGCGTCTGCGCTTTTGATAGAACGTATGCCACAGGAAATGGAATAGTCAAATCCTCTAAAAACCATGTTGTCCTTTGCTCCCAAAACCGTCACTAAAGACATGCTCTCGAACCTTCCCGAACGGTCGCGAAAAGTGCTGACGTACCGTTTTGGACTTACGCCGTCTTGCGAACGCCGAACGCTGGACGCTATAGGCAAGGAATATGGCATTACGAGGGAGCGGATCAGGCAGATAGAAAGCCATGGAATCGGGCATATACGCGAATCGAACGCGTACACCACACACGCTAAGGCCATAGACGACCTGAAACGAGCCATTCACGAGCTTGGAGGCGTTCTCGCGGAGCACGTGCTCCTCCAGGAAGTCCCGAAATCAGAGTCCGACAAGAATCATATCGTTTTCATACTTACCGTGGGGCATCATTTTACCTACGAGCGCGAGGACAACAATTTTCATGCACGCTGGCACATAGATTCAAGCCTCTTGGAAGCGCTTGAACGTGCGCTGATTCGCTTGTACGAAGCGGTCGAATTACAACATCTCATTCCCGAGGAAGAGTTTATCAAGCTCTTCGAGAATTTTTTGAAGGAAGAGGGGGTAAAGAGCCGCTCGGATCATATGTCGCATTGGCTTATGATTTCTAAGCGGCTTGGCAAGAACCCGCTTGGCGAGTGGGGAAGGACGGAGTCGCCGCACGTTCGGATCCGAAACACCCGCGATTTTGCATATCTGACTCTGAAGCGGCATGGCTCGCCGATGCACTTTACCGAGGTTGCAGGGGGGATACAAAAACTATTTCATCGCGAAGCGCATCCCGCGACCACACACAACGAGCTTATCAAAGATGCCCGTTTCGTGTTGGTTGGACGCGGACTCTATGCGCTAAAAGAGTGGGGCTATGCGCCCGGTGTCGTCCGAGAGGTGATTCGGAATATTTTGGAGCGCGAAGGTCCACTTTCAAGAGGCGAGATCGTCGACAGGGTGAAGCGCGAACGCTACGTGAAAGATGCGACAGTGATGGTGAATCTTCAGAACAGTTCGTTCGTTCGCTTGGCGGATGGACGGTACGGCGTCACTAGCCACTAGCCACTAGGGTTTAGGGTATAGGGAAACCTGGATTCGGATTTCCCCGTATTTTTTCTAGTGGCTATACCCTAGTGGCTAACTCTCCTGCTATTATTGTGGAATGGCGGAAGAAAGCGCGAAGCCGACCTTTGATCCTGTGGGCGATATTTCGGGGGTGCTCGCTGGCGTATTTGCTTCGAAACATTCGTCGGCCGATCATCCGAAGATCTATCACCCCGACAAGTTCACTCGTTTCGTAGACGAAGTGGGTGAGTACGGCGTGTCCCGGGCCGGGTTTCTTATCGTGCTTTTTGTGATTCTTCTCGGCATCGCATCGGCCTTGATGCACGAGTTTTTACTATTGGTGTGGTCATGGATATTTGCGACAGCGCCTCTGTGGCTTCCTGCGGCGCTTATTACGAGTCTTTGGAAAGTGTGGGTCTGGTACGTGCGGGCGCTGTTTATCGCATCGCGCAAAACAGTTCTACTTGAAATGAAATTCCCGCGCGAGATCGTCAAATCGCCGCGCGCCATGGAAGCGGCGCTTGCCGGTTTCTGGGTGACAACCGGCGAGACGACATTCATCGACCGCTATTGGGACGGCAAAATGCGCACGTGGTTCTCATTCGAGATGGCGGCGTTCGACGGAGAAGTGCATTTTTATATCTGGTGCTGGGAGGAATTTAGGCCGCTCGTCGAAGCGAATATCTACGCGCAGTACCCCGAGATCGAACTCGTGGAAGCAGAAGACTATTCGCTGAAATTCCAATACGACCCGAAAGTCTGGGATCTCTTCGGCAACAACATGATCATGGAGAAAGAATCGCCAGGCATATCAGGCAGAGCACATCCTTTTCAAGGAATCTATCCGGTGCGTTCATACATCGACTTCGAGATGGATACAGATCTGAAGGAAGAGTACAAGACTGATCCGATGGTTCAGATGGTCGAACTTCTCGGAAGGCTTGAAAAAAGCGAGCAAGGATGGGTGCAGATCATATTTCGCTCGGGTTCCGCGCAGAATCCGTTTGCGAAGGCCGCGTTAGATGAGGTCGAAAAATTACGTCTGGAATCTTCAACATTTAGAGCGCATCTTACCCCGGAACAAGAGAAAACCGCCCGTGCGCGCGGTACGTGGAGGCAGACCGAGCAGATAATGGCTATTGAACGGCACATGGGGAAGCGGCATTTCGACGCCGGCATACGCATTTTTTATGCAGCGAAGCATGAGGACTACAGCGGCGAGAACAGGAATGCCATTCGATGGATCTTTGTGCCATTCAGTTCGTTCTTCCTCAATAAAATGCGGCCGAAGCGCTGGCACGGAGAATTCGATTACCCGTGGCAAGATTTTCACGGTATCAGGTGGATCCTCTGCTCGCGCCGATATCTCGATGCGTGGCGCAGGCGCAGCTATTTCTTCGCGCCATGGATCTCTCCGCAGCTTACGCTATCCGCGGAATCACTTGCGTCTTTTTTTCATCCGCCGAGCCGTGCTGTCCAGACGCCAGGGCTTCATCGAATTGCTGCTACGAAAGCACCCGCACCACCCAATCTTCCCACGTAAGGAAGATTGGGAAACTCGAAGCACGAGACTCGAAATCCTAAACAAGCACCAATGTTCAAAATTAAAATGCGGAAACTATGCGCCGTTTCGAATTTCGAGCTTTGGATTTGTTTAGGATTTCGTGCTTAGGATTTCGAATTTCAATATGCACTCTCTCAAGCAACATCTAGAAAAGACATTTGCCGTCGCGTCTAGATTGCAGGAAAAGTTGTCTGAACATTGGCGTCGCGGCGCAAATCAACGAACGGTACTTTTGATCATTGTTATCGGATTTCTGCTCCTGTTTGCATACTCGCAGTGGTTTGCGCCGCCGCAAAAGTTTCCTATCGATGAACTCGTCTCGATTCCGGCGGGAGTCGCGCTTGATGAAGCCGCGAGGACTCTGCAATCGCAGCACGTCGTGAGGAGCGAGACCGCGCTCCGCTTAATTGTCACAATGCTCGGACGGGATACGTCGGTGCGAGCAGGAGATTATCTTTTCAAAGAGCCGAAAAATGTGTTTTCTGTTGCGCGTGCGATCGCGACCGGTGCGTACGGTCTCGAACCTACGCGGGTTCGCATACCAGAAGGATCCACAACGAAGGAAATGGCAAAGATTTTCTCGACGCGCTTAAAGAGAATTGACGCTGCCCTTTTTTTAGCAAAAGCGCAACCGTACGAAGGGTTTCTTTTTCCGGATACCTACTTCTTTTTGCCGAACGTGTCGGAAGACACGGTGATCCAAACGATGCGCCAGAATTTCGACGAGCATATCGCACAGATTGCCGGCGAAGTGTCGTCGTTCGGAAAATCCCTGAAAGACGTCGTCATCATGGCGTCGCTTTTGGAGCGGGAGGCACGCATCATGAAAGATCGTCAGATGATCGCGGGAGTTTTGTGGAACCGAATAGAAAGAGATATGCTTCTGCAGGTGGACGCGGCTTTTTTGTACACGATTGGCCGCACGACGTTTGACTTGACAATGAAAGACTTGAAAAGCGATTCTCCGTACAATACGTATAAGTATAAAGGCCTTCCGCCGGGCGCTATCGGTTCCCCCAGTCTGCAATCGCTGCTTGCAGCCGTGACACCAGTCAAGCATAAGTATCTGTACTATCTCGCCGACAACAGCGGTGTAACCCATTACAGCGTGACGTATGAAGAGCATCTTCAAAAGAAACGCAGATATCTGGGATCGTAGTTTCTTTTGAAGAAGTATCAAGTATCAGGTAGCAAGTATCAGACAAGTAAATAAGTTTACATGCGTCAAAAGGCGAGTTTGATACTTGAGTATTGATACTTCCTTGTTACTTGATACTTGTGATTTGATACTTACACTGTGACTCATGTCAACAGTGTATGTGGGTCTATCAGGCGGCGTCGATAGCGCGGTCTCCGCCGCATTGCTAAAGGAAGCTGGCCACAGTGTTACCGGCGTCTTCATCAAAATCTGGCAGCCGGAGTTTATCGAATGCACGTGGAAGGAAGACAGGCTCGATGCGATGCGGGTGTGCGCAGCGCTGGATATTCCATTTCGCGAGGTCGATCTTTCGGAAGAATACAAGCAGACTGTTATACGCGACATGATAGAGGGTTACGCCCGCGGCATAACGCCAAACCCGGACGTCCTCTGTAACCGAACAATCAAATTCGGAAGTTTCGCTACGTGGGCATTCGAAAACGGCGCGGAAAAAATCGCGACCGGACATTATGCCCGCATCGAAAAATATGGACACGGCGTGTCCATATTTCGCGGGAAGGACGGGGGAAAAGATCAGTCGTATTTTCTGTGGCAACTTACGGAAAAAGATCTCTCGAAAATTCTATTTCCTGTTGGATCGTTGCGGAAAAATGAAGTGCGCTCCATCGCAGTGCGTCTGGATTTGCCCGTTGCAAAAAAACCTGACAGTCAAGGTCTCTGTTTCGTGGG
>CAYJVW010000009.1:0-16307 GCA_964373725.1 uncultured Candidatus Saccharibacteria bacterium | reverse complement strand
GTTGCTCCCGGGCAGTCGATCGTCTTTTACGATGGCGATCGCGTCTTGGGAGGAGGAATAATTGAATAGGGATTAGCCACTAGTCAATAGCCACTAGGAGAAAACCAAAATACTCACGTCTTTTCCCTATACCCTAAACCCTAGTGGCTAATTCCTTGTATACTTTCCCCATGTCCGAGGTGATGTGGCGCCTCCTGTGGATCGCGTGTACCGCGATGCTTGTGGCGTATACAAGTTATCTTTTTTTCGGCAGCGCTCTTAGCGCCACGGTAAATCCTTCGGACGGAAACATTATTGCACTCGATTCTATTTCGGTTGGCAAGCATCACTTGAGAGGCGTCATCGTCATTCCTTCCGAATGCCATGGCGTAGCGCTAAACGTTCGACAGACCATTCCGACTCTGTATCATTTGGAGTTCCAGACCTGGCAAGAACCGTATCGCGATTGTCCAAAGGGGCCGAAACTTCATGCATTCGAAATCATTGTATTCGCGCCCTCTCTCGGCATTACTTTTTTCGCGTCACTTGACGGGAAGGTCTTAAATGTACATGTCATTGAAACCTATCTGAAAATGTCGTTACAGTAATATCTATTATGTCGTATATCTTCATCACGAAAGCAGACGGAGAGCGCGAACTATTCGATTCCGCGAAACTCGATTCTTCGCTTGCACGCGCGGGAGCCCCAAATGATGTGCGCGCACGGATATTGAAGCGTGTTGAAGGTGAGATACAAGACGGCATGTCGACGGAGGCGATCTATGGTTATGCGTTCGATATGCTCCGCGAAGTCAATGTACCCGCCGTCGCTGCGCGGTATTCTGTAAAACGCGCGATCTTCGCGCTCGGCCCATCGGGATTTCCGTTCGAGCAATTTTTCGCGGAAGTATTGAGAGCGCACGGCTGGAGCGCGCGTACCGGCGTTGCGCTCTACGGTCGGTGCGCGCCGCACGAAGTCGATGTGTTGGCAGAAAAGAATGGAAAGCGGGTCGGGATAGAGGCGAAATTTCATAATGATCCGACGGGCAAGACAGATATCAAAGACGCTCTTTACGTGCACGCGCGCTACGAGGATCTTGCCCGTTCTTCCGAGAGTACTTCTCGTGTAGACGAAGGCTGGCTTGTAACAAATACGCGTTTTACCCGAAATGCGATCCGTTATGCGCAGTGCTCAAATTTAACCCTGATCGGTTGGGATTATCCGCATGATCGGGGATTGCTTGCCATGATCGAAGAGGCGCGCGTGCATCCTTTGACCTGTCTCACCACACTTTCCGAATCGGAGAAGCGGCGGCTCATGGATAACAAGATCGTGCTGTGCAAGGATATTCGGGCGGGCCATCTCCTAGAAGAGTTTGGAATAAAGCCCGAAAAGATTCCGCTTGTCCTTGATGAGGCTCGAAATTTGTGCGCACCGGATACGCTCCCTGTGCAAAGCCTTGTTGCGGAGCATGCGCCCTCGGCTTAAACTTCACCCATGCCAGAATTCACCGCTGATCCGACCATCATCATATTTGGCAAGCTAGTGCTCGCGGCTGCCCTTGGTATTGCAATTGGCACGGAACGTGCGCTCATGGCGAATCAGACGGCCGGCAGTCGCACATTCGGCCTCGTATCTCTCGGCTCGTGCTTGTTTGTGATAACCGGCATGTCGATAGATGCGCAATTTATAGGGTTGGTGAATTTTGATCCCGCTCGGGTCTTGGCGGCAATTGTCCAAGGTATCGGCTTTCTTGGCGCGGGACTCATCATCTTTCGAGAAAATAATCTACACGGCGTAACGACAGCTGCAGGACTATGGGTAGCAGCGGGTGTCGGCGCGGTTGTCGCGTTCGGCATGTATGCAGTCGCGGTTTTTGCAGCTCTCCTTACCATAGCCGTGTTTTTTGTGATGTGGTATGTCGAAAAAAGTTTTAAACAGTGGTTTAGGGATGTAAAAGAACACCGAGCGGATTCTACGAGCCTGTAGAGATGGTGATATACTCGGTTAATGAGTGTCTACTACAAACCCGACCGTAAACCACAATGGAATTACGGAGGCGAGCGCTTTCGACTGTCTCGCTCGAAGATCGGCCTCTTTTTGGAGTGTCCGCGCTGCTTCTATATCGATAACAAGCTCGGCACCGCGCGTCCTCCGGGATATCCGTTCAACCTGAACAGCGCGGTGGACGCGTTGCTTAAAAAGGAATTTGATATCCATCGGGCCGCGAAAAGCAAACATCCTCTGATGGAACAGTACGGCGTAGATGCGACGCCTTTTTCACATGCCGACCTTCCGGTGTGGCGCGAGAATTTCAAAGGCATTGAGCATGTACACGCGAAAACAGGCTTCACGGTAAGCGGCGCGGTCGATGACGTATGGGTGAATCCGACGGGCGAGCTTCACATCGTGGATTACAAAGCCACGAGCAAAGACGAAAAGATTGAAGCGCTCGACAAAGACTGGCACGACGGCTACAAGCAGCAAATGGAAGTGTATCAGTGGCTCTTCAGACAAAATGGGTTCAAGGTTTCCGACATGGGGTATTTCGTCTACGCGAACGCCGGAAAAGATAAAAAGGCATTTGATGGAGTTTTGGAATTTGAAGTTACCTTGGTGCCGCATAAGGGCGATGCGTCATGGGTAGAAGGAGCGCTCCTATCGATCAAGAAGTGTCTTGAAAGCGACGCATTACCGGCTGCCGGCGAAGGGTGCGATTACTGCGTCTACCGCGAAATGGTTGGTAAAAAGCTGCTGATGCGCTACGGAAAAAAGGATGGTACAAAAGAAGGACAGGGAACTCTCGGCATATGACTCCGAGTATCGTCAGGCGTACGAAATTTGGACTTACGAAGTCCAAATTTGGACTTCGTAAGTCCAAATTTAGGGAACGCGTGTTGGCAATCGTGCGTAAAATCCCAAAAGGCGACTCGATGACGTACATGCAGGTTGCGACAAAAGCCGGGAATCCAAAAGCAGCTCGCGCTGTCGGAGCCATCATGCGGACCAATTACGATCCAGCTATTCCTTGCCATCGAGTTGTTCGAACGGACGGATCTCTTGGTTCATACAATCGAGGAGGGGAGCGAAAAAAACGGGCATTGTTGAAGTATGAAAGAGTTATTTGAGGGCTATGTCGGATACATACGAAAAGATGAAGCAGATTCGCGACGAGGTCGTCGCGCTCACGGGCGGGCTGGCTGATCATCGACGGGAGAACAAGTATCGCGCTGTTTTGGGAGAGGGGAGTCATGACGCGAAAATCATGTTCATTGGCGAGGCGCCGGGGCAGAACGAGGCGAAAACGGGAAGGCCGTTTTGCGGCGCTGCCGGCCGAATTCTCGACGAACTTCTTGCTTCAATCGACGTTCCTCGCAAGGATGTGTACGTAACGAATATCGTCAAGGACCGGCCGCCGGAGAATCGCGACCCGCTTCCGTCAGAAATTGAGCTCTATGCGCCGTATCTAGACCGACAGATCGAAGCTATTCAACCAAAAGTCATCGCAACACTGGGCCGTTTTTCAATGGACTACATCATGCGCCGCACCAATCTATCATTTGAAATAGAACCCATCAGCCGCGCTCATGGAAAGATGTATGAAGGTCAGACCTCATATGGTTCGGTCAAAATCGTCCCTCTCTACCACCCGGCCGCTGCCATCTACAATCAATCCCTCAAAGACACACTCAAAAAAGATTTTCAGGTGTTGAAAAATCTGTGAATTGTTATGGCGAATCTCTGGCTGACGGATCACTTCAAGTTTCGCATGATGGAACGTGGTATTGACATTGACCATGTTAAACAAGCGGTCAATAGTCCAGACCTCATAAAACACAATGATGATGGTTCGATTTTGGTGCGAAAGACGCTGGGCAGCAGACGTGCCATAGAAGTTGTGTACCGAGAACAGTTTGTAAGAGGTAAAACAGCATTCATTATGATAACCGCATATTATCTGATAGAATGAGCCGTATGGAGGTCAAATATGACACGGTGGCACATGCTCTCTACGTGAACGTCAGTGGCGGCAAGGTGGCGCGGACGGTAAAAATGCCCGACAAACGTTTCCTCATCGATGTAGATAAAAAAGGAGAAATCGTCGGGATCGAGATTATTGGTGTTTCTTCGAAAAGTCCATTGATCAGGAATCTCAAGAGTCGGGTCTCAAAAGGAGTCGGCGTACCGATTAAGATAGAAAAAGGCTCTTTGGCGGCTGCTTAACGGCAACTCCCTCAAAGACACACTCAAAAAAGATTTTCAGGTGTTGAAAACGATTCGAACGATTCGATAGTCTCTGATGGTTTTGCGTGCTAGGATGTTTCTCATGAACACGTCAAAAAGTGGCAAGTATCGTTGGATGATTTTCAAAGACGGCACCTCGTGGATCGGCGTTGCGCTGGAATTTAACATTGTTGTTGCAGGTGAAGATCCACGCGTCGTTGAGATCGAATTGCAAGAGGCGATACTCGGCTATCTCGAATCCGCAAAGAAATTAAAAGGGTTTCGTACCGGTCACGTCAATGCCATTCTGAACCAAAAGCCGGATGACGAATATGAGAAAAAGTGGATACACGCGACGCAGAGTCGCAAAGCGCCCGAAAGAAAGGGTGTTCCGTCCCCTTTTTCCAGCGTCTTCTACAAAGCGGGCGTTTCCAGTCTCGCCGTCGCGTAAAGAACGCCAGCCCGCTCGATCCCCGTGGTGCGGGTACGCACGCCACGGGGCATTCTAACCCAGCAGGTTAAACCTACGGCTAGAATATGGCTAATATTCTGGACGATATTCCTTATGATATTCAGTGGCATCTTGTAGCATCTGTCCAATCGTTGGTAGTCTGTCGTAGTAATCCTGAATAGCGAGCCCTGTGATTTTAGTCGCGATACTTGGCTTGTTCGCGAAGAACGCCCCGCCGGAAAATTGGTACTCGGAAAGTTGTTTTTTCGCGGCATAGAGGTCTCGAACGCCCTCCTTCCATTTCGGTTGAAATATTTCTATGGGATTGAGCAGAACATAGGGAACTACGCACTTGAGATACCTGTCGTCGTCGATGTGCTTGGCTTTATAGGTACCAGCGAATAGGGCTCCTGTACGGTCGCTCCGCGAGTTGAAATACATCGTGTACGCGGTAAATACTTTCTGCATAAACTTCGCAATCCCACCGTCGACTAACTGCTTCAAGACAATGTGGATGTGGCTTGGCATGAGGCAGTAGACCGCAATATCCACGAGCGGATCTCCGCGGTCGTCCTTTTCGGCCAAGATCGATCGCAAGTCGAGGTTGAAACGGTTCGACATAGCATCCGTTTCTGTACCGTTGCTCGTGTAGAGCAAAGCGAGAAAGCGCTCGTAGTCCTGTTTGTGCCTGAAGACTCTGCGCTTATCCACGCCCCTGTTGTAGCAGTGGTACCACTCGTCAGTCGTGCATGGGAGGCGTGTCGCCATGCCCTGTATTATAGCGCTCTTCCAGATGTAGGTTTAACCTGCAGTTGATGTAGGTTTAACCTGCAGTTAGAGCTTTTAAAGTCAGCGAGTGTTAGCTGAGGATCGCTCATTTTTCCATTTTGAATTCTGCTCACTACCCCAAGAACCGTCTGCACCAAGAATCTCTTTGCCACTGTATCGTTATTATCCCTTAAATCTAATGCGTATGTTCGTGCCTGGATAGTAAGCTTGCTTAAAAAATCGTCGGAAACAACGTCTCGGAATTCTCCTCCTGCTTGCACGGAATTGACCTTGTCTGGAACAGTAGAAAGCGAGAACTTTTCAGATGGGGAGCCACTCATAGATGAGAAGATTATACATCCTAATATCGTACTGGCAAATTCTGGCTTCTTACTTAGCCGTAGGTTTAACCTACCGGGTTTACTATGTCCGCAACAACGAGAGAAGCTTCCCATTCTGCAAATGCGGGCCTATGATGGCAAGATTGAGCTTGTCGGTTCGCAATAGATCGCGGGCGACACGCTGAATATCGCTTGTTGTCACAGTGTCGATTCCTTTCAGAATTTCTTCGAGAGGGCGGACTCTGCCGATATGTATCATCGTACTTGCTGCATGTTGAGCTATTTCGTCACTCGTTTCGAGCGCTAGAGTCATCGTGCCCTTGATGAAAGATTTTGCCTTTTCTAACTCCGCGGCCGATACCTTCTGCCGCTTTATTTTCCGAAACTCATCAAGGACCGTCCTTATCGTCTTTTCCAATTTTGCGTGCTCCACGCCGGCTTGAACCGCGAGATAGCCCGTATCAGGGTACCGCTCAATCCAGGCCTGGATAGAATAGGCGAGCCCGCGTTTTTCGCGCACCTCAAGAAAGAGTCGGCTCGACATGCCGCCGCCGAGAATGGTTGTGAGGACGGCGAGTGCGAATTCATCCTTGTGCAGATACGGATACGCGGGTACGCCAAGCATCATGTGTGTCTGGTCGGTTTTCTTCTCTTTTATTGCGATGCGTGGATTATTCTGCGCTCCGATATAGGGAATGTGCGTGGGAGAATCTCCATGCGGAAGGTGCCCGAATTCCTTTTTGATTTTCGCGAGCACTTTGGATTCCGAGAACGCTCCAGCGACGCACACGACGGTGTTTATCGGCGTGTAATTCCGTTTGAGATATGCGGCGAAATCCTTGCGCATGAACCTCCTGATATTTTCTTTCGGCCCGAGAATAGTGCGGCCAAGCGAATGTTTCTCCCCGAAAATCAAGGCATCGAACACATTGTCGACGGTGCGCATCGGCATATCTTCGTACATGTCTATTTCCTGAATAATGGCGCCGCGCTCTTTTGCGATCTCTTTCCCGGGCAACGTCGAGTTGAGAAAAATATCTGTTATCACATCGAGTGTGGTATCGAGATACCGGCTCGATACTTTCGCATAGTATGCCGTTCGCTCTTTTGCGGTGAACGCGTTATAGACGCTGCCGACGCCATCGAGCTCTTCACTGATTGCCCTCGCACTCGGACGCTTTTTGGTGCCTTTGAAGAACATGTGCTCCAAGAAATGGGCGAGTCCGTTCTCATGTTCACTCTCGTACCGCGATCCGGTTCCTGTCATCACGATGACAGTCGCCGTCTCTGTGCCCTGCATCGGAACGAGAACAATTCGAAGGCCGTTCTTGAGGGTGTGAATGTTGTATTGCACCCCCGCATGCTATTCGCCTTACTTTGTAATGTAAAGATGCGCGTCTCTTCCCTCTCTCCTCTCTCTCTTCATATATAGCACAGATTCCACGGCCGTGGAATCTGTGCTATATGTCTATTTTGCGGCGTATCGCAGAATGATCAAGTGCATCTCAAAAAAAGTGATACATACTACGTGATGCACACTACGTTGCGAATGCTGCCCAGAAACGCTATTCTTGCTCCCTATGCAGATCAACGAGATTCGCGCGAAGTATCTGGAGTTTTTCAAAACGCGTGAACACACCGTTATTCCTTCTGCTCCAGTGGTTCCGGAAAATGACCCGACGACACTTTTTACAGGAAGCGGCATGCAACCCTTGGTGCCATATCTTTTGGGGAAAGATCATCCGTCAGGAAAACGGTTGGTGAACTCACAAAAGAGCTTCCGCGCAATGGATATCGAGGAAGTGGGGGATAATCGTCACACCACTTTTTTCGAGATGCTCGGCAATTGGTCGTTGGGAGATTATTTCAAGAAAGAGCAGTTGCCGTGGTTTTTTGAATTCCTGACTGATGTCGTCGGATTGGATCCCAAAAAATTGTACGTTACCGTCTTTCTAGGTGATGAGAAAAATAACGTCCCGCGTGATACCGAGTCTGCGGAAATTTGGAAACGTATTTTTCTGGAAAAAGGCATAAAGTCGAAGGTGGTGCTTCTTGGTTCAGAAGCCGATGGATACGAAAAGGGAATGCAAGGTGGCAGAATTTTCTATTACGACGCGAAGAAAAATTGGTGGAGCCGCGCAGGTGTGCCTGAAAATATGCCAGCCGGAGAGCCGGGCGGGCCAGATTCCGAGGTTTTTTATGATTTCGGCACTCCGCATGACAAAAAATTCGGAAAAGAATGCCATCCCAACTGCGATTGCGGCCGCTTTTTGGAGATCGGAAACTCGGTCTTCATGCAGTACATCAAAAAAGAGGATGGATCGTTCGGACTTTTGCCGAAACAAAATGTCGATTTCGGCGGCGGTCTTGAGCGAATCGCGGCAGCATCAAATGAAAATCCTGACGTGTTCCGCACCGATATATTCGAGGAAGTCATTGCACTTCTAGAGAAATTTTCGCAGAAATGGTACTCCGATAAAAATTTCACGCGTTCATTCCGTATCATCGCTGACCATATCCGAGCAGCGACGTTCATGATCGGGGATGGCGTGAGGCCGTCGAATACCGAGCGCGGCTATGTCCTGCGTCGATTGATCCGCCGTGCCGTGCAGCACGCGAACCGTCTCGGCATTTCTGAAGGAGTGGGAGATGACACCATACTTGTCCGATGCGCGACATTGTTTACCGAGGAGTACAGCGAGCCGTATCCGGAACTTAACGATGAACGCGTATGGAGAGATATCACGGACGAAATTTCAAGCGAAGAAAAGCAATTCCATCACACACTTTCGCAAGGCATGCGCGAATTCGAAAAGATCACTTTTGTCCGAGGTTCGACCTCGGACAAAGGACAAACGAAGCCAGTCATTTCGGGGGAGCAGGCGTATCTGCTTTTTACATCGTATGGATTTCCGTTCGAAATGACAGAGGAGCTTGCGAAGGATCGCGGTCTTTCGGTTGATACCGCAAGCTTTCGCGAGCACATGAAAAAGCATCAGGAACTTTCCCGTCTCGGTGCGGAGCAAAAATTTAAGGGCGGTCTTGCGGACACGTCGGAGAAAACAACACGATTGCATACGGCGCACCACCTGCTTTTGAAAGCCCTACAGATCGTTCTTGGGGAGCACGTTAAGCAGCGGGGAAGCAATATCACACAGGAGCGGCTGCGAATAGATTTCTCGCATGGTGAAAAGATGACGGCGGAACAAATCAACGAAGTGGAACGAATAGTAAATGAGAAGATTGCAGAAAAGTTGCCGGTAATACACAGAATACTTCCAAAGGAAAAAGCCGAAATGTTGGGCGCCGAACACGAGTTCGGAACTAAATATCCGGACATGGTGTCGGTGTATTCCGTAGGACCATGTGGTGCAACAACCGAGAACCCAAAATTCGAGGCTGCGTTTTCAATTGAATTTTGTGGAGGTCCGCATGTGAAGAATACGAGCGAAATCGCCAATGGATTCAACCCCTCGACTTCCCTCGACGGAGCTCGGGATAAATCGCTCGGGGCAAAATTTAAGATTTTGAAAGAAGAAGCGGTCGCTGCTGGCATCCGACGCATCAAAGGAGTGCTATACTAAATGCCAATGTTGTCGTTTGGGAATCGGCAAAGGGGGAAAACGATTGTTCTCGCAGAAGTCGAGGGGAGTAGTGCTGCCGTAGCGATGGCCACCCAACATGGCGCTCTTCCTCTCACCATCCTCATCTCCGAACGTGTTGCGCTGCCGATTGGAGAGAGGGGAGATACGCAACTTGTAGGAGGCATACCGGGTATTTTAAAAGAGGCAACTGATCGCGTGTTAAAAAAGTATGCAGAACATGACAGACAGAAGATGTTCGGGCCGCCAAAGTCAATATATGTGATCGTCGGCGCTCCATGGACCCGCGCTCGCACTATTTCTGCGGAAACCAGATATCCCGAACCGCGCCCGATCACACACAACATGATTCAGGCCCTCGCTCAAGAAGCGATCAAGCAGCCGACGGAGACCGACCTGCAATCTCTCCTCGAGACGGGCGTCGTCCGAGTACACATTAACGGCTATCCGACGGGGAAGCCGATTGGGAAGCGAGGGACGCACCTTGCGGTAACCGCGTACCAGAGCGGTATCGAGTCATCGATCTTGAGCAGCATTCAGTTAGTTTTCGGGGGCGCTTTTCCTGGGCGCTCGCTCGAGATACGTTCTCGAACGCGCGCGATACTGAATGTGTTGCAAGAGCGCTCTCTCAATCAATGTCTCGTGGTGTCTCTCGGTACAGAATCGACCGAATGCATCGCCGTGCGCAAAGACGAAATCGCCGAACATGCGACAGTTCCGGAAGGAGAAACCACCATCATCAAACGTATCGCAGGTGAAAAAGGCTTGCCCGAAGAATCGATCTCTCTTCTTCGTATGCTTGCGTCCGATACCTGTGCGACGCCACAGTGCCAGGAATTAAGGGCGGGTCTTGCGCGGGCAGAGCCAGAGATGATGAAGATATTCGGGGAAACGTTCGGCACACTCGCGACGACTCGAAAGCTTCCGAATAATTGCATCTTGTTTGCGCATGCGGATTTTGCACCGTGGCTGGAACATTTTTTCGGGCGTCTTGATTTTGCGCCGTTTACAATGACGACGCAGCCGCTCTCTGTCGAATCGATTACGCCTGAACATCTCCGTGAAAATTCGACGTGGGAAGCGGGTGTTCGCGAGGATACCGGGATCGGTCTTGCGGCGGCATTTGTCCAGATGAGCAATCAATCCACATGAGCCTGGCCCTGTAAGTAAATACGGTGATATACTAAACGTTCAATCATGCCCGCACACTAAATTTGTCGTTGTCTCGTATGAACACAATCCGATTCATTCTCAATGAAAGCACCAATGCACTGACTCTCCAGAGGTCGCTGGATATATCTCGACAGGAATTACGACAAAATTAGTGTGCGGGTATGGCTAAAGATTATTTTTCTGACATACAGCCGGAACCTCAGCCTCCACGCGCGTTGCCGAGCGTTCAACGTCCCCTACCACCGGGGAGTACTCCGGCTGGGGACACTCGAGGAAATGAACGATCGATCAGAAACATCAGTGTTCCTGCTCGGCGTGTTCCTATTATTACATCCCCGAAAGTGGGCGCGGGCGATATTCGGGGAGAGCAGATGAGTCCGAATGTGTTTGAAGAGGCGAAACCTCGCCGCCCGCGTCTCTATATATGGCTGCTCGCATCCTTCGCGATACTCGGACTTCTCGGCGCACTTCTCTATTTTCTTTGGGACGATACAAGCGTGACTGTGACGCCAAGAACGCATAAGATCAGTTTTGACGATTCGACGCAATTTACGGCCTATCCCGAAGGCAGCGCGACCGAAGGGACAATTTCGTATCGAACCGAGACCGCGGTTATAGAAGATTCTGCCACTGTTCCAGCGACGGGGGTAGAGAAGACATCTGACCGCGCGACCGGCGCGATCACGGTGTTTAACGAGTACTCATCGGCATCGGTTCGACTCATCAAGAATACGCGGTTTCAAACGCCGAGCGGTCTCATATTCAGAATTCCTGCGTCTGTCGACGTGCCCGGTAAAAAAGGATCAACGCCAGGGCAGATTTCTGTGACAGTGATTGCTGACCAGCCTGGTCCGGAGTACAACGTGGGACCGATCAACAAATTAACACTACCCGGACTTAAAACTTCTCCTGATATGTATTCCGGTGTCTACGCTCAGTCAAGCACGGCCTTCTCTGGTGGATTCGTCGGCGATAAGCCCGCTGTTTCGCGTGAGGCGCTAGATGGCGCGCGTTCTTCCATACGAGGACGTCTGCAGGAAAAAATACGGGCGGCAGTCGCTGCGTACAATACAGACGATGCATTTGCATTTCCCGGGCTTGTGCACGTCGTGTACGAATCGCTTCCAACGACACCGGATTCGGGCGGCAGCGCGCGAGTGCAAGAAAAGGCGATAGTCACGATCCCGGTCTTTCCTGCATCCCGTTTTTCCCAGTCCATCGCAGGGGCGGTAAGCGCAGACGCAGCAGGAAGCATTGTCATGTTGAAGCCAGATCCAGCGTTCAACGTCGTACTTGTCGGGGAATCGGAGATGCTTGGAAAACACACGGTCAAATTTACGATTTCGGGCAGTGCGGTCCTTGTGTGGCATGTCGATGGCGCTGCTCTCGCTCAGGCGCTCGCGGGCCGAGAACAGGCCGCATTCGAAACGATCATCGGCGGTTTCTCGGGTGTGGAAAAAGCTGAAGCCAACGTTGCGCCGTTTTGGAAGAATGAGTTTCCAAAGGATCCGTCGGATATCACTGTTAAAGTAGTTACGCCGACACAGTAAGTTTATCTCGTTAGAGAAAACGAATACCATGTGTGTTCAAAGTACAACATTTTTTCGCGTGACACAGATCTTGTCAGCGGCAATCTCGAAATGTTTCTCTCTGTTCATTCTGCGCGATTTACAAAATCATTGCGCAGGTTGCAGAGATCAAGACGGCTCACATCATCTGTACAAGAAGACCTGGAGGAATTGTAATTTCCAGAATTCATTAGAGCTTGTTCAAAAACTCTTGACGGCTCCGACCTCGTGTGGCGGGCTGTGCGGGATGGCGGTTCGGAACACTCAAAATATCCCGGATATTCTTCGCGTTCCTCACCGCCCGCTCGCCTCGCCACACGAGGTCTCGCCTGTGTCAATACTTTTTTCACAAGCTCTAGTCGCTATGGATACCAGTTCAACAAAACTACGTTGATACTCGGATCGCCTGCGTTCACCAATTCCTTGAAGCGACTGACGTCGGCGAGACCGTCGGGGCCGCGGTAGTGGTACGGATATACGTGGCGAGGCTTAAATTCAAGAACAGCGTCTGCAGCTTCGTCAACATCCATTGTGTAGGGGAGGTTCATCGGTACGAGTGCAATATCAATGTCGGTGAGCGCGCGCATTTCCGGAATACCTTGCGTGTCGCCCGCGATGTACACGCGGAATCCATCTTTCTCAATCACATATCCGTTGCCTCGACCTTTTGTGTGAAAGTTTTCCGATGAGCCGGGCAGGTTGTACATAGGCATCGCGAGAATGTGGAAACCCAGTTCTGTCATCGTCTCGCCATTCTTCAGAACTTTTACGCGAGAGGCGAGGTTTTCTGGTAGCTGATCCTTGACTGCTTGCGGCACGATGAGCGTTGCGCTGCCGATTATGGCGTTTAGCGTATCCAGCTCGAGGTGATCGCCGTGAATGTCTGTCACCAGCATTATGTTAGCGGTCGGCTGACCCTCGAAAGCTTTCGCTCCGCCGGTTGGATCAGTGTAGATAATCGTATCGCCCCAGCGCAGTACGGCTGTCGCATGAGAAATCGGAATTACTTGAACGGGCGATTCAGATGTATGTTGCATACTCGTGTTGTCGGAGGCATCCCTGTGCTTCTCATTATAGATGTAACTGTTAAGCGCGTAAAAGACTCCGATGAGAATCACCAGAATACCCGCAATAGAGTAGAGCATTTTCATATGCCAACATTGTACTGCGCATGCGCACCAACACTCGGCTCCGCGGGTAGGACTCGAACCTACAACCAACTCGTTAACAGCGAGCTGCGCTACCATTGCGCTACCGCGGAGCCGAAGTTTGGTTCAGCTCCGGAATCAGTCACGAGGTTTCCATGACTGTTGCGCAGTATAGCTAAATCAGCCTTAATTTCCAGCTACACAAACAAAACCACCCGCAAGGGTGGTTTTGTTTGCCCTTCGAAAGTTAGGCGAGAGTACCGATGGGGAAGTGGGCGCCAGCCATCACGAGGATCGTGATGAAGCTGAAGAGCTTCGACATCATAAATTGTTTTTGATTGCGAGATTAAATTAAGGTAGCAGTCCAAGGTCTAACTTTCACACAAGGTGAAAAACTCCTGGAGTACAGCCCTAACTTGGGTACTATAGCACGAGAAAGAGAAAAATCAAGGCTCGACATGAGGCACCAAAAAGCCGCGAATCGGCGGCTTTTTGACCCGTACGATTGATATGAAGATCGAGCTGCTGGTGTTGGTTTGTGTGGTATTCTGAAGCTTGTGGAAATCAAGATAAAAGCTACCGGGTATGAGCTAACTCCAGAAACGTCGCAGTATCTCGATGAACGTCTTGCAACGTTAGAAAGGCTGATCGATCCGAGTGACGAGACTGCCCTCTGCGAGGTAGAAATAGGAAAAGCAACGGGACATCACAAGCAGGGAAATATCTGGGTCGCGGAATTCCAGATAGTTCGCGGAGGGGAGCGCTTACGCGCCGTCGCGGAAGGAGAGAGTTTGAACGCGGCGATCGATGGCGCGAAAGACGAAATGCTGCGACAGCTGCGGCACAGCAAAGGCAAAAGCGAATCGCTCGCGCGCCGCGCCGGCAAAAGTTTCAAAGACTGGCTTCGGTTTGGGAATTGACATCCTAAGGTTAAACCTTAGACCTAAGGTTTAACCTTAGGTTTTGGTGTGGCGAATGAACTCCGTGTATGATGTTTCTCGTTTTCCTTCGGGTTTTACTGTGTCCAGCACGAGTTTTCCGTTTTCAATGTGCGCATCGAGTATTTTTACTCGAATTTCCTTTTTCACTAGCCCTGAGCTTGTCGAAGGGAAAAAAGCATACGTTCCTGGCCAGCCATCAAATGCGCGGATTTTCAGGAGATTTTGGTACGGGTCGCCATTCGCGAGATCCAACAGCCCGTCTTCTTTTTTAAATAACCTCGAGTAGGTAGCGACGTCATGATTTTGCCCGTGAGCTTCGATCTCGCCACGCACCCAAAGCGGCATGATTTCAGCGAGGAGTTTTCCGCCTTCCCGCGAAAGAAGTGCGTCGAGCTCTCGTCCTCGCGGCGGCCAATCGGCGATCGAAACTGCTCGTTGCGCAATGATGGGCCCATGATCCATCTTCGTATCAACACGCATGATAGAGACGCCGGTATTTTTCTCGTCATTCAAAATTGCAGAGCGTATCGGGGATGGACCGCGGAGGCGCGGTAAAAGCGACGGGTGCATATTGATGACGCCTCGCTTGGGGATGTCGAGCAGTTCTTGTAGCAGCCTCTTTCCATAATCCACAACAACATACACATCAGCGTAATATATGGACTTCGTAAGTCCAAATATGAATTCGGGTGAGATTTCGGGCGGTTGTAGGACTTCAACGCCGTGTTCTAACGCCCATTTTTTGGCAGGCGGCGGAGTGAGAATTAGTTTGCGGCCTTGCGGTTTGTCAGGAGCGGTAATGATGAGAGAGGGGGAGAGGCCAGCTTGCTCCAATTCATGCAAAGCGCCGACGGCTATCTCTCCAGTCCCGAAGAAAACGTATTGAATTGCAGAGGACATGTTCAAATGTTCTATATGTTGTATATGCGAATGCAAATGCATCTATAACATTTTGAACAACTACAACATTTATAACTTTTCCGCATCGTCTTTCTCGTCGTAAAGCTCCCGCACTTTGTCTATATAGAGGATGCCTTCGAGGTGGTCGAGTTCGTGCTGGAAAATATGCGCGAGGAATCCTGATGCGCCGCGTGTGAATCGCTCGCCACGCTCGTTGTACGCCCGCACTGTCGCTTTCTCTGCGCGCGAGACCATGCCCCATTTACCGCGCACCGAGAGGCATCCTTCGTGTTTATCGCTTTTGCCGCGGGACATTTTGATAAGTTCAGGGTTGATGTAGACCTCGTCGTTCGTAGGCAGCTCGGCGATCGCCTGCTCGGTCATCTCCGATTCTTCACCACGTTGTTTAGACGATCGTTTTCTTCGTATGATCGCTTTTCCCGAGACAACAAAGAGCCGCAGCGATTCGCCGACTTGGGGCGCGGCAAGCGCGACGCCGAATTCTTCTCGTGCGAGCAGCGCTTTCATGTCGGATACTAGATTCTGGATAGCCGGAGACTGGATGCTGGAAATAGGGATGTCTCGCGCGATGGCGCGCAGCACAGGGTCTCCATTTTGGACTATTGTATGCATGCGAGCAATATACCAGCTAATCGCCTGACAAAAAAAGAGCCGCGGTCTGGGAGGGCACCAGACGTGTCGCGGCTCAGTGCCAGCGCAAAGGGGTCACCAATGCGCGGCTGCTCCGTCCGATCCGGCGGGGGCCGGACAGACGGTTGGCAAGCTTCTATATATAGGAATAATCTTGCATATGCAATCGGCATGAGATTGATTCTTCTTCTATACCCTATACCCTATACCCCATACCCTTTCCTTATGCGTCACATCGGAGCACACATTTCGCGAAGACAGCATGTATTGCGCCAAACCGAACGCGGCGAGTTGATGAAATATTTCTGCGAGCAATTGAATCCTGGTCGAAAGAAAGACGGATTGCCCATTATCACCATGTCCCGCATGGGAAAGATTATCGAAGGAATCCCGACGAAAGACCTCTACTATTTAAAGCGCGTCTGCAACGACTCGCCGAATTTTTCGAAGCGATTCTGGTATGAGCTTGATGTGAAGAAACATCCGGAAAATCCTAAGGTTAAACCTTAGACCTAAGGTTTAACCTTAGGGGCGTACGAGCTTAGTCCAAAGCGACACGC
>CAYJVW010000008.1:0-24384 GCA_964373725.1 uncultured Candidatus Saccharibacteria bacterium | reverse complement strand
ATCGCGCGTCAATGTTGTCGATAGCGAGTGGCGGGAACCCGCGAAAAAATTTGACGACTTCAATATTGTCTACTAGCTTTGGAGTATGAGCGATACGCCGGACATTCCTGTATGCATCGGAATTATTCTTGATGGTAATCGAAGGTGGGCAAGGGAGCATGGACTTACATCGTTTGAGGGTCACCGGAGAGGAATAGATAATCTGGAGCCAATTGTCCGCGCTGCCCGCGACATTGGTATTCAACATATGATCGTATATGCTTTTTCGACAGAGAATTGGGACCGACCGAAGAAAGAGATCTCGTATCTCATGAAAATCTTTGAGTCGAAAGTACGTGAAGGTTTGGCGAAATTTAGAGATGAAGGAATTGCAGCCCGTTTTGTCGGGGAGATCAAGCGTCTTCCCCAAACCCTTCAAGATGCGATGGATAAGGCCGAAGAAAAAAATCCGAAAAGACCAAAGCTTACTTTGTGGATGTGTATTTCGTACGGTGGCAGAACAGAGATTGTGCAAGCTGCGCGAGCCATTGCGGAAGCGAAGGAGATGATAACCGAGAAATCTCTCTCAGAGAATATGTGGACGAGGGATATGCCTGATCCCGATCTCATCATTCGTACGGGAGGCGAGCAACGGCTTTCCAATTTCCTTCTGTGGCAAATCGCGTATAGCGAATTATTTTTCGTGGAAGCATACTGGCCTGCATTTAGCAGAGCAGATCTCGAAATTGTTCTCAAGGAGTACGCTACGCGTGAACGGCGCAGGGGTAAGTAAAACCGCTCTGTGTCAGATTAGAATTGGAACTCGCTTTCGAGCAGCGTTGTAGATACTCATGGTATAATGAGCGCGGTCGATAGCGATCCATTTACCTACATTTATATGGCGAAACAAATTGGTTCGGTTACGCATTGGTACGACAAGATTGGAGTTGCCGTCATCAAGCTGACGGGCAAGCTCACGAAGGGAGATACCATCAAAGTGAAGAAGGGAGAGGAAGAATTTGAGGACACCATTACCTCTCTTCAGATTGATCATGCCGATGTTGCATCCGCTAAGAAAGGAGACGACGCGGCAGTCAAACTCAAAGAGCGCGCTAAGGAAGGTGCGAAAGTATTTCTCGACTGACCTCGTCTTTTATGGACCTCAAAGACCATGCCACACAAGACAGACTTGAGCGGTACAGTTTCTTGTGGTCAGAGGCGCGGTTGGTGATTGCTGCGATGGCGCTCCTATTAGGAGGTGTGCCGCCTGTTTTGTATTTTCTCGCGTTCTCGCCGCTGTACGGGCTTGCGTATGCGCTCTTGAAACTAGCGTGGGTGATTTCAGGTGTTGCATCCGCATATCTTCTCTATCGTTGGTATCAAAGCGGAATGAAAGTATTCGGCGGGAACGAAACAAAGGACATGGTAGCGTTTGCCGTATCCATAGTCTCTGGCCTTAATCTAGGATTTGTCGGACTTCTCGGCACGAATATCGGCATGAATATCACATCGAATTATATCGTGTTTGTGGTTACTGCGGTTATGTATCTTGCCGCTGCGTGCTATCTCTATACACGTTGGAAAGCTCAAGGCCAGAAACTCTTTTAGTTTTTAATTTGGACGACACTGGCTTGGTGCATATATCCCTTACCTATGCGGTCGTATAGATAAGGGATATATTGATTTTGGATGTGCGGAATAGGACTTTTGTTGTATAGTGCTTATTCAAAATCAGCATGAAAAAGGGCACTTTTCGCGTTAAATCAGGACTTGCCCAGATGCTAAAGGGCGGCGTCATTATGGACGTCGTGAATGCCGAGCAGGCGAGGATCTCGGAAAAAGCAGGAGCGGTCGCTGTTATGGCATTAGAGCGGGTGCCAGCGGATATTCGAGCAGACGGGGGCGTTGCCCGCGTGTCGGACCCGCGGATGATAAAAGAGATACAGAAAGCCGTGACGATCCCGGTCATGGCAAAATGCCGGATCGGCCACTTTGTGGAAGCGCAGATACTCGAAGCGCTTGAAGTGGATTACATCGACGAGAGCGAAGTCTTGACACCCGCGGATGAACAATTTCACATTGACAAGACGAAATTTACTGCGCCGTTTGTGTGCGGCGCTATTGATCTTGGACAGGCTCTGCGGCGAATACAAGAAGGCGCAGCGATGATCCGCACGAAAGGTGAAGCGGGAACAGGCAATATTGTAGAAGCTGTGAGGCATATTCGCACGATACATGCAGAAGTTTCGGCACTTCAAAAGCTTTTTAAGAGCAACAATACAAAGAAACTGCGAGAAAAAGCTTCTGAATATCGAGTTGCGTACGCATTAGTCTTACAAGTCGCAAAACTCGGGCGATTGCCCGTCGTCAATTTTGCGGCGGGCGGCATTGCAACTCCTGCGGACGCGGCGCTCTGCATGCAGCTTGGGGTCGAAGGCGTGTTCGTCGGCTCGGGCATTTTCAAGAGCGCGAATCCAAAAAAACGGGCAAAAGCGATTGTCGACGCGGTCGCGCATTTCAAGGACGCGAAAAAGATAGCGGCTGTCAGCGAGAATATGGGAGAAGCGATGAAAGGGCAGGAGTTGTCGAAACTCGAGACTAGGTACGCAAGTCGAGGCGTTTAACATGGCTACTCTCAAAATAGGGATACTCGCATTCCACGGCGATGTGATTGAACACGTTGATGCGGCTTATGAAGCCGCACAAAATCTTGAACTACCGATCGAAGCAATAGAAGTGCGCACTACAGCAGATTTAAAAGACTTGGATGCACTCATTATTCCTGGCGGCGAGAGTACTACATTGCAAAAACTCTGTGAGAGAGAAGGTATGTTTCCGGCTATGAGAAAGGTAAAGAATATTTTCGGCACGTGTGCTGGGGCAATATTACTGGCCAAGAAAGTGCGCGGCAAAGCGTACGATCAAAGAACTCTGGCTCTTATGGATATCGAGGTAGAGAGGAATGCATACGGAAGACAAAACGAGTCATTTGAGAAAAATATCGTGACCCATGTCGGTAAAATTAAGGCGACATTCATCCGTGCTCCGAAAATAGTGAGAGTGGGAAAAGGAGTCGCCGTACTTGCCAAAGACGGGGAAGAGATTTTTGCTTGCGAACAGAGAGTCCGCGACAAATACTATCTCGCCCTTTCATTTCACCCCGAACTCACCACTACAAAATTCCACGAATATTTCCTATGTTGCGTCGGCTTCTAGTAGCTCCTAACATAGAACTCGTAGGCTAATCGCACGAATTAGCCTATGTCAGTAGAGTCGGTCTTCAAACCGCTTTCTTCTGTGTGTCTCCAGAATTCACCTCGTAGTTGGTGTTCTGTGCTTCGAAGAAATTGACGAGCTCGAACACGTCGGTCGCGGCAGACATCCATTTCGCGGGATTAGTCGCGTTGTAGTGCTTTTCGAGTCCCAGCTCGACGAGTCGGCGGTCCGCGACGTACTGGACATACTGGTTCACGTAATCGGCGTTGAGTCCGAGTATGCCTCGCGGGAAGAGGTCTTTGTTGAACGCGGTCTCGAGTTCAACGCCCTCGATGACGATGTCGCGTATCTCGGCCGCAAACTCCGGGGATACCAATTCAGGATTCTCTTCGAGAATGCCGTGGATAAGATTGATGCCGAATTTGAGATGGAGCGACTCGTCGCGCAGTACCCAGTTGATGAGACTGCCGACATTGCGCAATTGGTTTCTCTGGCGGAATGAAAGCGCCACCATGAATCCCGAATAGAACCAGATGCCTTCCATCACGATGTTGTACGCCGTGAGGTTTCTCACGAAATCGCGCTTTCCCTCCGGCGTCGTTATATCAAGCTTCTCCTCCGTCATGCGCCGCATGTATTTGTTGATATACTCCTCCTTTGCTTTCATGGAGGGCACTTGCTCGTGCAAAGAGAATGCGCGATCACGATCGATGGGGAAGGTCTCGAGGATATACTCGAATCCTATGCAGTGGTTCGCCTCCTCCCACATCTGCTTCGCGAGATACAGGTGGCATTCCGCGGATTTTAGATACGGATAGACGCCGAGCGCCAAGACGCGATTCACGATCAATTCCGCCGGATTGAAGAATGCGATAAGGAACTCGACGGCGTGCTTTTCGTCTTCCGTCATTTTCGCCCAATCATCGAGATCTTCTTTGAGCGCTATTTCGTGGGGGAACCACGTGTTCCGCACGGCCTGGGCGTAGAGTTCTTTCGCCCACGGGTACTGGCTGGGGTGAATGTTGTAGTCTTCCGGGGCTGCTTTTCCTAATAGCATAAAATATAGTCGCTACGTTCGTTATTTTATTGACACGCGTCGCACACGAGGCGTTCTTGTGGGTCAACTGGACAGACGAGTGACTTCTGTTTCTCCGCTTCTCCGGTTTGCTCTGAAGCAGATTCGGGTTCTTTGGTAGATGTTGCGGCAACCGCAGCGAGAGAGACTTGCACTGTTGCTTCAGGCGCGCGAGCCGAGACGGTGGCAAATCCTCGCGCCTCAACTACCACAGTCTCTTCGACTCGAACAGGCGATGGCACATCAATCTCAACCGGTGAGGCGGCATTGAGAGGAATGTCTGTCAGCGCGGGCAGGCTCATGGCTGCCGATTTGATCGCCCCGAATCCGCGCTTTCCGGTCATCTCGGATTTGTTCACGCTTGTCGTTGATTGTTCTGCCGTGTGCCGCGGCTTCATGTGGAGGTAGTACGTTGTTTTTAATCCTTTCCTCCACGCGGTCATGTATACATTTTTCATATCGTCCATGTCGCGACTCTCGATGTACATGTTACGCGAGAGCGCTTGGTCTACCCACTTTTGCGCGCGCGCTGCAACTTCTATGTACGCAAACGGAGAAGTGGTAAATGCGGTCTTGTAGATTTCTTTGAGGTACGCAGGAAGATTTTCAACTTTTGAAATATCACCCTGATCTTCGATGATTTGCTCCTTTACGTCGTCCCAGATCCCCATGTTCTTCAAATCTTTGACGAGGTTGTGATTGAGATCCAAATATTTCCCGGAAATTTTGTTGCGCGAGAAAACTTGCGCGAACCTCGGATCAATGCCGGGGGTTGTGCCAGCAACGAGGCCGATGTTCGCATTCGGCGCAACAGCCATGAGCGTGGCATTTCGCATGCCGCCTTTTACTTTTACGCGAAGCTTGTCCCAATCGAGGCGTTTTTGTTTTGTTATTTTCGGAAGATCAATCGTTGTGCCGCGGTCTTTTTCAACGTTTTCAATCGTATCGAGCGGTACCAATCCTTTTGACCAGCCAGAGCCTTCGAAACGTTTGTAGCTTCCTCGTTCGCGCGCCAGGTTTGCGCTCTCATCTATTGCCATGTAGCTGACGAATTCAAAGACGCGGTCGGCAAAATCCCATGCGTGAGGGCTCTCGTATGACATCGAGAGTTGTTCTAGGGCATCCGCAAAGCCCATGACACCGAGCCCTACCGCGCGGTTTTCTTGATCGGAGCGCGTAGCCTCGAGAATAGGGAGGACGTTGATATCTATCAGGTTATCGAGCTGGCGCACTGCCATCCTGATGCTCTCTTCGAGCTTCATCCAATTGATCTCTTTTCCTTCTATGTGCGCGGCTAGATTGAGGGACGCGAGATTACAAACCGCGATGTTGTCTCTGTCTTGCGGGAGGCAGATTTCTGTGCAGAGATTCGACATGTGAATCGTCCCCGTATTGTTGTTTAAGGCCCTCAAATTGACGGGGTCTTTCCATGTGAGCCATGGGTGCGATGTAGATTGGAGCGCGACGAGAATCTGGTGCCACTGCTCGGTTGCAGGCACTTTCTTGAACATCCGCAGTTTTCCTTCTTTTGCCATGCCTACGTACTCTCTATAACGCTTTGAAAATTTCTGGCCGTAGAGTTCATTCAAGTCGGATGTCTCCCTAGGATCGAACATGTACCAATCGTCTCCCGCTTCGACTCGGCGCATGAATTCATCAGAGAGAAATACGGCGGTGTTTGCCGTTCGCATGCGAAGGTAATCGTCGCCCGCGTTGTGCTTCCAGTCTATAAATTCGGAAAAGTCGTAATGCCAATTTTCCATGTAGAAACAGAGCGCTCCAAGTTTTTTTCCGCCTCGCTGCACGGCGCGAATTGCGGTGTCCATGATTTTTGCAAACGGTGTCGGCCCTGAAGAAACCGTATTCGAAGATTTGAGAGGAGAGCCAGCGGCGCGCAACTTTGTGATTGAAACACCGATGCCACCGGATGATTTCGAGATTTTCATTACGTCCGCGACAGACTTCGCGATGTGATCCATGTCGTCATGCACTTCGAGGAGGAAACAGTTGGACAGTGCGGGACGCGCCGTACCCGCCCCTATATTGGTGCTGCCTCCGGCAATATAGTGGTGCTTCGACATCTTGTCATAAAACTTAATTGCCCACTCGGTTGGATTCTTTTCGTTGTATGAGAGTCCCATCGCGATTCTCATAAAAAAGTATTGTGGAGTTTCGATGCGCTTCTGATTTTCGTTGCGCATCGAGTAACGATCCAAGAGAGAAGAGAGGCCGGCGTAGTTAAACAGTTCGTCGCGCTCTATTCTTAACGCGTCTGCAAGTTTCTCTAAATCAAATACACTTTCCATTCGGGTATCGAGAAGCCCGGACGCGACGTGTTTTTTAATATGGAGAGGAAATTGCGCCCGATGTTTTTCTGCAAGTTCTGCCGGGTCGTGATCGTATTCTCCGACGACGCGGCGGTAGACGGTTTTAAGAAGAAGCCGCACCGCGACTTTGTCGTATTCGATATCTTCTTTGATGTTTTGTACGGAGGCATTGATAGTCGCAGCGTCCATTTCTTCAGTCGTAATGCCGTCGTAGAGCGTGAGGCGCGTCTCTGTCGCTATCTGCGTCACCATGCTGATAGGGTCGAGGAGTCCCAGGGTGGCGCGCTCGATGGAGCGGTTGATCTTGTCCGCGTTGAATGGCTCTTTCGTGCCATCGCGTTTCTGGATTGAGATGACCATAGGCGGCTTTTGCAATTATCTTCGGGTAACCCCCCTCCCCCTCGTTTTTTGAGGCGGGGAAAGCGCATCGAAATCTTAGGATACGAGGCCTTTCATCTTCTCACAGGAGGCGGCGTGCCTCTGTGAAGATGGAAAGCGCGTATCGAACGTTCGCTCGGGTGTGAAGAGGAGAGCTTGGCTTCACATTACGAGAGTTCACGCGGTTTCTTGTATGCGAACCTCATGATACCACCATGCTCGTAAGAGGAAAGTTTTGAAGTCGATGTGGATAACGTTCGAAACGTCCATTCGAAGGCATTAAAGCCACGTTTACGTTATAGTGCGCTTGATGATCGGCATTTTTGACTCTGGCTCGGGGGGCCTCACAGTACTTCAGGCGCTTCGCACTCGTGCTCCGCAGGCAGATGTGGTCTATTTTGGCGATATTGAGAACGCCCCATACGGTTCGCGTTCGGCAGCCGATCTCATTCAGTTGACAACCGATGGAATCCAATCTCTGATGCATTTTGGGGCAAGCGAGATCATCGTCGCATGCAATTCCGTTTCAGCGTCAGTCTTATCAGGCGTGGCCTCCCACTCGCGAATCGTTGATATGACGCGTCCAACAGCGCGCGCAATGCGGAGGCATGCGGGAAAACGTGTACTACTCATTGCAACGCAAGCGACTATCGCGTCGAAGCTATATTCTGATGCACTCGATGTCATTGTTCTTCTTGACCCACTTCCGATCTCGGGTCTTGCAAGTTCGATAGAATTTGGAGCGTCGGCGCCCGAGATCGCGGATATCGTTAGACGAGCATTGGAAGAACGAAAAGGGAAGAAGTACGATCAAATTCTTCTTGGCTGCACGCACTATCCGCTCGCGAGGAGTATTATAGAGGAGGAAGCAAAAAAACTGTTCGGTGATGTAGAATATTTCGATCCTGCTGGAGCGGTTGCCATCGAGGCAGCGCAACGATTTAACATACATGGCAAGGGAAACATGATGTTCAAGATCTCGAAGGACTCGGAGCATTTCAGAAGGAGAGTCGAAGAGATGTTTTCGGGCGAACTCTACTCGATCGAGATCACATGAACTATAAAGATTTTTTCAAGGGCAAAAAGGTAGCAATATTAGGTCTCGGTCTTTTGGGTCGCGGAATCGGTGATGCGGAATTCATTGCAACGCACTGCAAGGAACTCCTTATCACAGACCGGAAAACGGAAGCCGAATTGCAGGCATCGGTTGATAAACTCAAACGATTTTCGAACATTACTTTTCGGCTAGGCGAACAGCGCGAAGAGGATTTCATAAATTGCGACATGGTGATCAAGGCGGCAGGTGTTCCGCTCGATTCTCCATATATTGCCGCGGCGCGCTCGAAAAATATTCCGGTATATATGTCGACAGCTCTTTTTGCAAAATTTGCGTCCGGGATCGGAGCCACAATTATTGGAGTCACAGGGACGCGCGGTAAATCAACCGTTTCGCAGATGATTTATCATTCTAGTGTTTTGCAAAACACTAGAACATTCCTCGGCGGGAATATTCGCGGAGTCTCGACGCTTGCGATGTTGCCGGACATTAAAAAAGGAAACATCGTTGTCTTGGAACTTGATTCGTGGCAGTTGCAAGGATTTGGCGATTTGAAGATCAGTCCGCATATCGCTGTCTTTACCAATCTGTATCCTGATCACCAGAATTATTATCCTGACTTGGAAACGTACTCCAAGGATAAGGCGAACATTTTCCGAAATCAGAAAGATGGCAACACACTTATCGTTGGCGAATCGATTGCAAGAAAAATCAATGCGGCGCGACCTCTGGTCGCGCCGCATGTACCTCCCCCGATTCCTGCTGATTGGACACTAAAAATCCCGGGAGAACACAATCGCTTGAATGCAGCGCTTGCGGCAGGCGCGCTGAGGGCGCTCGGACTTCCGGACGATCAAATCCGTGCCGGGCTTGAATCGTTTGAAGGAGTAGAGGGACGTTTGCAATATATGGGTGAATCAAACGACGTTAAAATCTACAACGACAACAACTCAACGACGCCGGAAGCGACGATTGCGGCGCTTCGTGCGTTAGGAAGCAGGAAAAATATCGTGCTTATCGTAGGCGGCGATGATAAAAAACTGGATATGTCCGGTTTAGTGGAAGAAATACCGAAGCATTGTTCAAAGGTTGTCATGTTCAAGGAGCGGGGTACTGATCGTATCCGTGACGCGGTGTTCGCGATGAAAAACCAGGGCCTCGATGTGTACGAAGAAGAGGGGCTCAAGGCGACGATTGATCGCGCGTTTTCGGTCGCGAAATCTGGCGAAATCATTCTTTACAGCCCCGCATTTTCTTCATTTGGAAGATACTTCAAGAACGAATTCGACCGAGGCGATCAATTTGTCGCGCTCGCAAAAAAGCACGGCGTGAAGGTCTAGATTTGCGCTGCTTTCGGGAATGTCTCGTCCATGGCAGAGGGGAGTCGCTCCATGAGGGTTACTATGCCTTTTTGCATAAGCTCGGAGGTCCCGGAATCGTTTGCGATATCCTGGATCGTTTGAAGCAGCAGTTTGTCGATTCCCTGACTGTTGTCAAAAAGGTACGAGGGAAATTCCTCGAATCTCTCGAAGTAGTCGATGAACATCTTTTTTCGCATTTCTGGGTCTGCACTCGTTGCACCCATTCTTAATTCTTCGAAGTTGAACTTATCTACCTTCTTGATTACGTTCATGTCCTTGCATTGTAGTCTGTTTCGACTCGTTGCGATAGCAGTGGTATGCTCGAATCATTATGAAGGATGCGTCTCGTATATATATGGTTGGGATCGGCGGGATCGGCATGTCGGCGCTTGCGCAACTTTTGCAGCATCAGGGGAAATCTGTGAGCGGATCGGACAGAGAAGAGTCGCCGACGACCGCGATGCTTGCAGAAAAAGGAATACATGTGTGCATTGGTCACGATGAGTGCAACATACCTTCTGATACTGAATTGCTCGTGTATAGCGATGCGGTGAATGCGGATAACAGAGAGCGGGTGCGTGCCCGCGAAATGGGCATCAAGCAGATTTCCTACTTTGAAATGCTTGGAATTGTAAGCAAGTCGGGCATGACCATCGCGGTCGCGGGCACGCACGGAAAAACAACGACGACCGGCATGCTAGCAATGATTCTGAAAGCTGCGGGGAAAAATCCAACAGCAATTGTGGGGTCAATTGTCCGTAATTGGGGATCGAATTTTCTGGCTTCTGACAAGTCAGACTTGTCGGTTTACAAGTCTGACTTGTATGTGATCGAAGCATGCGAGTATCGCGATCACTTACTAGAATTGAAGCCTGAAATTCTCGTCATTACCAATATTGAGCTCGACCACACGGATTTTTTTCCATCTCTCTCGGCCCTGCAGAATACATTTCGCGCAGCAGCGGAGCGTGTTCCCCAATCGGGCACAATTGTGACTAATCCAAATTCTCCAAATATCATTCCGATTCTTTCCCATGTACGCGCGCGAATTGTTGACTACACCGATGTCGGGAGTTACGATCTCCCGACATTGAAAGTGATAGGAGAATTCAATCGCGAAAATGCACGTGCCGCGGCTGCCGCAGCGCGAGCTGCATTTCCTGACATCGAGCAGGGGAGTATTGCTCGTACACTTGCAGGATTTAAAGGTTCGTGGCGGCGCTTTGAATACAAAGGTGAAACTGCGAATGGAGCGCTTGTGTATGACGATTATGCGCATCATCCGACAGCTGTCGCAAAAACCATCGAAGCGGCGCGAGAGAAATTTCCCGATAAAAAAATAGTCGTCGCGTTCCATCCACACCTCTTTAGCCGTACCCGTGATTTAATGGACGATTTTGCGAAAGCGCTCGCAACAGCAGACGAAATTGTTCTCGCTCCCGTCTACGCTGCCCGCGAGCAGCCCATCTCGGGGGTCTCGAGCGACATCCTTGCACAAAAAATCTCCGCACTCGGTACTCCCGCCCACTCTTTGCCTTCTCTCCACGAGATCTATTTGCATTTCACTAGACCCGATACCCTAGTGGCCAACACTCTATTCATAACCATGGGCGCAGGTGATATTTACAAAGTTGCAGAGCAGATTACGCAATAATGTATGGGAAAGCTCTCGATTGTTGCAACGCCGATAGGCAATCTCGAAGACATCACGCTTCGGGCTCTGCGGACGCTGAAAGAAGCGGATGGTATTTATGCCGAAGATACGCGAGTAACGGCGAAGCTGCTTACTAAATATGGACTTACGAAGTCCGTATATCGGCTGGATGCCGCGAAAGAGATTGCGAAAGCGGAGGAAATAATTGGGCGTCTGGAACGGGGCGAGAAAGTTGCGCTTGTGTCCGATGCCGGTACGCCGGGCATTTCGGATCCTGGCGCACGGCTCGTTAGAGCTGTGCGCCAGTCCTGCGAAGCCGCTGGCGAAGCAGGGCACTCGATAAAAATAGAAACAATTCCCGGGCCGTCTGCTCTTTCTGCTGCGCTCTCAATCGCAGGAATTCCAATGAATGAATTTATATTTATGGGGTTCCTGCCGCATAAAAAAGGAAGACAAACCGCTCTCAAAGAAATTGCGGCAAGCAAGCATCCGGTCGTATTATTCGAGTCGCCTCACCGAATTCTCAAGTTGCTGCGGGAACTAGGAGGTGTCGCCTCCGAGAAGAAGGTCACAATCGCGAAAGAGTTGACGAAAATTCACGAAGAGGTACTCGTTGGGGCCCCGGCAGAACTTGCGGAGCGATTGGAAAAGGAAGGCAAAGCCCGCGGCGAGTTTGTAGTGATCATACAACATACAAAAAACAATATACAATAGGTAAAATCGGTGCGATTGCTTTTTATAATGTATTGTTTATTGTTTGTAGTATAGTTTTTATGACCCTCGACGCTCTCATCATGCTCTTCGGTGCGTTTGTGGCGCTGCTGCCTTTTTTGGGGTTTCCGAACAGTTGGGACACGGTGCTTCTCCTCATCGCGGGAATTATCATCATCGCACTCGGTATCGTCGTCCGCAGGCGGGGAAGCCGCACGCAGCAGACTTCTGATTCTGCACCTCGCGCATCCGTCGAAAACAGTCCGCTCGATTTCTCGCGGCATGATACAGAAAACTAGAAGCCCTAAACGCTTCAGATATTCCGCGCTTATCGTGGGCGTGATAGTTCTCGGCGTGGGGACTTACGCGTTCGGAGAGGCGTTCGATTTGCTCGGTCCGTCCGTATCATTCGATCGTTCGCAACCGCTCGCATCGAATACTGATGAGAGTAAGCTCATTCCGCCAAAGCCCGCCGTAGAGCACATAGCGACGCCGGAAGCGGTCAAAGCCATTTACATGACGCAGTGCTACGGCGGTACGCCGTCGCTTCGGTCGGGCTTGATAAAACTCGTGAATAATACAGAGCTAAATTCTATCGTTCTTGATCTTAAGGATTACAGCGGCACTGTGTCGTTCCCATCCGAAACAGCACTCAAAGGTACCGGCTGCACGATTTCCGACTTCCGAGAGCTGGTCAAACAAATGCACGATAACAATATCTATGTCATCGGCCGCCTGACAGTGTTCCAGGATCCCGTCTACACGAAAGCGCATCCGGAACAGGCGGTGCAAAGCGCTTCGCGTGGGGCGCCGTGGAAAGATAGGAAAGGACTCTCGTTTGTCGATGTCGGATCAAAACCATTCCATGACTACATCGTGACACTAGCGCGCGAAGCGCATGATCTTGGCGTCGATGAAATAAATTTCGACTACATTCGCTATCCGTCTGATGGCGATATGAAAGACACGCGGTATGCGCAAGCGGCTGTGTCGCATCAGGAAATGTTGGAGACATTTTTTAAGTACCTCACCGAAGCCGTGCGAAAGGATCAGCCAGACCACACGCCCGTGCTTTCTGCGGATTTATTCGGCATGACCTCAACCAACACCGACGACCTGAATATTGGGCAAGTGCTTGAGCGCGCGCTTCCGTATTTCGACTACATCGCGCCGATGGTGTATCCGTCGCACTATCCGACCGGCTTCCACGGCTACAAAGACGTGAACGCGCACTCCTACGACATCGTGCATTTCTCGATGTCGGAAGCTGCGCGTCGCGCAGTCGCATCGACGACGCCCGTTGCGGGATTTGCCCAAGAACGCATTGGAACCTCGACCCCTGCGATCTATACGAAACCGAGCTACGATCGGAATAAAATTCGTCCCTGGTTACAGGATTTCGACTATCCCGTCGAATACACACCTGCTATGGTACAGGAACAGATCAAGGCAACATACGATTCAGGGCTCAACAGTTGGATGTTTTGGGATCCGGCGAATCGGTACGATTCGTTACGCCAAATTTTAAAGACGGAACAGTGAACAACTTACTTTAGATGCATCGCCATACCGTATACTAGCGATGGCTGGCGGGCTTGTTTTTCTCTAGCGAGGAGACATGGCCCACAAGGGAAACCGGCGTGACTGGGGGGCTATTTTCGGGATCGCGCTGATGGCCGTCTTGACGGTCATCGTCGCGTATCTCGCGATGCGCTACGGACCACGCTGACCCGAAGGGCAAGCACGCTTGCGTGCTTGCCCTTTGCCTTTTGAGATATACTTATGCGTAATGCCACCTCAATCCGACCAGCAAAATCCTGATCGCCGCGTAACGTATTTTGCGGCGACGCACACGCGCGGGAAGCGCGAGCTTTTTGGAATTCGTGGCGAGGACCGAGGAAAACACATGTACATCATCGGAAAAACCGGCATGGGTAAGTCGACTCTGATGGAAAACATGGCGATCCAGGACATTCAGAACGGGGAGGGAATTTGCTTTATTGATCCGCACGGCGCGTCGGCAGAGAAACTGTTGGATTTCGTGCCATTTGAACGCGTCAAAGACGTACTCTATTTCGCGCCATTCGACACCGATCACCCCATCGGCTTCAACGTGATGGAAGACGTCGGGTATGACAAGCGGCATCTCGTCGTCTCGGGTCTCATGGGCGCATTCAAGCGCATCTGGGTGGATATGTGGAGCGCTCGAATGGAATACATTTTGCAGAACACGCTTCTCGCACTCCTCGAATATCCGGACGCGACGCTCCTTGATGTGAACCGGATGCTCTCGAACAAAGAATTCCGGAAAGCAGTTATCGAGAAAATTACCGATCCTATCGTGAAGACGTTCTGGAAAGAAGAATTTGCAATGTATACAGATCGCTACACGCAGGAAGCGACTCCCGCTATACAGAACAAGGTCGGCCAATTTACCGCAAACCCGCTCGTTAGGAATATCATCGGCCAGCCAAAATCCACGTTCGATCTGCGGCAGATGATGGACGAGAAGAAAATATTCATCGTCAACCTCTCAAAGGGTCGCATGGGGGAGTCAAACGCGCAGCTTCTCGGGAGCATGATCACCGTCAAAATATATCTTGCGGCGATGTCGCGCGCGGATGAACCCGCCTCGCGCCTCGCGCAATTGCCGCGCGTGTATTTCTATGTGGATGAATTCCAGTCAATGATGAACGAGGCATTTGCCGACATTCTTTCCGAATCTCGCAAATACAAGCTCGCGCTCACGCTCGCGAATCAGTACATCGAGCAGATGGAGGAGAATGTGCGCAATGCCGTGTTCGGAAACGTTGGCACGCTGATCGCATTTCGGGTCGGTCCGTTCGACGCGGATGTCTTGAAAACAATCTTCGAGCCGACGTTTACGCCCGAGGATCTCGTCGGCCTTGGCGTCGGGCAGATATATCTTACGCTTATGATCGATGGCGTCGGATCGGCGCCGTTTTCAGCAGAGACGATTCCGCCGATAGAGATGCCCTCTGTTTCGTACCGACAGGATGTCGTCCATAATTCGCGCGCCTTGTATGCGCGTCCTCGAGCGGAGATGGAAGCTATCGTTATGAAGCGGCAGCAAGATTTCGCACCGCTCTCGAAGCAGGAAAAGAAGCAGAGAGAAAAGAATGCGCACGAGACCAAAAAGCCGGGTGAGCCGACACATGCGAAAGTGTCCGAGGCACCTAGTTCGGATCGCGCCGCGCTTCGCGCGGCGCTCACCGCCGCAAGCACTCTCGCACCGGAAACTCCTCGCACGCCGATCGAAATACTTCGTGCTCGCAAGGCTGCAAGAGAGATGCGTGTGGAATCCGCGAGACCGCCAGAGCAAAAACATGAAGAAGAAACGGGCTCCACCGGAGAAGTTTCCGCGGAACTTCTTGAACAAGTGCTGCATGGCGGGGAAGAGCATGTATAAAACTTTGTTGATCGGAGCAATAGCAACGCTTGTCCCCGCAGGCGTTTTTGCAGAGGTCACGATCAGCGAGATCATGTATGACCTTGAGGGCACGGATACGGATAGAGAGTGGGTGGAACTATATAATGGCGGGTCTGCGGCAGTAGACATCACCGGATGGAAGATCAATGACGGCTCGAATCACGTTCTGAATGAGCCTCCCAAGAACGGGAGCGTTGGATCGATGACGATTTCTCCCGGGGGCTATCTTGTGCTCGCAGCGGATGCGCCGACGTTTACGGCCATGTATCCGTCGGTTTCTAATGTACTCGATACGGTCTTGAGTCTCAACAATACCGGCGACACAATTTCTCTCATCAACGCTGAAGGTGCGACGATCGATTCAATTACGTATTCGAAAGAAACGGGTGCTGCAGGCGATGGCAACTCTTTGCATCGTGGAAGCGGCGGATCAACTCTTACGCCCGGAGCGCCTTCACCGGGCTCTGGGACGATCCCGCCGGCGGTATCATCCGGGTCCTCATCTCATAATTCCAATACGAGCAGCGGATCAAGCAGCTCGAATTCTTCGGGCGGCGGCACGCAGAAGTCCGAGTCGAATTCGTCTACCGCACCAAAGTTTACGATTTCCCTTGGAAAAGATCGTACGGTGATTGCGGGGACGAACGTGCAGTTTGAAGCGACGGCGCAGAATAGTGAAAAGAAGCGAATCGATGGTGCGACATTCGCATGGAGTTTTGGAGATGGAGGGAAGGGAGCTGAAGGAGCAAACGTATCTCATCAATTCACCTACCCGGGCCGATATATCGTTGTCCTGAATGCTGGATACCAGGAAGAAAGCGCAACGGCGCGCATTGTTGTCGAGGCGATAGCTGCTGACATAGCGTTCTTGGTATTTTCTGACGGCGGCGTATCTATAGAGAACAAGGCGCGCATGGAGCTCGACCTATCTCTCTGGAAAGTTCGCGATCAAGGGAAGACTTTTACAGTGCCTGCAAACACAATCGTTCTCCCGGGCGCTTCAATTCGACTTGCGCCGCAAACACTTGGTTTCTTTGTCGGTTCGAAGCCGGAACTTCTCTCGCCGAACGAGGCGTTGATTTTTCATCCGGGAGAGACTAAGCAGGAAGTTGTTGCAACGCAGAGCTCTGCGTCGAGAGCGCAAGTAGCAGACGTGAAAAAAGAGAGTCCCAGACCCATCGTCCGTGCCGCGAAAGAGAAGCCAAAAGTGGAACCAGAATCGACAGATGTTGTTGAAGAAGCAAGCGCGCCCGTTCAAAATTCAGATACGCAAGCTGCCGTTGCAGCGAGCGCCTGGGAAGGAAATCTGATGTGGTGGGGCGGCGCAGGAGCAGTCGCACTTCTTGGTGCGGGCGCGGCGTTTATAATGCAGCGTGCTCGGAAAAAAGAGTGGAACATTGTAGACGACTCGGACGACGTGTGACTATCTACATAACAAACTTCTGAAACATATAGCACAGATTCCACGGCCGTGGAATCTGTGCTATATTCCGCATTGTAATGAATAGGCGTTATTACAGAAGAACAAAACTAGGCAAGGTGGAGTATGACGTGATGAGTCAGCTGTCATTTGGTGATCTGATGATTTCCATCCTCATGTCAGGAAGGAGCACGAAGAGAATGTATGCGATTGCGCGCGAGCGTGCGGCGGCCAGACAATCGGTCGAGCGTGCGGTATGCCGCTTGCAAGAGCGAGGATACATCACGGCAACTTCCGAAGAAAACGTGGGGCTTACTCCAAGTGGTCGGAAATTGCTTGAGCGAGAAATCGTGCGATTGCGGCAAGGCCTGAAGGGGAAGGTTTCGTGGGACGGGAAGTGGCGTCTAGTCGCCTTTGACGTACCCGAGGTGTGGCGCGAAAGTCGCAGTGCTCTGCGCCTTGTTCTTAAACGTGCCGGTTTCCACCAGTTGCAACAGAGCGTCTGGGTGCATCCCCACGAGTGTGCCGAGCTCGTATTCCTTTTGGAAGAAGATAAACGGCTCTATCGAAATGTCATCAGAGTTGAGGCAACGGCTATCACCGGGGAAGAATTGCTGATGAGAAAGTTTGGATTGAAAAGAGACCGCGAGCGATAATAGCCCTGTTACAAAATATAGGATAGATGCAACGGCCGTGGAATCTGTGCTATATTTTGGGAATCTTGGATTACAGCGTCGCATAAGACGGTTATGTGGTACAGTCTTTGTGCGGACTCGACGCAATGTCTCTTATGAAAAATGGAAAGAAGACGGTAGTTGTGACTGGCGGTGCTGGGTTCGTCGGCTCGCACTTGTGCCGTCGATTGGCGAAGGACGGTCACAAAGTAATCTCGCTCGACAATTACTTTACCGGCTCTAAAGAGAATCATGTTGAAGGGGTTGACTACCTTGAAGGACATACCAAGGATATCGAGAAATATATACAAGAAATCCCTGACCTCATCTACCACCTCGGCGAATATTCGCGCGTCGAGATCAGTTTTACAGAACCTGCACTCGTCTGGGATCTGAATAAAGACGGTACGTTTGGTGTTCTCGAGTTTTGGAGAAAAAAAGGGTGCAAGCTCGTGTATGCGGGATCGTCAACCAAATTCGGCGACGGAGGCATGGGACGGGACCAAAGTCCCTACGCCTGGACGAAAGCATCGAACACGGAACTGACGCGAAATTATGCTACGTGGTACAAGCTGCCGTATGTAACAACCTATTTCTATAACGTCTATGGACCAGGAGAGCGTGCAGGCGCGTACGGGACGCTCATCGAGATCTTCAAACAGAAATTCTTAAAGAAAGAACCTCTGACGGTCGTGGCGCCCGGAACTCAAAAAAGAAATTTTACGTACATAGACGACATTATTGAAGGACTGATGCTTGTAGGTGAAAAAGGAGAAGGAGACGATTTTGGTCTTGGTGACGCGCGAGAATATTCTGTGCTTGAGATCGCGAAAATATTCGGCGGCCCCATTGAAATGCTTCCAGAGCGGCCGGGTAATCGCATGGGGTCTTCGGTTGATACAACAAAAGCTGCTGCTATCGGCTGGAGTGCAAAACACAGCGTTGAGGACTATATCAAGCGCATTGTGACTAGCAGATCATGAGGAAAGTTCTTATTTTCTCGCTTGGATACTTTCCGAACGCGGTTGGGGGCGCTGAAGTGGCGATAAAAGAAATTACGCAGCGCATTCCAGATATTGAGTTCCATATGGTGACGAACCGATACGATTCAACGCTTCCAAAAAAAGAAAACATAGGGAATGTGCTTGTATCTCGTATTGGGATCGCGACGAAGAATCCGACGATGGCCGACCTAAAGAAATTCCCTCTCAATCTCAACAAACCGATCTTTCAGTTTCTCGCGGCATGGAAGGCGATCCGGCTGCATAGGCACTATCAGTATGACGGCATCTGGGCGATGATGGCGCACGCATGCGGCGCTCCCTCGGCGATATTCAAGATGATGTATCCGCACGTGCCATTCGTTCTCAACTTGCAAGAGGGCGATCCCATTTCCTATATAGAGCGGAAAATGCTTCCGGTGTGGCCGCTTTTTTCGCGGGCGTTCCTTCTCGCCGACATCATTCAACCTCTCTCTAAGTATCTTGCGAAGTGGGCGAGGCATCGTGGCTTCAAAGGGCCGATCGAGATCATTCCAAATGCGGCGGATGTGGCTCATTTTTCGCAAGAATACCCAGCGCAAGTTATCAATGAAATTAAAGACAAGCTCGGTAAAAAAATGGGCGATGTGTTTGTGATCACGACGTCGAGACTTGTGCACAAAAATGCGGTGGACGACGTCATCGCCGCGCTCCCCACGCTGCCACATGATGTGCATTTTGTCGTATTAGGTACTGGACCGGACGAGGCCAGCCTTAAGAAACTTGCGAAAGAGTTGCGAGTCGAGGGTCGTGTCCATTTTGTCGGGCATGTAGATCACTCCGACATTCCAAAGTATTTGAAAGCGTGCGATATTTTTATCAGGGCCTCGCGCTCGGAAGCGTTCGGCGCGTCGTTTGTTGAGGCGATGGCCGCGGGACTCCCGGTGATCGCAACGCAGGAGGGTGGAATCGCCGATTTTCTTTTTGACGAGCGAAGAAACCCTGACAAACCGGTCACAGGTTGGGCAGTTGATAAGGACTCGCCGGAACAGATCGCGCTTGTGATCAAAGAAATCATGTCGCGGCCCGAAAAAGTGCGCGCTGTTGTTGCAACGGCAAAAGAGATGGTGAAAGAAAAATACGACTGGGACATCATTGCGAAAGATATGAAGGAGAGGGTGTTCGAGAAACTGTTTGCACTCAAAGCTTGACGAAACGGCGTAGCGGGTGTTTTGTGCACTGGGGGGGCTATGGAGGAGTAGAAGCCCATGTTCCTGTGGCAATTTTGGATGCTTGAGTGCTGGGCCATGCAGCTCGCGTGGCTCGACCTTGTCGAACAGCAACTTGAGGATCTCGAGTAAACCATCGCCCACGTGAGTGGGCAAATCTCCTTGGCAGGCGCCCGACAACTGGCGCCTGCTGATTTGGAGGCCTTTCTGCTACAGTTCTGACATGCATCTTCTTATTGCGACAGGTTTGTATCCTCCCGAGATCGGCGGGCCGGCGACATACGCGAAGTTGCTTGAAGAGCGCCTTCCGGCATTGGGAATCGATGTGTCCGTCTTGCCATTCAGCGAGGTACGGCACCTTGCGTCAGTGATACGACACATTGTGTATGCATGGAAGCTGGCGCTTCACTCTAGGAAGAGCGATGTAATACTTGTGCAGGATACTGTCTCGACAGGACTTCCTGCGGCGCTGGTTTCTCTCATAATGCGAAAGCCGCTCATTGTTCGTGTGCCCGGAGATTATGCGTGGGAGCAGGGAACGCAGCTTTTCGGCGTGAAGGATTCGCTCGATGAATTCCAAAAACATTTCTACGGTGTTCGTGTCGCGCTGTTGCGTCTCATCCAACGTTTTGTCGTGAATCGAGGAGCGCGCATTATCACACCGAGCCACTACCTTTCGGAGATAGTATCAACATGGGTGCCGCATACTCGGCACATCGACGTTGTCTACAACGGCGTTGACCTCTCGTCACTCGCATCCGCCCCACGCGAAGTACATCTCATCGTCTCGTCAGGGAGGTTCGTACCGTGGAAAGGATTCTCGAAGTTGATAGAGGTTGTCGCTCGGCACAAAGATTGGCGTCTCGTTATCATAGGCGATGGGCCCGATCGGGCGAAACTTGAGACGGAGATTCAAATGCTTGGCGCGGGAGAGAGAATCAAACTCATTGGAAAAGTTTCGCATGAAGAAGCAAAAGAATGGTTTGCGCGCGCATCTGTCTTTGTTCTCAATTCGCGCTATGAAGGTTTGTCGCACACGCTCATAGAGGTCATGGCACATGGCACGCCGGTTATTGCGACCGCAGTGGGCGGCAATCCGGAAGTGGTACAAGACGAAGTGAACGGCATGTTGTTTGACGCGGGCAATGAGGCTGCGCTCGAAAGAGGACTGCCGCTGCTCCTTAGTGACGAATCACTCCGCTCCAAACTTGGCGATGCTGCACGAAAGCGAGCAAAACGTTTTTCGATCGAGCGAACGGTCGAGGCGACTGCGCGGATTGTGCGTGAATTGATAGAGAAGTGATAGTAGCCATTCTTGCGTTTTGCGCACGTACTATGATTGGACGATCGTCCAATCATAGTACGTGCCGTTTTTTATCTGTCGAGGATAGCGAGAGAAATGCGCGTGCGTAACATGTGCATTTCCGAGCGTCGCAGACAGCAAAGGTTAAACCTTGGCGGCTTGTCGCGGAATTTCGTGAACGAGCGAAGATTGGTTCACGAGGGTCCAGGGGCAAGCTCATGGGGTTTGAAACCTTTCGTTATGTGACCAGGTTTTACAGACCAAGCATGTAACCAAGTTTGTAACTTGAAAAAAGCCTATAAAACCGTTACATTTCGGATATGCGAATTCTCTCACTATCAAGCGACTGGAACGTGTTCAATGAGGAGAGTGCGGTAGCGCGGAGGCAACGCATGCAGGCGTCTACTGTCGAGCGTCTCGATGTTCTGGTGCCTCACGGACCTCGACAAACCGTTCATTTTGCGCCGAATGGGACCATGCACGGATTCGGTCCCGGAAAGATCCGTGGAACGATTCGGATGCTCTTTAACATCACCTCTCTAGAGCGTCCCGACATAGTGACGTCGCAAGACCCGTTTCTGTTGGGGCTTTTGTCATGGTGTATTGCGCGTGCGAGGGGAGCCAAGCTCCACATACAAGTGCATACGGACGTATGTGGCCCTCTGTATGCGAGACATTCTCTCGGGAATAGGCTTCGTGCTTTGCTTGCGCGATTTCTGCTCTCTCGCGCCGATGCGATTCGCGCTGTATCTACGCGTATCAAGTCCTCGATCGAGAATGCAGGTATCAGAACTCGAGTGTCCGTATTGTCGGTCTATGTTGATGCGGAAGCGATCGCAAGCGCGCAGTCGATCGATCGCAAAAAGAGGTTCCCGCTTTTTAACAAGCTTGTACTAGTTGTTGCGCGGCTCGAACCGGAGAAAAATGTTGCTGCCGCCATTCGCGCATTCGCGGAAATAAAGAAAGCGCAGTCGGGAGCGGGGCTCATCATTCTGGGCGACGGGTCAGAAAGAGGGAACCTGATGAGCTTGGTGCAAGAACTAGAGTTAGAGAAGTCAGTTGAATTTGTCGGGTCGCAAAATCCTTTCCCGTTTTACAAAGCGGCGGATGTGCTTTTGGTGACTTCGGTGTACGAGGGATATGGCATGGCGATCGTTGAAGCGCTTGAGGCCGGATGCCCCGTTGTCTCATGTGATGTCGGCGTTGCAAAAGAAGCGGGCGCGATCATTGCAGATGAGGCATCTATCGCGCGCGTCGCTGTCGCCGTTCTTTCGGAAGGGAAAAAAGGAAGATTGGCGTTCGAGCTGCCAAGCGAGACCGAATATCGGGACATGTGGAGAGCAGAAATTGCAAATAGCGCTATCGAGGAGATGAAATCAGACTATGCGAGCGTCTCCACGACGCGGCCGATTATTGGGTATGTTGGACAGGGATTCATCGGAAAAAATTATGCTGACGATCTGGAGGAACGTGGCTTTACGGTGATTCGATATGCGCTTGAAGAGCCATATCGAGAGAATAAAGATCGCATCAAGGACTGCGATATCGTCTTTATCGCGGTGCCGACACCAACAACTCCCGAGACATTCGATGATAGTATCGTGCGCTCGGCGCTCGGTCTTGTGGGGAGAGGAAAGACAGCGGTCATCAAATCCACCGTTCTTCCTGGGCTCACCGTAAGGTTGCAGAAGGACTTTCCGGACATCGCGGTCATGCACTCTCCTGAATTCCTTCGAGAAGCAACGGCCGCGTATGACGCTGCGCATCCCGATCGAAACATCATGGGCATTTCGTCTGATACGCCCGAGATGCGAAAGCGCGCTGAAGATGTGCTCGCTGTTCTGCCGCGAGCGCCATTCAATCTTGTGTGTTCGTCGCTCGAAGCGGAATTGGTGAAATACGCCGGAAACAGTTGGCTGTATGTCAAAGTGGTGTACGTGAATATGTTGTACGATTTAGTCGCGAGACTTGGTGCCAAGTATGACGTCGTTCGCGATGCGCTTGGCGCCGACCCGCGCATAGGACGATCGCACCTCGATCCAGTGCATCAAAGCGGCCACGGAGGCGCGGCAGCAAGAGGTGCCGGCGGGCATTGTCTCATCAAGGATTTTGAAGCGCTGCGGCGATTGTATGAAAAAGAGGTTCCCGACGCCTATGGTGCACACGTGTTAGATACATTAGTTGCAAAGAACCTTGATCTATTGCTTTCAAGTGGGAAAGATCTCGATCTTGTGAAGGGCGTGTACGGAGATGATCCCGAGACACGCATGAAATCACTGGGGTCTAGTGGCACATGAAGCTCCTTGTTTGCACGCAAGCGGTTGACGGTGAAGATCCGTTTTCGAGTTTCTTTTTGGAATGGATTGTGCAGCTCTCGCGTTTTTTCGAAGCGATCCACGTTGTTTGTTTGAAGGAAGGGGAGCATGCGCTTCCTGCTAACGTATCTGTGCATTCGCTCGGAAAAGAAAAGCTTGGAGGGCGGCGCTCGTTCAAACGCCTCATCTACATAGTACGTCTATGGAGTTTCATCACTCGATTTAGAAGTGACTATGATGCCGTGTTCGTGCACCAAAGCCAGGAATTTATTCTTGCTGCGGGTGTATTTTGGAAATTTTTCCGCACGCCCATCTACCTGTGGAGAAATCACTATGCGGGCTCGCTCCTCACTGATATCGCAGCGTTTCTTTGCACACGAGTGTTTTGTACGTCGCGTTTTTCGTATACGGCCAAGTACAAAAAAACTACGCTCATGCCCGTTGGTGTTGATACAGATCTTTTTAGGGACGCTGGCTTGTCCGCGCGCACTCCTCGTTCGATTCTTTTTTTTGGACGTTTTGCGCCGAGTAAAAATCCTGACATGCTTTTGGAGGCGCTCGCGGTCCTGCGAGACGCTGGCGTTCCATTCACCGCTTCGTTTTACGGCACACCTCTTCCGGGAGACGAACAATTTAAGTCAAAACAAATTGTTCGCGTACAAGAATTGCACCTGCATGATCTCGTTCATGTCTACCCCGGTGTAACGCATAAGGAGGCGCCAGCGATCTTTAGCCGCCACGAGATATATGTAAATCTCTCGTCAAGCGGCATGTACGACAAAACGATATTCGAAGCCGCCGCGAGCGGCTGTCTCGTCCTCACCGCGAGCAAAGACTTTGCCGAGCGCATCGGCTCTGACGTAGTTTCCACATCGCATGATCCAAAAGATGTCGCGAGCGCATTAAACATTCTTCTTTCTCTCCCGGGCGACGAGAAACAGTCGCTCCGGTCGAAACTCAAGTCAGCAGCGGAAGAGAACAGCTTGCTCACGCTGACACGGTGTTTAGTCGTGGAGATTAGAGAAAACGGTATCTGAAACCATTCTCCCCTAAAATGTGTGAGGGGAGCCCTTACACAGAGTCCTTGCAAGACAGAGAAAAATATCTTGAAAATGGTGTCAGGAAAATGGTGTCAGGTAAGCTCTGTAGAAAACACCTCTCTCACCTTGCGGGCGTGAGAATGCCGATGTTGTGTGCGAGTACTTTGAGACCGATCTCGCGCATCTGCGCTCCATGCGATGTGCCGTTAAAATG
>CAYJVW010000007.1:16165-24985 GCA_964373725.1 uncultured Candidatus Saccharibacteria bacterium | reverse complement strand
CGACTCCTCACCTTCAGTTTGGTTTGCCTCTTCTTATTTATTTTCGGCAAACGGATCATCAAAATGCCGTGCTTTTCTGATGCTTCAGCCAGTTCCACGTCCACCTCTTCCGGAAGGAGAATGGTGCGCGAAAAGGCGCCCCAGTAGAGTTCGCGTTGGAAATAGTTCTCTTCCTCTACTTCTCGCTCGTCTTCGCGCGAGCCACTTATTGTAAGCATCTCCCTTGTGAGCGAAATATCGATGGTAGCTGGCTGTACCCCTGCGACAAGCGCTTTTACGACGATCGCATCGGGCGTCTGGTATACATCAACGGCAAGCTCGCCACCGCCCTCGATCTGCGGCACACCGGCGCCATCCTGTGCGTTTACGTGGGCGTGTCGTTCATTGCCCGTGCCATGAAATTGGATGTGTTCGGCTTGCGGGTCGTCAAAATAGTCGTCGTACTGGTTTCCACCGCCTGTCAGTCTCTGAAAAAAAGAAGGTTTTGCCATGATTGTTTTTCGCTAGTGATTATTTTCTGAGACGCGGCCGTATCCGCTTGACGAATTCAATTCCGGCCAGAACTGCAATGACGCCGATCCACACTATACCAAACGTTCGCATCAGATGCTCGTCCGGGGCGTTAAGTATAAGGAAATTAAAGCCGCTATGCAAAAGCGAGGCGAGGATAACTCCTCCGAGCACGTACCACGCGTGCACCCTATGCGGCTTATAGAAAGAGACGGCAAGTGCGAGGCCTATCACTGCGGACGAGAGCACGTGGAGAAGCGTCGCGCCAACAAAGCGCAAGTTTCCGGTCATGATGGTCTCTATGGGCGAGTTGCCCCCCAGAGGACTCATGAGAAAGAGCGTATTCTCAAGCGCGGCAAAACCGAGCGCAACCGTTATCATGTAAATAATAGGATCAATCGGTTCGTCGTCGTCTCGCCGCCACAGCACGGTAACACGCGCCGCGACGTATTTCATGACCTCTTCGATAATTGACCACGCGGTGAATATGGCCGTAGTGCTAACGAGGAACGGAGCGACATACTTTTGCATTGGGATCACGAGACCGACTGTCACCATGCCAGCGAAAAACGCGAGCGCAATCAGTTTTCGAGGCTCCGGATGCACTCTATCTTCTCGGCGCCAGAACCATAACCACGCAAGGGCGGGGAAGAGTCCACCCGCGACAGCAGCGAGTACCGGTGTGAATTCTGGCATGCCCGCATTGTATCAAGCAAATCTATGCCAAGTGAGGCCACTTGCCTATACCGTCTTTGCGGTCGGCCAAGGTGCGACCATGAGAAGCGGTGCCTCCTTGTATGGCAGTTTTTGCCATATCGCTTCAGTCACGAACGGCATGAAGGGGTGGAGGAGTTTTAAAGAGGTAATGAGTATAGCGTATAGCGTATAGCGTCTAGACGCGGCGGCTTCGCCGCCGCTTTTAAAGACTTCCTTTGACTCTTCGAGAATTTCCGCAGCAAAACGATCCCATACATAGTGATAGATCGAATCTGCTGCCAGATCGAGCCGGAACTTGTCGATATTTTCTGACACATTTTTTACGATCGTCCTCACTTCCGCCTCAATCTTAGTATCTGCTTCCGTCAGCTCATGTTTGGACTTCGTAAGTCCAAATTTGGACTTACGAAGTCCAAACTCTGTACCATTCGTATTTTCGAGAACGAATCGGGAAATATTCCATATTTTATTCGCAAAATGTTTGTATCCGCGCACTCGATCTTCAGAGAGCTTCATGTCGTTGCCCGGTTGCGCCCCGATGATGAGCGAAAGGCGGGTCGCATCAGCGCCATATTTTTCCACCATGTCCAGCGGGTCGATGATGTTGCCAAGTGACTTCGACATTTTTCGCCCCTGGCTGTCGCGCACGAGTCCGTGCAAATACACATGACGGAACGGAGGTTGCCCCAACAAGAATCCCGACATAAGGATCATGCGTGCGACCCAGAAGAAAAGGATGTCATACCCAGTCTCGAGGACGCTTGTGGGATGGTAAGTTGCGAGGTCGTTTTCTGGTCCGGGCCTGCCCTTCGTAGCGCTTTGCGCGAAGTAGGGCCAGCCAAGCGTAGAAAATGTCCATAAGCCGGATGAGAACCACGTGTCAAGCGTGTCGGGATCTCTTTCCCATGTGTTATCGTTTGGCCCTTCGACACTGCAATGCATTTCTGCGTCATTCTGCGTCCCGTCCGCGTTTGTTCCGCGGTGTCTGTACCATACAGGTACACGGTGCCCGAACCATATCTGTCGCGAAATACACCAGTCGCGAAGATTATCTATCCAATGGTAATAAATTTTCTCGAAACGCTCCGGCAGTATCTTGACTGCGCCACTTTCCACCGCCTCACGCATCGATTGTTTTAGCGTCCTTTCGTTCCCGTCAGGGAATTTCACTTTTTTGTTCACCGCAACAAACCACTGACGTTTAATTTGTGGTTCAATCACTCCTCCGCCACGATAGCTTGTCGAGACATTGTGGACATATGTTTCGTCGATATTAACGACGAGTCCTTTCGCCTGTAGTTTCTCTACGATTTTTGCCCGTGCTTTCTTAATATGCTGCCCTGCAAACTCTCCGGCAATTGGAAGCAAAATGCCGCGCTCATCAATCACCTGTTCGATATCGAGCCCGTGTTTTTGAGCAAGCTCAAAGTCGTGCGCGTCGTGTGCGGGTGTGATCGTCATCGCGCCGGAGCCGAATGACATATCAACGCCCTCGTCTTTGACGATCGTTGCTGTGATCGGTCCGTTGATCCACTCGAGATCAATTTTTTGTCCGTGAGAATACTGCTTGTACCGTTCGTCGTCCGGATGCATCACCACGTACTTGTCACCGAATTTTGTCTCGGGTCGCACGGTGCCGATCACGAACGGACCATATTGGAAATAGTAGAACGGATCTGTTTGTTCTTTATACTCTATCTCGTCGTCGGACACGGTAGTTTGCGATACCGGATCCCAATTTACGATGCGGTTTCCCCGATAGATAAGTCCGGCCTCGTACATACGCACGAACGCAGTCATTACCGCGTTGTAACGCGGCTCGTCCATTGTGTACGCATAGCGGCTCCAATCAAGTGACGCGCCCATTGCGCGGACTTGATTGATGATCTTGTGTTTACTCTCCTCTGTGAATACATCAATGCGCTTCATCAACTCGTCTCGGCCCAGATCATAGCGCGTCTTTTTTTCTTTCTTGTAAATCTCGGTTTCTACTTTCGATTGTGTCGCTATCGCGGCTGAATCAGTACCCGGAATCCACACCGTTCTTTTTCCGTTCATCCGCGCGTAGCGCACCAGTATATCTTCGACCGCGAGCATCGCAGCGTGTCCCATGTGCAAAGTTCCAGTCACATTCGGCGGGGGGAGTACGATCGAAAAGGGTTCTGCGTCGACCTTTGTGAGTCCCGCGGCTATCGTGGTGTCCGGATTCGCATATCCGGTTTTGTCCCACAATTCAATAATCGCAGGCTCTGAAGCGGCCGAATCGTATGGCTTCAGAAATTCCTCCGGAACGCCTGGTTTTGGGTGCATTTCAAAATCCTAGCATTAAGCGGGCATTTCTTCACCCTCTCCTAACTTCAAACTTCCATTCGCTCGAAGTTTGTCGGGAACGGAAAATTGACCGGCACGCGCTCGAAAATATCCCGCAAGCGCAATCATGAGAGCGTTGTCGGTCGCGAATTCAGGTGGAGGTATGAGAAGCACTGTACCGGTTTTCTCGCATGCGGCGGCAAATTCTGACCGGATATGACGATTGGCAGATACACCGCCACCAATAACAAGCGTTTTGATTCCAAACGTCTCGACAGCGCGCATCGTTTTATCCTCCAGCACATCGGTAACGGCATCCTCGAATTCTCGCGCGAGTTGCTTCTTGAATTCGAGAGTGACGGGAGCGTTTGTCTCTACCATCTTGAGTACTGCAGTTTTTAATCCTGCGAATGAGAAGTCATAATTTTTCTCACGGATCATGGGTCTCGGTAAAAATATGGACTTACGAAGTCCATATTTTCGGGCATCAAGTGCCAGGCGAGAAATTTCTGGTCCACCCGGGTATCCGAGACTAAGCATGCGCGCGACTTTGTCAAACGCTTCGCCGACAGCGTCATCGCGCGTGCGTCCGATGTATTCATACTGCATCCATTCACGCGAAAGAATCAGCTCTGTATGCGCTCCGGAAATCAGAAGTGCCAGTGTCGGAAACGTAAATGTGGCAAGCTGTCCTGTGATATCGGGAGATCGTAACTCCCGATATCGGGAGTTACGATCTCCCGATATGTACATTGTAGAGATGATCATGTGTCCTTCCATGTGATTCACCGGAACGATTGGGATCTGCCACGCATGCGCAAGCGCTTTTGCAAAATTTATGCCGACCCACAGAGCCGGTTCGAGTCCTGGTCCGACGGTAACCGCAATGGTGTCTACGTCTGGTTTTTCATGAGTTTTGAGAAATTCGAGAAGTTGTTTCGAGAGTTCTTGCTCGCGCGCGAGTATTGTCTCGACCTCTATTATCGAGGACGGTCCTTGATTTTCCGGCTTTGATTCGTGGATAACCCGCGCTAAAAGCGGCACAAGATTCTTTTGGTGCTCACTGCGCGCCAGATTGGGAAATACGCCACCGTATGGCGCGTGCGCTGCCGCCTGCGACGAGAGTGCGTTTCCGAGCACCCGAAATTTAAAGTCGGACACATCGTGTCCCGATGCATCAATTATGCACACAGCCGAGTCATCGCAGCTCGTTTCGATACCAAGTATTCTCATCTCCGCAGTTATATAGGATTTTTGAGCGTGAAGCCACTCCGCCACGATACACCATAAATATCCGACCGGATACATATGGTGTATCGTCTGAATCGTGAGCGAGTGGGGTATAATCAAAAAATGATCGCGCGTTGGCGAGAAGACATTCCACTTGATACGAATCCATTCGGATTCTTTTTGTTTATTTCGAAAGCGCACTGGAAGGTCGCGACTATCGCTATGATCGCAGTGATTGCAGCGGGTCTGTGTTCGGCATATACGGCATATACATTCAAACTCATCGCCAATGCGGCGCTGCTCCTTCCGGACGAAACTGCATACCAAAATCTGTTATGGGGCAGCGGCCTGTACCTTGCGTCGCTTCTTGCGGCGAAAGCTTTCTGGCGCTTTAGCGGTTTCGTTGGGGCACAGTGGGCGACAGGGTCTCGTGCAAGCGCGCGACATGCTCTCACGGCATACGTGACACTTCACAGCCGTACCTATTTCTCGAATCGTTTCGCCGGATCCATCGCGAACAAGATCGGGCATGCGTCGAATGGCATGGTCGACATGGTGGAGCTCCTCCTGTGGGAATTCATGGAACTTTTCGTTGCAGTAATAACGAGTTTCTTCATCGCTTTTTTCGCGTCTCCTTCGATAGCCGCCGTGTTCTTGTTGTGGGTTGTTGTGGTAGCTGTTCTCAATTCGTATTTTGCATACAAGCGAACTCCTCTTTCTGCGCGCGCGCAGCAGCTAGAAACGAATTTGACAGGAAAGACCGTCGACCTTCTTTCAAACATCACTGCCATGCAGGAATATGCGCGTCGCCCCTTCGAGATAGGACGCCTGAAGGACGCCATCGACGAGCGCCGCAAAGCAGGCCTTCGAAATTGGTGGTACGGCGAAAGAGTGCTCGTTATCAATAACGTTCTGCAGACTTTCTTTGGTGCGGCCATGCTTTTCATCGCTGTCAGGCTCGCGATGTTTGGAAACATTTCTCCTGGCGATGTCGTTCTTGTCATTACTATCATTTTCCGTATAGAGGGTCTCCTGCAGACGCTTGGCTCAAATCTGAATAAAGTATCGAATGTGTGGGGTGAAGTGGAGGAGAGCCTCAATGAGATCGTTGAGCCGCATGAAATTCCGGACCGAGACAATGCGACTGAGCTCGTGGTGAAAGAGGGACGGATCGATGTGAATACTATTTCATTTGCGTATGAGGAAACGCAGGTTTTCCAAAACTTGTCGATCCACGTTAGAGCAGGACAGCGCGTAGGACTGGTCGGGAGAAGCGGATCCGGAAAAAGCACTCTAATGCGTCTCTTGTTGCATCACCATGATATTCAAGCGGGTTCGATCACGATTGACGGCACGGACATTGCGGGTGTCAAACAGGAAAGTCTGCGCCGCGCGATCTCTATCGTGCCGCAAGAGCCACTCCTGTTCCATCGGAACATTCTTGAAAATATCGGATACGGAAAACCGAACGCAAAAAAGAAAGACATCGTTGAAGCGGCGAAACTCGCGCAAGCGCACGAGTTCATCGGACGTCTCCCCCAAGGCTATGATTCCGTTGTGGGTGAGCGGGGGATAAAGCTCTCGGGGGGAGAGCGTCAGCGTGTCGTCATCGCGAGAGCAATACTAAAAAATGCGCCGATCTTGCTTTTGGATGAGGCAACGTCCGCGCTCGACAGTGAAAGCGAAGTTGCTATTCAAGATGCGCTACGCACTTTGATGCACGGCAAAACCGTGATCGCTATAGCGCACAGACTTTCAACGCTCCGCGAAATGGATCGCATCCTTGTCATGGATCATGGCAAGATAGTAGAGGACGGCAAACACGATGAATTGCTGCGCAAAGGCGGCATTTATGCGAGTCTCTGGGCGCATCAAGCAGGCGGATTCCTGCAGGATGAGGAGTGATTTTGTGCGCGGTGAGGAGATCGAATCCCCGGCCTCGACTACGTCAAAGTCGCGCTCTAACCAGCTGAGCTAACCGCGCATTTGTTCTGTCAATAGATTACAGAACGTCTCAGCAATATATATCAATTTCCTTTGAATTGCCACGCTCAAAGGTCGAGAAATTCATCGACAGTAAGGCCAGCTTGCTTGATTATCTTTCGCAGCAACCCTCGTCCGATATCCTTGCTGCCATGAAGCGGTACCGACGTTATGCGATCCGAAATAGGATGATGAAAGAAGTGATGACTCCCTCTCGCGTACACGAACTTGAATCCCGCCCGCTCAAGCTTGCGCATCACTGCGCGCGCCGAGAGCATGGGAATTATGCTCATGCGACAGTGACGGAAAGATGGGGTTTTGTAATTCGGATAGAACCGGCTCGTTCGGCTTGCACGATCGCACGTGCCTCTATGGATCCCTCTATAGATTCTTTGATCATACGTTTTGCCTCCGCGAGTGTCTTACCCCACGAAAGAGCCCCCTGTATTCCCGGTGCTTCTGCCATATATCCGCCCATATCTTGCTCGCGTTCAAACATGCACGGAAACGATCCATACATGGTCTTTATCAGTACACGTTTCTTGCTAGCCATATCGGTGTAGTATATCAAAATACGCATAATTCGATAGCATTAGGGCATGGAAATCATTGATTTGACGAAAGGGCTTGGGGCATGTGTCTTGAAGGCATCTGGCGTATTGCGGAGCGGGGGAGTCATTATCTATCCGACTGATACCTTGTACGGGCTAGGCGCGGACGCTTTGTCAGATGAAGCCGTAGCAAAAGTTTATGCAATCAAAGGACGAGATGAGGGGAAACCAATTCATGCGGTGTTTGCGGATCTCGCGATGGCCGAAGAGTATGCGGAAATGAATGATGCGGCGAGGAGGCTTGCCGAGAAGTTTTTGCCCGGAGCTTTGACACTCGTTTTAAGAAAGAAATCTGGCATAGACACCGGAATCGCGCGCGGTATTGAAACAATCGGGATTCGGATTCCCGACAATGAGTTCTGTCTCGACCTCGCGCGAACTTTCGGCAAGCCATATACGGCAACGAGTGCGAATATTGCCGGTATGCTTCCCCAGCTTTCTATAGAGAAAGTCCTTGAGCAGCTTGGTGGAAACGCAAAAGGAGTTGATCTCGCCATAGACGACGGAATGTTACCAATGCGTCTGCCAACGACGGTCGTAAACGTAGTCTCTGGCGTCCCGGTTATTTTGCGAGAAGGAGCGATATCGTCGGAACAAATTCTTGAATAAAATCCGACCCCGGCGCACGTTGCCAGGGTCGGTAGCTCCCGGATTTAATCCGGGTCACGGTTCTTCAGCGATCTTTCTCGCTCGTCCTGCTCTTGCTTATCGCCGCTTCGCATAACTCTAACGGCGATTGCGCCAGCTAGGAGAACGAGGCACAAGATCACTAACCAGCCGTAGTTGTCCATCAGGAAACGCACCATGGGCGCCTCCACCTTTCTTCCCCGGTTTACCCTCAATTCTGCCTTTGCCGGAGAGCACGACAGCGGGTGATGGAGCAAGATTATCCAATAATTCGTGGATAAATCAAGAGCGTGATGTGCGCTATCGTGCGTTCGGTTATTTTCTCACTCCATCAGCGACGCGCCAGAGGCACCAAGAAGCGAGGGAGGCATGCTCGTGCCATGGCTTCGCAAGTCGCTGATCTCGGTTAGAATGGTCCGAAAAGCCAATTTTTTATTGCCCGCAAGAGGCGAGTATTTTGTGCTGCTGTTCCCTTGTAGATCTCGCCCGACTTCAGCACAAAGTTTTTCGCGAATGTGTTTAGCCAGCCTTTTCGTTCCTGATATGAAGGGAAGTTACCGCTTCCACCCTTCGTCCCTTTCGTGAATAAATCCCAGAGATTTCCTGCTTTTTTCGCTTGTGCGGGATCGAAATTCCCTTTGCCAAAGGTAGAAGTAACGTCCTCGAATGATTTTTTCTCTTTTGACGACGCGGGAGCGTCGGCTGGTCGCGGTGGTTCAGCTTCCGCCTCTAATGCAGCCATTTTGTCTTTCCATTCGTGAGCGAGAAGGCCTTCGTATCGAGGAACCCGGTCGCGTTCCCAGTCTGGGTCCTCTTGCTCTCCGGCAGCAAT
>CAYJVW010000007.1:4937-16065 GCA_964373725.1 uncultured Candidatus Saccharibacteria bacterium | reverse complement strand
ATCGAGGAACCCGGTCGCGTTCCCAGTCTGGGTCCTCTTGCTCTCCGGCAGCAATCGCCACTAGTTCGCCAAGAGCCGCGTCGCGTGCTTTTATTTCAGGTGTCCATTTACTTTGATCATTCAGATTTTTGTCGTTGCCGGGAAATTCTTTATCGTACGCATCGAAGAATGCTTTTTCGCCGACCTGAAATGCAGATGGCGGTTTCAATTTGTCCGGATCTGGCGTCCCACCCGCTGCATATTTCAGTTCGTCTTCATGGTGTGCTTTCACCATATCGTCCACTGCTTTTCGACCCTTCCCGCATATCTCTTTTTTGCACTGATCAGTACAAAGGAGCACGGAGTCGCCTTCGGCATCTCTGTAGCGCAAACTGCCGCCGTTTTGACACTCTTTTTCATTATCTACGCACAGCTTTTTGTCTTCGTAGACGAGTTTATCTCGGGCTTGTTTCCAAGTGGCATTCTTATTCTTTTTCTTCATTTTTGCGAGCTCTTGATTTATTTTTTTCGTGCCCGCTTCGCTGTCTTCATTAGGTACATCAGGGCGATCCTTCGGTTCAATAAGCTCTTTGCCTCGCTCATTTCCTTTTCCTCGAGAGACGAAATTGTTTTGGCAATTTTTCCCCTTCTTTCCTGTGTCGCCTGACGGAGGAGTTTGAGCTGTACTTGTAACTGGTGTTGCTAGAAAGGCAATCGCAGCGAGACTCGCGCAGACAACCACTCTCAAAGTTACTGATGCGTTGTACGCGCGGCTCATTACTTGCAATTGTATAGACGCTGCGGGGGGGGGCAAGAGCTTGATGTGCACTATCATGCGTACCGTTGCTTTTTCAACTTATTTGCTTATTCAATTGAATAAGCAAATAAAGGGTACTCATACCGCAGGGCAAGCCGCGCGGGGTATTCGACCCTATTTTGGCTCCTCGGCTCGGAAGTGAATATGAGTACATATTCACTTCGCTCGCTCTACGTCGCCAATAAGGACGGTCACTTTTTTGCATCATCTGCAACGCGCCAGAGGTACCAGCTGGCGACGGATGCATGTTCGCGCCATTCTTTTGCCAGTTTTTCCATTTTCGTGTGGTCAGGAAGCGAGCGGAGTTTATAAAGCGTTTGGAATCCTTTGCGAATGCCGAGATCGCCTGTGGGTAGGATGTCGAGGCGGTTGAGTGAGAAAATGAGGAACATATGGGCTGTCCATACGCCGATGCCTTTGACCTCTGTGAGGGCAGCGATAATCTCATCTGACGTCTTCGTGTGGAATGTACGGTGTTTTATAGTGCCGTCAGAGAATTTTTGCGCGAGGTCTTTGAGGTATGTGATTTTTTGCGCAGAAAGACCTGCGGCGCGCATGCGCGCCGCGGGCATTTTTAAAACCTGTTCTGGAGTAGGAAATTTTCTCGCAGCCGGTTTTTCCCAATCAACGGGTCCTTCAAGGTTGATGCCAAACAGTGCAACGAATTTTTTGTATATCGAAATTGCCGCGCTTCCCGAGATCTGCTGGTAGATGATCGCTCGCGAGAGAGCCTGGAATGCATTCTTCCCGCGTCTCAATTTCGGCGGCCCGTGCTGTTTGATGAGTGGCGCGAATTTTGGGTGTCGCTTCAGGACTGCCAAAGACTTTTCCATTGGCAGAAGACTACCACGTTCCCGTGTTTTGCATCGACTGCCACGGTTCCTGCAAGGGGAGCGCCTCCCCGATTTGAAGTAGCTCGATTGAAATACCGTCAGGAGATTTAATAAACGCCATTCGGCCGTCCTTCGGCGGCCGGTTGATAGTGACGCCGAGTTTTTGCAATCGCTCACAGTATTCGTACATATTTTCGACGGCATACGCAAGATGTCCGAAATTTCTTCCGCCTGTGTACTCCTCGGTGTCCCCTCCTTCGCCGAGGCTTCGGAGGGCAGGCCAGTTGTAGGTCAGTTCGAGAAGCGGAGTTTTGTGTACTTTCGAATCACCTGCCCCGTTAGAGGTCGGAGGCTCTCTAATGGGGTCCCCTGGCGCTTTAAGAAATACGAGCGTGAATCGGCCATTCTCGTCATCGCGCCGCGACACTTCAACGAGTCCGAGCTTATTGCAATAAAAATCGAGCGACTCATCGAGATTTTTCACCCGGACCATCGTGTGTAGGTAATGCATAGATACATTCTACACAAGAAAACGTAGTATCAGTGTGCTCGCATGATCGTCTTCAGCTTATCGGCATTCACATCAGTGACCATGAACCTGTCTCTGTCGACGTGTTGCTCGAGATCGACGAATCGTTTCGGTCGCTCCGGAATAAATCCGAGCGCCTCTCTGATCGTATGCTCGAATTTGACTGGTAGCGCAGTTCCCATGCAGAGCATCGGCACATCATGTTTGAGATTACTGCCAACGAACACACCATCGGCGGTATGTGGGTCAATAATGAATTTGCTTGTCTCGTACACGAGTTTTATGGTTTTGAGTCTGTCAGCATGCGTCGAGCTTCCGCTTTCAAAACCCATGTTCTTGAACGCGTCTGTACTTAGCCCGTAATCGGATAACGAGACTTTATTTTTCTCTAGAAACTCGCGCATGTACCGGGAAGTTTTCTCGGCGTCACTTTTAAAGATATCGAATACTAGGCGCTCGTAGTTCGATGCCTTGGAAATATCCATCGAAGGACTGGATGTGACTTGTGCGGGCGTATTCTCATATACGCCCGAGGAAAATAATTTGTGCAGCACATTGTTTTCGTTCGTTGCGACGATGAGACGTCGGATGGGAAGACCCATGCGCTTGGCAATATATCCGGAGAGCATGTTACCGAAGTTGCCGCTCGGCACTGCGATGTCGATTTGTTCACCCATGCGTTTTGCGACCTGGAAGTAGCCGGAGAAATAGTAAGGGATCTGAGAGCTGATACGCGCCCAGTTAATCGAATTTACAGCTCCGAGGTTTGCGAACTCGGGGTCTTGTTTAACGGCTTTTACCAAGTCTTGGCAATCGTCGAATCGGCCACGGACACTCACGTTGAATATATTGCTCCCAGTCAATGCTCCCATTTGTGCTTTCTGGAAATCACTCATCCCATCTTCGGGGCTCAACATGAGGAGCGTGATGTTCTCTAGTCCTTTGAACGCCGCCTCGGCTGCAGAGCCGGTGTCGCCCGATGTCGCGCCCAGAATGACGAGGCGCTCTCCGCGACGTTTGAGTTCGTAGACAATCTCGCGTCCGAGAAGTTGCATCGCGATGTCCTTAAACGAAGCAGTTGGCCCGAGGGAGAGATTTTGAACCCACACGTCGTTGCCAACGCTGGTCACGGGGACAACTTGTCCGTGTTGAATATCGAATGTTTTCTCGGTGTATGTGTTCTCGATAAGCTCCGAAAGTGTCTCATCGGGAATCGCGCCATCGACAAGTCTCCGCTTTACAGCGTAGGCGATCTTCCAATAGGGCGCGTTTTTGAGTTTCTCTAACTCGTCTTCTGAAAACGTAGGATATCTCAACGGCACATACAATCCGCCATCCGGTGCAAGGCCCTTTAGCAGTACATCGGTGTACGAGAAAGGCGTGCGTGCCCCGTCTCGCGTACTTGTCATCTGAATAATCACACACCGTTTAAATGACTCTTAATTATCGAGAGTGTCTCTTCACCTGACCTGTCGAATACTTCCGAAGTTGGCACATTCACATGCGCGAGGGTGCGGTAACGCGCAAGACGTTCATGAAGGAGGGTGGGATAACTACGTCGGAGCGCTGCTTCTTCCGATTCGCCCGCGTGCACCCCGAAGTGCCCACCCCATGCGACGGGCTTCGGTTGTTCGAAGAATTTCTCCATCAATCGCTCGATTGAATTTTCACCGACATCGAGATGCACGATAAGGCTGTTCTCGCGTAGTGTATCGAGAGTATCCTGCTTCAGCTGCGCAACGCTTCCTGTCGTGTCGAAGACGAGATTCTTTCCACTGATCTGCATCGAGGCCTCTTTTGTGAATTTGTTCTCGAGCTCCAAGTAAGTTTGCTCGCGCTCGTTGTACTGCGGGGAAGACGGGTAGTCGAGCCACGACGAGATGTCTTCAATGGTTGCGAGTCCGAGCGCTTTCTGAATTGCTTCGTCAACCTGGTACCACAGGAAGCCAAGTTCATTTCGCAGAACTTTCGAGCGATAACTTTTGCCCCCGTTCGACATGCCGATAAAAGAAACACGGCACGTGCCGTTCTTTACATGAGTATCAAATTCTTCGGGTTTCAGCCGTTCGGATTTCATGGTTTTCCTCCGTTGCAAAAGAAAGGATGGTTGCCAGCGTACCACAGAATCTTTTGTCTGGCACTTATGACCTCACGGGGAGTCGGACCCCGGTTCTTTGCTTGAAAAGCAAATGTCCTAACCGTTAGACGATGAGGCCAAATACTAGAAACTGGTCATTGGAGACTGGAAGCTGGAGATCGACATAGAATCCAGCGTGAGTTCCAAAGCGAGCGGCTAGTGGCTGGAATAGTACGATTTTTTTGGAAAATACGCAAAAAATGTTATCTTTCCAAAGTCTAGCGTCTAGCGTCTGGTTTCTAGTCTCTAGAGTTGGAGGCGTCGGATAGTGGTTTATTCCAGCGGTTTCGAAAACCGCCAGGTCGAAAGGCCTCGTGAGTTCAAATCTCACCGCCTCCGAAATTGAGCGAAGCGAATATAATTTTCGGTGAGATTATATCCTTTGTCCGAACTCTTTTCGAGCGACGAGACTAGCGCACGCAGACAGGCCTTTCCTTTTTTCAAAATGCAGTCCACTCCCGCCGAATCAGAAATGCAGGGAGATTTTTCCGGCATTGGCTCATACGATAAGGATGGCCTATAGGCCATCCTTATCGTATGGACCAATTTCGGGTACGTTCCCGATCGACTGAGTGAATATGCGAGAATCGTTTCTTCCGGTGAAGCTAACCGTGCTAAAGTTTTTCCATGACCCAAGAGGAGGCGTTAAAAATATTGAAAACCGGCGCGAACGTATTTCTAACCGGCGAGCCGGGGAGCGGGAAGACGCATACGGTGAACGCGTATGTCGGCTGGCTTCGAGAGCGCGGGATCGAGCCGTCTATTACAGCCTCGACGGGAATTGCCGCGACGCACATCGGCGGCTACACGATTCATTCGTGGAGCGGCATCGGCATACGGAGAGACCTCACGAGTTATGACCTTGACTTCATTGCACAAAACAAACGGATTGTGCCACGGGTGCAGAACGCGAGGATTCTCATCATAGACGAAGTATCTATGCTTTCGGCGCAAACGCTTGGAATGGTGGACGCCGTATGCCGCGAGATCAGACGCGATCAGCGGGCATTCGGCGGGCTTCAAACTATTCTGGTCGGTGACTTCTTCCAGCTTCCGCCTATTAACAAACGCGAGGAGGATGGAGAGCAAGCGTCATTCTCTCCCGATATAAAACGGGTGCCTGCCTGCGCCGACCTGCCCGCCATCGCCTTGGCGCAGGCGGGGGCTTCGGCAGGCAGGCAGTTCGCCTATCATTCATCCGCGTGGAGCGCGCTCAATCCGCTCGTCTGTTATTTGTCTGAACAACATCGGCAGGAAGACGCTGCGTTTCTTGAATTTCTCACGGCACTAAGACGGCAAGCGGTAGCAGAGATGCACAAGCAGCTTCTTCGCACACGGTACTCGCCGAAACCAAAAGACGGAATTACGCAGCTCTACTCGCACAATGCAGACGTGGATGAGATCAACAACAAGGAGCTCGCCAAGCTGCCAAGTGTCGCAAACACATTCGAGATGGAGAGTCGCGGGCCGGAGAAAATTGTCGCAGCACTGAAGCGTGGTTGTCTCTCGCCGGAAACTCTTTCGCTCAAAATCGGTGCGCGCGTGATGTTCACCAAGAATGATATAACCACGCATCGATATGTGAACGGCACACTCGGCACTATCGCTGGATTCTCAAAAGGGACGGGACATCCTGTAGTAAAGACGCATGCTGGCAGAACGATCCTCGCGGAGCCCGATGAGTGGCGCATTGAAGATGGCGGACGTATCTTGGCTCGCATTATCCAGATTCCGCTCCGGCTCGCATGGGCGATGACGGTGCACAAGAGCCAGGGAATGTCGCTCGATGCTGCGCACATGGATCTTTCCGACGTGTTCGAATACGGACAGGGATACGTCGCGCTCTCTCGCGTGCGGACACTTGCCGGACTTTCTCTTGCAGGTCTCAATCAGAGAGCACTCGAAGTGCATCCCGAGATCCGCGCGAAAGACGGCGAGTTTCGCGATGCGTCGCAGCAAGCACGCGAAACATTCTCAAAGATTCCTGCACAAGAGCTGCGAGCGATGCACGAGAACTTTGTCCGCGCATACGGTGGCAAGCCAGGAATGGGGCCGAAACAAAAGCAGGCCCGCATTCCCACACTCGAAGCAACATTTGCTCTTCTTAAAAGCGGCAAATCGATCCGCGAGATTGCAGAGGCACGCGGATTGGTCGAAACAACCATTTCTTCTCACGTTTTCGAGTTACATTCAAAAGGTCGGATTGATCGTGCCGACATCGAACCGCTGGTCTCGGTCGTTCTCAGGCAATCCCTCCCGACAATCCATGCAGTTTTCCGCGAACTCGGCCTTGAGCGCCTGACACCCGTCTTCGAAAAACTCGACGGCACTTATTCCTACGACGATCTACGCCTTGCGCGGATGCTGTATGACGATGACCAAGAGAAGTGACAATGAAGTCCGTGGGAGCGAGATACATTATTTGTCGCGTAGGCAACTTTCGTAAACTGCACGTGCTTCTTGTTCTGTTTCGAATTCTTGCCGATCTATTTCGTTGCAGGCAATCTCGCTATCGAAATCATGGCATACGAGCTCCTCGAATATGTACCATGAGCCGTCGCGAGCAACCTGAAACCTGGTAAAGTCGCGCTTCCGGTTTTTCTTCGCATCGTGGTAACAGAGAATCTCCATAGCTACTCTTGTTGCAACGTCAATTGTGATTTTGTGAGAGAGTCAAACGAAAAGCCATTTTTACGATAGAATGTAGCACGTTGTCTCTATTGCTTCTTAGTGAAGCATATAATCTTGAGGAAATCATCGATGAAGAGTATAAACAACAGTTGATATGCGTAAGGGCGAAGGCACTGAAGGTAAACGTGGAGCGATAACAAGACGTTCTTTTTTGGTCGGCGCGATCGCAGTGGCGGCTGTGCCAGAGGAAGCGGAAGGTAGCGGCCTAATCATTAAGGACGATGACCTTAGGCTACGCGGCAATGCTGAATTTATCAGTGAGAATGACATTTCGGTGGGACATGAGAATGTTGTAGTTGGTGATAACTCATACCGTCTGACCATATGCGAAAAGAAAGGGACAAAAAAATTCGCATATCTCGTTCTCCACGACTCAGAGGATGCAGCTTTCGATGCAGCGCTCCGGGGCATACAGAACGGCGGCATCGTCGTGAAGATCAATAACAACGGAATGCGGGACATGCCTGCTCTCAATGCACAGAAAAAGCCCTTCAGATTCGATCCGAATCGTATTTTCGATAAAAACCACTCCGAGTGGCTTCTTGCGCATAGAATGATTGTGCGTCTGAAGGAAAGACTTGATCCGGACGGGGTAGTTCTATCTATGCACAACAGCAACCCTGTCGGCAGGTTCAATCTTGCGCATCTCTTGAAGGAGCGGAAAAAAGAATTTAAGGAACTGACTGATCCTCTTCCTGACAAAGATCCATATAATATGATCATCATTACCGGCCCAGATCCAGAACCGCCCGACGCCGTGAGAAAAGAGGCTGAGGCGTATGCGAAACTCGGATGCAACGCAGTGTACGAGTGCGCCAATGCTCCGGCGGCTCATAATCAGGGGTCGTTCTCAGTGTACGCAGCGAAAGAAGGCATTAAGAGCAGGACAGTTGAAACTCGTCGAGGTGTGAGAGGCAGCGAAAAGGAAGCGCTTAAAACAGCTGAAAAGTACCGCAACGCAGTCATCTCCTACCATTCGGCAGTGAAGTGATATAGTATCGGCGTTTTGTATGAACGACTTCGAACGCTATTACGAGGCTGTAGCGTATTTAGACGGACTCGCGAACCTGCCCGAATCGGACGATTACATGTCCGGCCGGACAAAGCCTGCGGTTTTCATTAAAAGGACTCGCGAGTTTCTGGACGCCCTTGGAAATCCGGAAAAGAAATTTAAATACATTCATATCGCGGGAACCGCGGGGAAGGGCACAGTAACGACGATGGTGCATGACGCGCTCGCCGCCTCCAGCGAGCGCGTCGGCTCGTTTATGTCGCCCTATGTAACGGCAGCAGTAGAAAAGATCCGCGTGGGCAATCTGTATATTGCTCCGGGTGAATTTGCAGATATTGTCGAGCAACTCAAGCCGTATATTGATTCGATGCATTTCAATGGGAAGCACGGCAGACCGTCTTATTTTGAGATCTACTTCGCGATCGCACTTCTCTATTTCAAGCGCAAAAAGTGCACGTGGGTTGTGCTCGAGGTCGGAGCAGGCGGACGATACGATGCGACAAACGTAATAACCAATCCTGTCGCGACGGCGATCACGAGCATTGACTACGACCATGTGCAGATACTCGGCAAAACGCTCTTATCGATTGCAGATAATAAGGCGGGCATTATTAAAAAAGGATCCGCGTTCTTCACGACCGAAAAGCGGCCAGCGCTCCTAAAGATGTTTCTGCGTATATGCAAGGGCGAAGGCGCGAAGTTCAACAGCATTGCACCAGTCGAAGACTACCAGGAAAATAACAAAGCTTTGGCGCGCGCGATATGCCGATATATCGGCATATCAGAAGCAATCGCAGAGAAAGCGATACAGAAGACAAAACTCCCATGCCGATTCGAACTGGTAGGGAAAAAACCTCTCATCGTACTCGACGGCGCGCACAACCGCGCAAAGATGCGAAGCACCATACGGAATCTCGCGAGACTTTCCTATAAGCAGTTGCATCTCGTGATTGCGATCGGTGCGCGAAAAGACGCATCTGTTATGTTGCGCGAGATAGTGCCATTCGCACATTGCGTGTATGTGACAAGATTTCAAAATACGAACGTTCCTTGCGCGGACCCGAAAGTGCTTGGCGAGGAAGTACAGAAACATTTGAAGGCCAGCGCGCGAAGAAATCTTTTTCTGGACCCATATGATGCGTTCGCGGCCGCGCGAAGCGCGGCCGCCCCGAAAGACCTCGTGCTTGTTACCGGTTCGTTCTATCTCGCGGGGGAACTTCGAACATTGTGGTATCCGGAGGAATGGGTACTCGAAAACAGAAAGAGCTTCTAGGTGATGCAATGTTTGATACACCATAGTCCTCCTATCGTCAAAAATGGTGTATGGCGCAGGGAAAACATCTATACTACAAAAGCAAGCGATTCCGGGCATGGGCTGACTCGCGTACTACAAAGACACCGAAAATAATTTTTTTGGTGTGATGCGGGAGGATACAAGTGCGGAGTAGGATTGATCATGGTATAGTGTCCGACATGGAAACGAGAATAAGAAAATACGTCATTACTTTTTCTGCGGCAAAAAGCCGTACACGCGCGACTTTCTTTGAGCGCGCGAAGAAGCATATCATTCCCAAAAAAAAAGGTGTGTCCAAAAGACTTTCTCAGAATATCGATAAAGCGTTGTATGGCGCCTGATCGATGTGTCGTTGATAGCTCTGTTTTCATTGCGTTGTATCATGAGGGGGATGTTCATCATGCTGACGCACTAAACCTTTTGAGTGAGGCACAAGAGTTGACGATGGTCGTGCATCCGTATGTGCTTCAAGAAGTTACTTCGATACTTGTGTACCGCTTCGGCCTTGAGGCTGCAAGGCGTTTTTTGAATGACGTTCTATTATCGCCAGACGTGAATATTCCGCCAATTGATGCTCGTCGCGATGGGATGCGTTTTCTGGAGATAGGAAAAAGAATGTCACTTACGGACATTGCGCTCGTAGAATTAGCGCGTGTTTCGGGGTATCGATTACTAACATTCGACAAACAGATGCAAGTGCTGGCGTCCAAAATGAGTGCGGGAACTGCCTGAGATCTAAGGTCGCTCATTTCGCTTCCTGCGCTAACAACATTTAATCTCACAACTGCCCTGTATCCCGCATTTATCGCACTTGCCGATGGTGCGCTCGTGATGTTCCTTCTGATTCGCCGGAGGCAATTACGTGACAGCGCGCGATAGCAAAGCGGCGGAAGTTTGTTATCATGGCGGCGATGGATCGCAACTTTGGCACCCTCATCAACGGCCGTTGGGACAAGGGCCTTTTTTTGTGCGTCGGGCTTGATCCGGGATTTGAGAAGATTCCGGGGGCGGCTCGGCGCGGAGGGGTTCGCGATACCTTCGTCTCGTTCAACAAAGCCATCGTGGATGCAACGAAAGATATCGTGTGCGCGTACAAGCCGAATCCGGCTTTCTATGAGGCGCAGGGCATTGAAGGTTGGCAGGCGCTCGTAGAGACAATTCGGTACATTCACGAAGTCGCACCAGAAGTTCCGGTTATTCTGGATGCGAAGCGCGGCGATATTGGAAATACGAATGTCGACCACGCAAGGATGGCGTTTGATTTTCTGCAGGCGGACGCTCTTACTGTTCAGCCATATGCGGGCGGGGAGGCATTGACCCCATTTTTCGCAAGAAAAGATAAAGGGATTTTTGTTCTTGTTCGCACATCGAACGGTGGCGCGGGGGAATTTCAGGATCTGGACGTTGGAGGAGAGCAACTGTACAAAGTGGTCGCACGGAGGGCCGCGACATGGAATTCGAACGGCAATTGCGGCGTTGTTGTTGGGACGACCTATCCGAAAGAAATCGGCGAAGTGCGCACAGTCATCGGCGATTTGCCGATCCTCATGCCGGGCGTTGGTGTGCAGGGCGGGGATCTTGAGGAGTCGGTGCGGCTTGGCAAGAATAGCCGCGGCACGGGCATCATTCTGAATGTGTCGCGTGCGGTAATTTTTGCATCAAAAGAAGCTGACTTTGCCGAGGCGGCGCGCGCGAAGGCGCAAGAACTTCACGACGCGATCCGGAATGCGTTATAGTGTTACAGTATGGAAAGCATGACTGAATCGGATGTACTTGATCTCTTGGAGCGCGTGGGCGCTTTTCGCAAAGGACATTTCGTATTCACCTCGGGGAGGC
>CAYJVW010000007.1:0-4837 GCA_964373725.1 uncultured Candidatus Saccharibacteria bacterium | reverse complement strand
TTGGAGCGCGTGGGCGCTTTTCGCAAAGGACATTTCGTATTCACCTCGGGGAGGCACGCGGACACGTATATAAATAAAGACGCTATCTATCCGTATACGCGAGAGACATCGGCGCTCTGTCGCGCCATGGCGGAGCACTTTAAAGATTCGAATGTCGAAGCTGTTGTCGGCCCTGCAGTCGGTGCCGCGATCCTTTCGGAGTGGGTCGCGTATCATTTGTCAGAAATGCTTGGCCACGACGTTTTGAGCGCGTATGCAGATAAAGACCCCTCGAATAAACTCGGGGCAGGCGGTCAAGGGGGATTCATTCTAAAACGCGGGTATGACAAATTGATAGCAGGGAAGCGGGTCATTGTCGTTGAGGATCTTATGACAACGGGCGGTTCCGTAAAAAAAGTTATAGACGTGGTACGCGCAGTCGGTGCCGAAGTAGTGGGGGTAGGCATCGTATGCAACCGCGGAGGTGTGAAGAGGGGGGACATAGGGAATCCGCCGAAGCTTGTCTCGCTCGTCAATGTGCAGCTTGATTCGTGGGAAGCGGCCGATTGTATTTTATGCGAGAGGAAAATTCCCGTGAGCCTAGACATTGGCCACGGACGGGAATTTGTTGCCAAAAATGGTGCGTAGAATTATACAATACCTGTGTGTCTGTGTGGCGGCGCTGGCTCTGCCGCTTGTCGCGTTTGCGCACGAAGTGTATGTTCTTGATGTCGGCGAGATAGGGCACGGACTTGCCGCGCCAGCCGTGTCTCCTTTTACCGTCATAGCTGAAAACTTCTCCCAATTCATGGCGTGGGCGCTGATTTTTGGAATAGCACTGCCGACGTTGTTTGCGATGTCGCTCTCTCGAAGGTTGGAAAAACTTTTCCATCCGTTTTTCGCGCGAATGCGCACGTGGGCGCCCTTTCTCGTCAGGATTGGTGTCGGCGCGAGTCTCATCGCGTTTGGCTACGCCGGTTCAATTTTCGGTCCAGAAGTTCCGCTTCAGAATATCTTCGGCGCGCTTGCCCCCGTCGCGTCGATCTTCCTGGCGCTTGCCGGAGCGATGATTCTCTTTAATGTATACAGCCGGGCTGGGGGTTGTGTTCTTCTCGCAATTTTTTTATGCGCTCTCGTAGTCCGCGGCTGGTACGTGCTCACCTATATCGAATACGCAGCCGCAGCAGTGTTTTTCATTGTTGGTAGCTCCACGGACAGATTGGCAAGCGGCAGCGCAATTCGACGAAGGTTTGCGCAATTTGCTCTGCGTGTGCGTCCGTATCGCTTTGCAATACTTCGGGTGGGATTCGGGCTCTCCGTGATGCTCGCGTCGCTGTATGCCAAAATAATATACGCCCCGCTCGCGCTCACGGTGGTTGAAAAATACGACCTCACGAGTTACTGGGTCTTTTCTTCCTTTTCCCCGGAGTTTCTCGTCCTTGGCGCGGCGATCGTTGAATTTCTATGCGGCCTACTGCTTGTCCTCGGCATTGAAATCAGGCACACCGCGCTCTTCTTGGCGTTCTGGCTGACGCTCTCCCTCGCATATTTCCAAGAAATGGTCTGGCCGCACATCATTCTCTTTGGCCTCGGAGGCGCATTCTTATTGTACGGGTACGACTGGTATTCGCTCGAAGGGCGCTACTTCAAGCACGGGAATCGCGAACCTATTTTGTAGCAGCGCGGATGTGTGGTACTCTGATTGACAGATACAAGCGTAATTTTTAAAAAATATATGAACATGAAAGCGGTTGTCTCGGTGCTCGCTCTTGTCGTTATTGCGGTGGCCTTGTATGTGGTATGGCCGCAGCTTGCGAACGCGCCGGTGGGGAATAATGTTCCTGACGGACAGGAGGAAGGGATGAATACTATGCCCGAAGAGTACGATGCGTTGATTACCTATACCGAAGATGGATACAGTCCGTCCACGGTTACGATTAAAAAAGGCCAATCTGTCCGCTGGACTAACAGCGTGACCGGGGATGTCGAAACCTGGCCGGCCTCTGCTGTGCACCCAACGCACTCTCTGTATCCTGAAACGACTGACGCCGATTGTCTCGGCAGCGCATTCGATGCGTGCCGCGGCCTAAAGCCAGGCGGCTCGTGGCAGTTTATCTTCAATCAGTCGGGCGAGTGGCGCTTCCACGACCACCTGCATCCGTCGAAAACCGGTGTCGTTATCGTGACTGAGTAGGTGTTGCCTGCCCATGAACCAACTTTGGCTTCTATACGGGATTGTAAGTAGCTCAATGAGTGTGGGATGGGTCTTGTCAGCGAGCGCGAAGACGAAATTTTTTGATCAAGCCAAAGTTCGATGCTGGGCGTGAAGGTGATAGTAGATGTCCTCAAGCGCCTTCACTGCATCCCCCGCCGCGATGTTGTTCTGATGGTAGAGTCCGTCTGTCGCATCTCCCGCCGCCCAGATGCCTGTTTGTGACGTCCGCTGCGTGAGCGGGTCGACTTTGATATATTTCCACTGATTCCTCTCGACGAGGTCTTTTACAGGGTCGGTGGCTGGTATCATGCCGATCTCGACAAACACGCCAGCTGCGGGAATTTCGGTTATTGCTCCGGTCTTAACATTTTTTACGACGACGCTTTGCACAAACTTGTCGCCCTTGATCTCGACCGGTTCCGTCTCACGCAGCACCCGCATGTTCGGATGCTTGAGTACATTTTCGACAGTTGCGGCATCTGCTTTGTCGAAATTTTCGCTTCGGTGGATGAGTGTTACGGATTTCACATACGCGAGAAGCTGCGCGGCCGTCTCGAATCCTGCGTTTCCCCCGCCCACAACCACTGTGTCTTGCCCGGCAAATAGTGGTCCGTCGCATGAGGCGCAGTAGGTGAGGCCCTTGTTCTCGAATTCTGCCGCTCCGGGCACCGAGAGCTGCCGACGCGAACCTCCAGTCGCAACAAGAACAGCGCGCGCTTCGTACGCGGCGTTTTTCGTGTAGATGACGAATCCTCCTGCAGATTTCTCCACTTTTTCGGCCTGTTCGCCGAGCTTTATATCGACGCAGTTGCTCGCATACGCGCGCACATGCTTCTCGAACGCGTCAGCTAGCCCCGTTCCTGTTATTTTCTCGGTGCCGATCCAGTTCTGGATCTCCGTCGACATGACGCTCTGTCCGCCGAAGGATTCCACGATGAGGACGGTTTTCAGGCGCTTCCGTGCCGCATATACCGCAGCTGCGACGCCCGCAGGTCCACCTCCAACAATGGCCAAATCGTACATAGTTCGATAAGTATCAAGTAACAAGTATCAAGTAACAAACAAGTATCAAGTGGATAAGTATCAAGTTTCAAGGCGTGCTCGTATCTTCCTGATACTTGCTGGCCTGTACTTGCTACTTTCTTTTCTTCGCTATTTCCTGCGAAGAAAAGATGGAAGTCCTCCCCACGCATCATCGTCATCGCTTGGAGAATTTGTCTCTCCCGGGTGGACGGTATCTTTTGGCGCTTTTTCCTTCTCAACAATTTCAGGTGTCTTTCGCTCGGCGCGCATAGGCGGAATGTCGTCCGTCTTTCTCGGAGAAAGGCGTTGTGGGCCGAATAGTCGTCCTGCCGCACTTTCTGGGAAGCCGGTTGCAATGACCGTAACGCGCACATGGCCTTTCTTCAAACTGTCGTCAGTAACCGCGCCGAAGATGACTTTTGCCTCGGGATCGATAGCTTCCGTGATGACGTTGGCCGCGTCTTGAATCTCGAGCATACCAAGGTCGTCGCCGCCCGCGATCGAGAAAAGCACGCCTTTGGCCCCGTTGATAGAAACTTCGAGAAGCGGGGAGTTGATAGCCGCCCGCGCCGCAGTCTCTGCACGCTTCTCTCCCATGCCCACTCCGATTCCCATCAAGGCCGAGCCTGCATTTTGCATGATGGTGCGAACGTCGGCGAAGTCGACGTTGATGATACCGGTTGTCGTAATGAGATCGGAAATTCCTTCAACTGCCTGTTTCAAAATATCGTCGCACATCGCGAAGGCGTTCTTGATGCCGGTGTCTCGCGATACTATCGCGAGAAGTTTGTCGTTGGGAATAATGATAACAGCATCAACTGCCTTTCGAAGTTCGGCAATGCCTTGTTCGGCGAGCCGCATGCGCTGTGCGCCCTCGAATCCGAACGGTCGCGTGACAACGCCCACCGTGAGCGCTCCGAGCTCACGCGCAATTTTTGCAACCACAGGTCCGGCTCCGGTCCCCGTGCCTCCCCCCATGCCGCCCGTGATGAACACCATGTCGGAGCCTTTCAGCGCGTCTTGGATCTCTTCGCGTGTCTCTTCGGCGGCTTGTTTACCGAGGTCCGCATTCATGCCGGTTCCGAGCCCACGCGTTAGATTTTTGCCAATATGTATTTTTTTCTTGGCTTTTGATTTGTGAAGATCCTGCGCGTCAGTATTTATCGAAATGAAATCCACGCCGACGACGTGCGACGCAAGCATGTGATTGATAGCGTTTCCGCCTGAACCTCCGACGCCGACGACGCGTATCCGAGCGAACGACTCTACGTCTGGCTTGATCTGCTTGGCCATACCCGCACACTAAATTTGCCGTAATTCCTGTCGAGACAACCCCAGCGACCTGTAGGGTATCCGTATATTATTGTTACTCATCATGTAGTGAATTATGTTCATACGTAGACGACGGCAAAATTGGTGTGCGGGCATGTTGCAAACATAATAGCAGGATTTGCTGAAAGGCAAACCCGCACACTAATGGTGCCTTGGTTGCGAAGTGTTTTCGCAATAGTATCTACAAAACGCAAGTATGGCTTCAAATATACGCCTCAGTGACTGACGCTGAATGGGCAACAAAAACACAAAGGCACCATTAGTGTGCGGGCAAATCATTGACGTTAC
>CAYJVW010000006.1:0-24996 GCA_964373725.1 uncultured Candidatus Saccharibacteria bacterium | reverse complement strand
TCCACATCTGAATAACCGATTGATTGTTCACGTTGCACCAGCCGACGTTCGGGTCGGTCGAATCTCCCCACGCTTTCAGCGTGTCTTCGACAAGCGTGTTTGCGCTGCTGGTGACATCTTCAAGCTGCTTGTTCGCGTTTTGCGCTTGCGATGCCGTGTGGAGGAGACCATTTGCCACCATCGAGTCCAGCTGTTCTAGGGCTTGGCGCTGTCCCGTGGCGGATGAGGAGTTCGTTACACTTGCAATGATCTGGTCGATCTTTTCGAGGGCTTGTTCGGATTTCCGCAGATCTTCTGCGGCGATTATTGCTACGGGGCCGATCTGCGCGTCAATGACTTCCTGGGAGAATTCAGTCGAGGTTGCAACCAGAAGCGTTCCACCGCCTACCGCGGGGCAGCGCCTATCAGCTCCCGGCGGAGAAGCACACACCTTTTCAATGATGAGTTCCCAGCATTTTCTTTCCGCGGTGCGAAGCCTTTTTATCGCATTGGTGAGAACAGTTACGATTCCCTCTTTCGCTTGCTTGTAGAGCGCTTCAATTTGGCGGGCTGTTACAAGGATATTAAGTGCTGCGTTTACCGCTTCCTGTCGCACCGCCGCTCCCGCTTCGGCAACCATGCGGCTGATATACGAAGGGATGCCGCTTTGAGATTGTGAAAGACCGGTGAGCCCCCTCGCGTCCGCGATGACTTGTGTGGAAAGTCCGGCGAACATAGGAGCGCATACTTCGCTCAATTCGTCCGCGCCTTCGAGGCAGCGGAAGCCTGATGTGACCGCTTGCTCCGCGCTCTGCGCCACAAGATAGCTTGGCGTGAGGATCCTTCTCGCAAGCGGGTTTTCCTCTTCGCTCATGACCGCGTAAAAGCCGTTGCCCCACGCCCATTGCTCTCGCTGATTGTACGCGTAGGTGGAGATAGAGTCTCCGATCTCGTCTTGGAGGAGACGGTACGCCCCTATCGGAGTATTCGCCGGATCGGCAAGCGCATAGAAACTCTCCCACGTGTTTTCTTCCGAGTCCGGCAGCGTGCATACGAAATCGGCGTTGGGAACATTTCGTGTCGTCAAATAATTGCGAGCGACCGCCGTGCGAACGGAATTTTTAAATGCGGGGCACATGACGCCAATATTTTCCTCACCGAGTCCGAGGACTACGAGCTGGTCTACTCCTGGCAACAGGTCTTCCTCCTGATTCACGACATAGAGAGCTCTGCCTGCCCGCGCGGTAGTGATTTGCCGCAGAATGCTGCCCGCGAGATCCGTTCGCGCCGCTTCGCTTATTTTCGCGACGACGCCGTCCAACACGCATTCTTTATAGACGAGATATCCTGTGTTGATAGTAACGGCAGCGTCGTTGACCGGAACGTATATGCCTCCTACTGCAGAGAGCGTGCCGATATTTGCGTACTTGCTTGCGTTGCAGCCGAAGATTCCATCACGCAGCAGCGAGTTGTTTGCGGTAGGCGCAGGTTGGCCATCAACACACGTTCCAATTTTAACGTCGCCTTCGTACATAATGCCGTCTCTGCATTCGGGTGCGGCTTCTGCGAAACTAACTGCAAGCATACAGAGGAGGGCGCTCACAAGCGTAACGATGAAAACGTTATTCAGAACTTTTTCGTACATAATAGCTAGCCAGCGCATCAAATGCGTAGAGCATCTCGCGCTCCGCTTCATTATATGTCCTTAAAACCACCAAAGTAGTGAAAGGAGAGTCTGCGGAGCGGATAAGTTGGTTGATGACCGTTGCATAAGAACCAAGTGCATTGACGGCACGTATGTGCAATTCCGCTGCGTCCCGCGGCACAACCACTTTCAGCGAGTTCTGCTCTGCCTTTCTATACCGTTCAGCTGCTTCGCGCAACTCGTTAAGCCGTTCGGGATTGTTTGTTTCCACGTATCGCGCAAATATTTCAAATTCTGGTGGCTCGCCATTAATTAAGACGGCAAGAGCATCTCTCATATCACTGCGATACACAAGCACTCGCTCCTTTGACACATCTGCATCTTCCGTAAGCTCCGCCTCCGAATGCATTGAGAAGTCGGACGGTGCGCGGATATTCACACCGATACCTTTTCCAAGTTCGGCCGCTCGTTCGGGTGTGAAGGTGCCAGACTGTTTGAGCGACATGTATCCATATAAAAATTCTTGCGCGATGGAATCGCCGAGCGTAGCCAGAGGATCGCTCGATGTCGCAAGAACCTCCGAGGTTGTTGTGGAAATAATACCCAGCTGCGCCAATTCGTCCCGCCATTTTGATGAATCTAGCGACGGGCGCGGCTTCTCGTCTGCTTTGCGCTCGAATTGCAGTGAATCAGCAGTCGTTGCAACATACTGTGAGCGATACCCGCCAAGCTGCCAGCCGATTGCGGCCAAGAGCACCGCCCCCGCAAGCCCGGCAGTCGCAAAAATAGTGGATGATGGTCCCGCGTTCACAGACGAATTATACCGCCTCATTCGCATTCTCTTTTTTGCTTCTCCCCATTACTCGCAATCTTCCCTACCCCATGAGATTTTCTCGACATAGTTCTAAATCCTCATGCTCTATTTCTCGACTAACCATTCCTCATCTCTCGTTCTCTTGGTTATCCACGTATACCTGCGTAACCATATCGGGAGATCGTATCTCCCGATATACTGTGGGAATGGAACTTTATCACGTATTGAATCGAGGAGTCGAGAAAAGGAGACTATTTATGGATGATAGCGATCGTCTGCGGTTCGTCCACGATCTGTATGAGTTCAATGATACTGCTCCTGCACCGGAGTTCATTAAATATCGGGAGATCGTATCTCCCGATATTGGTCGGCCAGCCCGCGCGCGCGAATGCATTGTCGATATCCACGGATGGTGCATGATGGACAATCATTATCATCTGCTAATTTCGGAACGTATAGAAGGCGGATTGACGCAGTTCATACGAAAGTTGAACGTCGGGTACGCTATGTATTTCAATGAGAAGTACCGCCGCGTGGGCACCCTATTTCAAGGAAGAACGAAGAAGAAACATATCAACTCTGATGCATATTTCTTGCACATTCTGCACTACGTCCACCTGAATCCCCTGGATTTCCACAAAGGTTCGGAATCGTGGCGTACATTAGAGGTCGAAAACAGTACACAAGCATTGCAACATCTCGCGAGATATCGCTGGAGCAGCTATCTCGATTACTGTGGAAGGAGAAATTTTCCCTCCCTAGTCAACATGGATTTATTTTCTGATGTGTTTAAGCACTACGAAAAAGTTATCCGCAGGTATTTACAAGATGTTGAGATTACCCACGTAAGGCCGTTTCTCCTCGAGTAATATCGGGAGTTACGATCTCCCGATATACGATCTCCCGACCTCGATCAAAGGGTACCGGATATCTTGTGGGGCGTACCACGCCTTAGAAAGTCGACGTTGTTTGGAACATAAACACGCTTCCAGGATCGTATTGAGAAAACTGCACTTCGGCGACCTCGAACAGTACCACAAGCGCGACGAAGCTTTTCTGGAATTGGTCAACACTCGCGTTATACGTATTCACGGCGGCAAGGAATTCTATATCGGAAGAGGTCTGCAGCTTTTCGATCAGTTTCTGTCCCGCTGTCTTGTACGCATTCGCGAGCGCTCGGTGCATGCCCGCCGCCGCTTCAGGAATATTGTCCAAACTTTCGAGCTCGTTCCCAAGCCGAATGTAGTCTTGCCCTATCCGCATCGCGGCTCTTATTTTTTCCGCATTGCCTCGATCTTGGTAGGCATCTTTCAGAACCTGCAACATGTTTGCGTGACCTTCGTCGAACCCGAGTATGACGGATCCGACCGTATTGCCATATTCGAACAGCGCGTCTTGTTGCTCGTCTCTTTCTTGCGTCGGTTCCGCTGTGCTTATAAGGCCGCTTGGAATGAACGAATAGATTCCAGCACTGTTTTCCGATTGTGTTTCCGGCGTCGAATTACCCTGAGGCTTCACAAGCTGTGCCATGAGCGCCTCCCAATTGAAATCAACTTTTATTTCGGTTGATGCCGACGTGCCGACGGGAAGCACCGTGTACGGCGCGCGATCCTGTCCTTGTCCTTTCAGCAAATCCTCTGTGCGAACACGCGGTTGGGGTGAAGGTGCCCTCTTACTCGTTATATTTGTAAACAGAGAAACGCCCGTGCCTCCCCACGTTCCGGTTGAATCGGTTGCGCCAAGAGGTGCGCGTCCGTTGACGACGATGACGCCCGTAAGCAAGAGGAGACCGGCGATCACAAGTCCAGTTACGTATAGGTGCGCGAAGATCCAGTGCATCGTGATTAAGTATCAAGTATCAGGTATCAAGTATCAAGAGAGCGTGGCGGATAGCTTGTGTCACCTGGTTCATTATTACTTGAATATTGCTTGATACTTGTTACTTGGGATTTGATACTTCCGCGACATGGTACGATAATGAGAATGAAGTTTTGGAGTGCAATTGTTGTTGCCGGCCTATTGTCGATGCTTATGCCAGTCGTCGCGTCTGCGTTTCCATTCGGGGGGCAGATCACCATCTACCATGTGTGCTACAACGAGACGATCTTTGCGCGTCTTTCTCCGCCGGTTCCGGGGGATTATGTGTGGACGAGGTCGACGAAAACATATCAATTTGGCCCGCCGCGCAACGTAGGCCAGTGGCTCTTGGGTCTCACCAGTATTCCGTATGATTGTCTTTGGTCGGTCAATCCAATTTATGTACAGCCCGCGATCGCCATCATGATGATGGGCTCGAGCGGTCCGGCTGCGCCCACATACACTCCGCCGCCCGTGGAAGCGCCTCCTTCGACCGCGATGCAGGTAAAAGTCGCGAAGACCGTAAAGGCGCCCAAATCCGCAAAAGCTCCCGAATCGACGAAAGCGCCGGACGCAAAAAAGGCAGAGACTGTGAAAGCAGATGACCCATACATCACAAACCAAGACGAGGTTCCGGCTAATCGTGTTCTCATTACCGAAGTCTTTTATAATGTCGATACGGCGCACGGGAAAGATCCCGATCACGAATGGGTAGAGATTTACAATGGGACAAACACCACCGTAAACTTATCAGGATGGAAAATACAGAATTCGGGCGGATCCGACACATTACCGAGCGTGACGCTTGGATCAAAGAAATACCTGGTTATTGTTCCGTCTTCTGAATTTCTCACCTATTGGCCGAGTACCACGAGCGTCTCGCTCGGAAGCCTGATCGGGAACGGTCTATCGAATACCGGCGATGTAGTTCGTCTTAGAAATAGTTCAAATGCGATAGTTGATGCGGTGTCATGGGGAACCAACACGAGCGCGTTTACGCCCGCAGTGAAAGTAGTGCCTAAAGGCTACTCAATGGCGCGCAGCCCTGCAACGATGGATACCGACAAAGCTTCGGATTGGATCAGCCGCGCATCGCCTACGCCGGGCAAATAGCTATCAGCTATCAGGGTGAGAATCGCCACCAATTGCTGAAAGCTGAAGGTCGATACCTGAAAGCTGTTTCGTGAGACAGAACCATTTCTCGAGCGATACGTCCTCGGCGCGCGCGTTCCTCGGCAGCTTACAGAGCTGAAACGCTCGGTCGACACTTTTTTTCTCCGAGATGCGCCCAAGGTTCGAACGCAAGACCTTTCGTTTTGATGCGAATCCCGTCTTAACGACGCGGAAAAAATCATCTTCGGTGACAGTCCGGAACAAATGTCGAGAAATATCCTCTATCGAGAGGATCGCGGAATCGACGGACGGGGGTGGAGAGAAATTCTCCCTTGAAACTGATCTTACGAGTCGTGGTTTTCCGTATGCTTTGACCGAAAGCGACAAGATACTCTCTTTATCTCTGGCAGATCCGCGGCCAACAATGCGTTCAGCAACCTCCTTTTGCACAAGCAGCACCATTCTTCGCGGTTGCAAATCGGCAGATAGAAATTTCCTGATTATTTCTCCCGTAATGTAGTACGGAATATTGGCAGCGATCGTGTAGGCACCTCTTGATAGACCGAGCGACTCCGGTGTTACATTCCGAATATCATCCGATATGACGGTGAGACGGCCTTGACCGACAGGCCCAGCGAAGAGCTCATTCAGTTTTGTGACGAGCGTTTTGTCCTTCTCGATAGCAATTACACTGGCGCCGCGAGAAAGAAGCTCGCCTGTGAGCGCGCCCGTCCCGGGCCCGATCTCGAGAACACAGTCGCCGTTTTGTATGCCTGCAGCATCTCCCAATGCCGCCGCAGCCCAAGGGGCTTGTAGGAAATGCTGGCCCAATCTCTGTCCCATATGAGGGTAAGTATCAAGTAACAAGTATCAGGTATCAAGGAAGTATCAGTATCTAAATCAAGGTATCAAACTTTCCCACTTGTTACTTGTTTGATACTTGCTACCTGGCACTTGATACTTTTGCTAGCCTATGATTTCTTCAAGTTCGCTTTTATTGGAATTTGCTAGCAATCGTGGATCGATATCTTCTAAGAATTCCGACGGCACTCCGTAATCGCGACTGCCGTATTTGAGACGACTTAACGCATACGTTAAAAAAAGATGTTTTCGGGCGCGGGTAAGCGCGACATAAAAAAGCCTGCGTTCTTCTTCAGGATCTCGATCATCGGAATCGCGCATCCCGGGAAACAGTCCTTGCTCAAGTCCCGTAACGAAAACAGCGTCAAACTCGAGTCCTTTAGACGCATGCACGGTCATGAGCGATATTGCGCCTTGCTGGACTTTCTCTCCCGTAAAGGCAGGGTCGAGAGAATCCTGCTCGCTCAAGAGTGCCGCATCCTCAAGCAAACGCTCGATTCCTTCTGGTGGAGAAAGTGCATCATACTTTGTTGCGAGCGAGACGAGCTCTCGTGCGTTCGCCAGCCGCTCTCGATCTTCTTCGTCGCCTCTAAGAAAATTCTTTTCCATACCGCTTTCGACGAGCGCGAAGTGGACCGCTTCCGACGTACGCACACTCTGTATCTTTTCTCGCATGCGGTGAAGGAGATTTCGGAATAAAGAAATTTTATTCCGCGCTGCAGGGGCAAGCGAAGATTCTTCTCCTCTGAACATTTTGTCCAACGTTTGTTTGCCGATGCCGCGAGGCGGAGAGGCGATGATGCGCGTGATATCGTTCCGGCTTTCGGGGTTCAGTGCGGCACGCAGATACGAGAGCAGGTCTTTTACCTCTGCGCGCTCGAAGAAGCGTGTTCCGAGCACGCGATATGGCAGTCCGATCTCAATGCACGCCTCCTCGAGCGCGCGCGACAAAAAGTTTTCCCGGTAGAGAACGGCGATCTCGGATGGAGAAGTGCCGCTTGCGATCAGCTCTCTCGCTCTCTCCACGACAAAGCGCGCCTCGCTTCTCTCGTCCAGGGCAGCGCACAGTTCAATCGCTTCTCCCTCGGGGTTTTCTGTGAATAGATTTTTTTCAAAGCGGTTCAGATTTTTGCGTATCACGGCATTTGCCGCAGCTAGAATCGTTTGCGTCGAGCGGTAATTCTGCTCGAGAAGAACCGATTTTGTCCCGGGGTAGGTTTTTTCGAACGACAAAAGATTAGCTATGTCTGCGCCCCGAAAACTGTATATATTTTGATCCACATCACCGACAGCGCATATATTTTTCCGCGCTCCCGCAAGAAATCGAGCGATCTCATATTGAGCCTTGTTAGTATCTTGATATTCGTCAATGGTTATATACGTCCATCGATCCTGCAAACGCGAGAGGACGTCGGGATTTTTTTGCAACAGAAACAATGTTCGCAACAGAAGATCGTCAAAATCCAGCGCTTTTTCGTTTGCCTTCGTTGTTTCGTAGCCGCTCCACACGTCTGCTGCCACTCTTTGAAAATGCGTGCGGGCGTTTGAGGCATATACATTCTGCTCTCCGGTATCCGCTTTCTCTTTTGAGATAACGCTCAAGACGGCCCTCGGATTGAATGTATCCCCCTGCCCCTTCTCTTTGAGTATGGCCTTTATGGCACGCATGCTGTCATCTCGATCCCAAATGACAAAGTGTCTCGGTAGCTGCGCGATATCGGCGAATTCTCGCAGCAGCCTTACACCAAGCGAATGAAAGGTCGAGACAAAGGGCATCTCTTTGCCTTTGAGGAGGTTTCTGATCCTCTCTCGCATCTCTCCGGCTGCCTTGTTTGTGAAGGTAACCGCGAGGATATGCCGCGCCGGTATGCCGCTTGCCATGAGGTGGGCGATCCGGTGCGTAATGGTCTTTGTTTTACCTGCTCCGGCTCCGGCAATGATAAGGAGGGGTCCTTCCGTATGGAGTACTGCCTCTTTTTGACCAGCATTTAAGCCATCTAAATGTAGCATCCACAAACTATAGCACTACCTATTCGGTAAAGGTTGACGAACTAGTTATCCCCTTGTCGAATGCAGGCGCTGTTGACTCGACTCCGTAACCTACCTACAGTGGTAGAGGCGGTAGCAATCCTGGTGTTCCTTTGTGCTTAAATTCTCAAAGAGTGAGGTTTAAAGCCAAAATCTGACTGATACTCCGACCAGCTACCCTCAAAAACGGCTTTATTACGTATCGCATAGAAGAATGTAGGTGATTCCCGTGACAGGCCCGCGTGCAAGGTCTTCACAGGGGTTAGAGGATTGGCCTATTTTCCCCTGCGAAATGTGAAATAAGTCGTAACATAGGCCTACTGTCTAGCGGAGCGAGCAAAATCGATGAGATTTTCTCAATCGATTTCCGAGCGAGCGACGACAGAAAGTCCTACAAAGGCTTATCTTACGGGAAAAAACACAATCCGATGCAGGCCAAGATGGCCAGCGTCGAACTATAGCGGGTCGAGGACGCACAAGAGCGGGAGTTTCTTTTGTTTCGCTCGTGCTCGTTGCAGGAGCTGTGTTGCCTTCTTCCGTTCACGCTGCTTCCGTACGCGAATTAATGTCTGATGGCGCTCTCATGATGGGCGCATTTGTTTTTGGGATGAAATCCGAGAAAAAGGCGATAGCAGAAGCTGTTGATACTCCGAACCTTCAAACACTGTCACTGCCGAAAGCGGCAATGAATATTGACCCGAATCCTGCAAAAGGCGGCGGCGATGTGACCGTTGTTGATGAGTCCGCCCTCCTTCCGGACGAAGGTCCATCGGGCACCATAGCCGATATTGTGAAGCCGAAGAATCAATCCATCAGTATTTATGTTGTGCAGGAAGGTAACACACTTTCAGCGATAGCGGAGATGTTTGATGTATCAGTGAATACTATTAAGTGGGCCAATGATGTTCCGCCAAGCGGTACCATTCGGGTCGGGCAGACACTGACCATTCTTCCCATAAATGGCTTGAAGTATACGGTTAAAAAGGGCGATACTCTGGCTTCTATCGCCAAATTATTCCATGGTGATGCCGACGAAATTGCGAATTACAACGAGATAACGACATCGACCCTTGCGGTAGGGAGTGAAATCATCATTCCTGACGGCGAGCTTACGACCGTGCCGCGCATCGCATCGCCGAGAACGTCCGCCTCGAGTGCGACTGGAGCGCAATATGCGGGCTATTACCTCCGGCCGATCGTGGGTGGAATGCGGACGCAAGGTATCCACGGATATAATGGCGTGGATCTTGCCGCTCCGGCGGGAACGCCTATCCTGGCTTCTGCCTCCGGCGACGTAATTGTCGCCAAGGGAGTAGGTTGGAACGGAGGATATGGCCAGTACGCCGTCATACGACATGACAACGGCACGCAAACACTCTACTCTCATGCTTCAGGTATCATCGTAGGCGTCGGCCAGCGCGTCGTGCAAGGGCAAGTCATCGGCTATGTCGGCTCCACCGGCCGCTCCACAGGCGCCCACGTGCACTTCGAGATTCGCGGAGGGCCGAGAAATCCTTTCTAACATTCTATGAATTTGCAATTGCTTCAATGTTTGTTTTCAATTGTTCGTCTGTTTGTGTAAATTTGTTTCAAAAATTTGCCTCTGCCGCTTTCTCTTGGTACGATGAGATAGATGTCGGATAGCAGAGTTTCGATGGATGTCGTTGTCGACCTCCAATACGGGGATTGCGGTAAGGGCAAAATAGCCCATTTTTTGTGTACGACGAGAGGGTATACGCATGTCCTTCGCTACAATGGCGGGTGCAATGCGGGCCATACCATCTTTCATAAAGGAAAAAAGTTTGTCACGCATCATATTCCGGCGGGAGTGTTCGCGGGCATTCCGTCGGTTATCGGGCCGGGATGCGTTGTTGATCCCGAGAAATTTTTAGAAGAAATTCGGGGGCTTGAGGAAGGCGGTATCAAAGCAAGAGAGAATGTGTTTGTGGCGAACAATGTGCATGTGATTACAGCTGCCCATAAGGTGGAAGATGGCACGGAAACAAAAGTCGGGACGACGGGTCAAGGAAACGGGCCTGCATATCGAGATAAGTTTGCACGCACTGGCGTTCGGGCGGAGAATGCTCCCGAACTTAAGCCGTTTCTAATCGACCTCTACGATGAATGGTACGGGAGCGAAAAGCCAGTCACTATCCTTGCAGAGGGCGCCCAAGGATTCGGGCTCGACATCGATTGGGGCGATTATCCGTTCGTTACCTCGAGTCACTGCACGGTAGGCGGCGCGATTCTCAATGGTGTTCCTTTTTCTGCGGTGAAAGAAGTGTGGGGAGTCGCGAAAGTCTACGAGACGTACGTCGGCAAGAAACAATTCCAACCCGCTGGCGAAATTTTCGACAAAATTGGCGATGCGGGCGAAGAATTCGGCGCGACAACTGGCCGCCGTCGCCAAACAAATTGGATGAACATGCAGCTCCTTGAAAAAGCGATCCGCATGAACGGCGTTACGCATGTCGTATTCAACAAAGTTGACGTGCTCCGTGCAGTCGGCGTATGGGCAGTCATCGATTCACCCCGAGCGGAGTCGAGGGGTAACGGCACAGTCGTTCCCTTCACAACCGAACAAGACATGAAAGATTTTGTCTCGAAGCGGCTCTCGGAACTCGGTATCGCTGCATCGAATGTTTTTTTCTCGGAGAGCAAGGAAGGGATCTGAGTTCAATCCGGACTTTTCCACTACACATCCTCCTCATATCACTTTGTTGCGGCATTAGGGGTGTATAATCACGGCAATATGCGCGAAGCCCAGAGGTTCGAGTCTCCTGAGGTAAAAGCTGTCCCGCAACCGCGTGAAAGTATTCCTGCAGCGGCAAACGACAACATTCGTGCAGAGAGAACCAAAACGCCCGAGATGGGTCTTGTTGCGAAAGGCAAGGAACAGATTAGAGAATTTGTATGGAATCGTGTTGAAGGATTAGGCGAGGGCAAGCTCCAAAGATGGTGTGCTACGCGTCTCGCGAATGGGTTTGCAAAGAAAATCGATGTCTCACAAAGCAAGATAGATGATTACAATTCACAGATCGCCTCCGTCGGGGGAAGCGATCGCCAGAAAACTCTTGGATTGCATGGCGAACAAGCCAAACATATTGCGGACGGGGACCGTATGGCCGCATGGCGGAGCCGATACGCGAGTGTCATGGACAAGCACTATCAACGCGTACTCGGTAAGCCAGATGAAATCGGCACACCTCGAAATGCAAAGTCAGAATTGGAGAAAGATAAGAGTTCGCGTGAGGGTGCACTGGGAAGACTTACAACGGCACGCGATTTGGCAAAGCAAGACTTTGAGAAATTTAATGCTGCGCATGTTCTGCTTATACAGAGACGGGCTTATGGCGAAGCGGGAGGCGCTAATGCGGCCGCAAAGCTCGTGGGAATTGACCAGGAAATAAAAGATTGTGAAAGGAATATTACTTCGATGACAGAGGTTATAAATGATTTAGACACAAAACTTGATACCTGGAACGCAAAATATAGTTCTGCTGACGATCAAGCTAAAACATGGGCAGAGGTCGCGAAAAACGGCAGACACCGGACGTCTGCAGCAGAACGAAAGCCCGAAACGACCTCAAAACGGTCTAGCTCTGCTTCAGCGGGACTGGGCGGTAATGTCACGAGATTAAGACCGCAGGCTCAGAGAAATGCGACAAGCCGACCGGAAAGCACTAGAAGTTTTGCTCCTAGAGAAACGGTTGAGGCGAACTCGATTTCGGAGACCATGGCTGCTATCGCCGAGTTAATACGAGAGGGGCGTCTAGACCTCCCTGGACAATTGAAGAAAATGCTTGACGATCAGTTTGGCTCTAGAAAAGAACGCATTAACGAAGGTACGAGGACGACAAAACTGATTGATGCTTGGAACCAACTTGCAAAAAGGGATCCAAAAAGCTTTCAGATGATCGAAGAACCTGATAAAAAGAAACTCTTGAAAGTCAAAGATAAAATGACGCTTGTCGAATTTGGAAGTGAGCTACGCGAAACGCTCAAATTCGAATCTGATGAAATCCTATCCGGCATTGCATTGATTGCTACTGCAATTGACAAAGGACGCACTATGAAGAATGTTGAATAGTATTTTTTATATGGCAGCACCTGAACAACAGCATATGGCAGTCGCCGAAGAGCTCGATACGCCTGAGAAATTGATGCAGGCTATGGATCGAACTCTCGCAAGACTGAAGAAAGCTCAAGCAGATGAAGTTCGAATGTTTGTAGGTTCAGCTGATAGTACCCAGCAATTATTGACGAAATCGGGCGCTGCTTTGGATGCAATTTTGGAAGACGGGGCAGCGACAAGTTCTGACCACCCACCCGCGGGCGGAGAAACATATGTGAAGTTTCTTGACGAAGCTGAACAAGCCGAAGATCAGGGTGAATAATTTCTATCCAACGGTTACAAGCCTCAAATTCATATTCAAGGGCTACAATTCGCGCACTCTGTATTGCAGTGCCTCAAGCATGTGCGACGGGTCGATAGTTTCTGATTCCGCCAGGTCGGCGATGGTGCGAGCGAGTTTGATGGTGCGGTGATAGCCACGAGCGGAGAGTTTGAGGCGATGCGCGGCCTCGACAAGCGTCTTTTCCGCCTTCTCGGTGAGATTCGCGTACTTTTCGAGTTCTTTTGCTCTCATATCCGCGTTTGTCGAAATACCTTTTGCGCTCTTGAATCTCTCTGTTTGTATCGCGCGAGCTCGCTCTATGCGCCCTTGCGCTTTTTCACTCTCTCCTGTCGCTTTTTTTGCTTTCATGCCAAGCGCTTCCGGCGGCATGTCGCCGACAGAGACCCACATGTCGATGCGATCCGCGACAGGCCCTGAAATTTTCCGCCGATATTTTTCCACAAGATGCGGCATGCACTCACAGCGCTTCGTTCCCCAGTATCCGCATGGGCATGGGTTCAGCGCGGCAACCAGCATGAAATTCGCGGGAAATATGCTCGATCCGCGAGCACGAGAGACAGATACTATCTTATCTTCGAGCGGCTCGCGAAGCGCATTCACGACATCACGATGGAATTCAGCGAACTCGTCCAAAAATAAAAGACCCCTATGAGCGAGTGTCACCTCGCCCGGGCGAGGTGTCGAGCCTCCGCCGATCAAGGATGCATACGATGACGTGTGATGGGGTGAACGAAATGGTGGCCGATCGATAATTCCTCCGGAGAGCAGCCCTGCGAGCGAGTGGATTGCGGTTACCTCAATCGTTTCTTCCTCCGTCAAGGGCGGCAGAATCTCGGTTGCGGCGCGCGCGAGCATCGTTTTTCCTGTGCCGGGAGGCCCATAGAGCGCGATGTTGTGTCTTCCGGCCGATGCGATCTCAAGTCCGCGCTTCGCACTTTCTTGTCCTCGGATGTCATCGAGTGTCGGGCCGGTGGTCTCGCGCTCGCGGCGCGTAACATTTCGCACGTGCGGTTTCAAACGCTTTTTGTTGGTAAGGTGCGCGACGAGGTCCCCCAGTGTTTCAACAGGGTATATCGCGATTCCAGATACGAGCGCCGCCTCATCGGCGTTTTCTTTCGGCACGTAGAGTTCTGCGTATCCCCCGCCCCTTGCAGCGATCGCAATAGAGAGCGTGCCACGAATCGGGCGCACGGAGCCGTCGAGCGCGAGTTCTCCCGCAAATATTTTTTTTGCGGGGTCAAATAGTATCTGCTCGGACGCGAGCACAAACGAGAGCGCGAACGGAAGATCGAATGCGGCGCCCTCTTTCTTGAGTTCCGCGGGCGCGAGCGAGATCACGATCTTCTTGTTGCTTTGCTTCGGCGAGTCAAGACCGCTATTTTTTATAGCGGACGCAACGCGATCTTTCGCTTCTTCAACTGCTTTATCAGGCAGACCCACAACCGTGAAAGCGTGCAAACCTTTTACAATGTCAGCCTCAACTGATACAAGATGCGCCTTGAGGAGCGATGGCTGTGCGCCGAATACCCGTGCAAATCCTGATTGAATCGCCCGTTTTTTGGACACAGAACTCATAGCGAGTTTTGATCGCGAGCGAGCCGCGCGAAACTCGTCGCGAGGGCCAAAGACGGCTCCGACGACGTGCCAGCGGCACGGCGAGGAGTCGGCTGCAGGCCCGCAGCAGAGTTTCGCGCGGCGCAGCCGCGAAACGAGACTCCAGGACTGCCTTTCTTCATATTCGAGTGGTCAAAACTCGCTATGAGTTCATATACTCGTCCGAGCCGACGGATTTGCTCGTAAACGCGCGAGAGGTATCGGTTCATCGGTGTTTTCGTCGTGACCGTACGTACCCCTTTCAATTTTTTCGAGTGCATCCTGAACATCCTTCAAGCGTGCTTCCAGCGTTTCGACAAGCGGGATATTTGTAGCAAGTTCTTCCATTTTATCGGCCTCGTCCGCTTCGTCTGGCTCGTTGCCCTCGAAACCTTTCGGTGTGCCTTGCCAGTTGCCATCAACTTTCTTTCCGTGTTCAGCGAGTTGTTTTTCGAGATTAGCGCGTTCGGAAAGGAGTGTGCGACGCAGTTTCTCCAATTCGTCATCTTTAATATGAGACATGTGGTAATAGTAAGTAGTGAATGGGCAAAAGGCAATAGGAAAAACTCGCATTCTCTTTTTTCTAGTGTCTCGTGTCTATAATCGGCGGTCGGCGCGCAAGCGCGAAAGTACTTCGGTGAATGAGTACGGGCTCTCCGCGATGATCAAGAGCTCGCGTGTCGGGAACGAGTAGTACAGTTGTATTTCGCCGCCGTCGTCCTTCAGCGCGCGCACATCATAATTTCGCATAACGAGGTCTTCGAAGGGGCGTTGTTTTAGAAGGCCGTTTTCTTGGATAAGCCGCGGCACCGCAGTAAATATCGGCGTGAGATCGGCGTTCATAGAGTCCTCCCACTGCAACATTCCCGCAAACGCGTGTTCATATGATGTAACGGGTACGATCAATACGGGTGCGTTTTCGTCAACAGTGTGAAAACCGAAAAAGAATTCTTTTCCCAGCGCTCGGATGAGCTCATCCGGCGCACGCGCGTCAACGCTATCTAGGAATTCTCTCGTCGTCGCGGGACGTGTATGCGTCCTACCGGTTTCAGAGTCTATTTCATCGACGGTGGGCGCAACGCGCGTGATCGCGCCAAGCGTGAGCGCGGCCGACACTCGCGCATCAGCAAACATGCGTTTAATTTCAGGAGCGTCGCGATTGCCTATAGGAAACGGCACTGTCTGTTCTGAAAATAGCAGAGAATCGGAAGGTAGTGCAGCCGCATCGCTCCCCGCTCTCTCGCCTTGGATCATGGAGACGCCAAGGAGCGCACTGCCTCCCAAAACGACCAGTATCCCTATTGTCGCGACAATGCCGAATATCCGGCGTCTTTGCACGGCATGCACGTCTGTTTTCGCCACGATCACTCCGCGTTTTGTCCGCCTGTCCTCTTCAAGCGCTGCGGCGCGCACGACAGAAATTTTCTGCTCGCGCACAACGCTCTGCAAATCGTCTTTCAGTGTATGAAGCGGTGTTACGACAGAGTCTTTTTCGATCGAATGCGGCGGCGATGGGTGGGGTGCTTCCTCGAGGCTGGGTGGCGTGGCGGTTTCTGATGCGGGGGCATTCGGAGGAGGCGTATCCGCCGCACCGTGAAATTGCTTTCGCTCGGGCAACTTCACTTCTTGTAGTATTTTCGCGATATCATCCCCTACTTTCTTGTCAATCTCACTCAACGTTGCCGGAGTCGACGCTTGCGATTCAGCGCTCTTTTGAACTGTCAAATCTTCACTTGAAAGTGGGGAACTAGATTCTCCTATGCGGTCTTTCTTGGGCTCGTCCATGATCGCTTCGGCCGCCGGATTGCGGAGTGAGCCCACGACGTGCGGCAAACTCCGGGTCAGCAGCCTTGATAGAGAGATTATACCGTCCTTTCTCATCAATTTCCTTCAGCATGATAGGAACAACGTCGCCAACCTGGAGAGCATCGGCAATGTTCTCGATTCTGAATGGCGCGACTTCGGAAACATGCACCAGTCCTTCTGTGTTGGGTCCGATCTTGACGAACGCGCCGAAATCCATGATGCGCGTTACCGTGCCTTCAAAACGCTCGCCTGGTTCATACTCGCGCGTAAGATCGTGTATTTCTTTGTATGCGGCTTCTGCCGTTCCGTTTCTTCCGGTAATGAAGATCGTGCCGTCGTCTTCTATCGTAATGTCTTCGCAGCCTGTGCGTTCTCGGATGCCATTTATCATTTTGCCTCCCGGTCCGATGACGAGCCCGATTTGGTCAACTTGGACTTTCATCGTGATTATCTTCGGCGCTCGCGGAGAAATATCGGCGCGCGGAGATGCGATCTCTTTTGTGATCGTCTCGAGTATCTCGAGGCGCGCTTTCTTTGCCTGCTTGAACGCTTCGACAAGTATGGGGACGGGGACACCGCCAACTTTCACGTCCATCTGCATTGCAGTGATGCCGTCTTTTGTTCCCGCAACTTTGAAATCCATATCGCCATGATGATCTTCCGGACCCTGAATATCAGTAAGTATTTTGTAATTTGATTTTCCAGCTTCTAGTTTCCAGCCTCCAGTCTCTAGCATTAAGCCCATCGCAATTCCTGCTACCGGTTTTGAGATGGGGACTCCCGCATCCATAAGAGCAAGTGTTCCTGCACATACCGTTCCCATCGACGTAGAACCATTCGATGCGAGACATTCTGACACGATGCGTATCGTGTAGGGAAAGACGTCTTTTTCCGGAAGAACTGCACGGAGCGCTTTTTCCGCGAGCGCGCCGTGTCCTATCATGCGGCGGTTCGCGCTACCGACTCGTCCCGTTTCCCCTACCGAGAACGGAGGGAAGTTGTAATGGAGCATGAAGCGTTTTTTTGTGTCTCGATTCTCGATGGTGTCGAGGAGCTGGGCATCCCCCGGCCCACCCAAGGTGAGAGCGCCGAGTACGTGCGTTTCTCCTCGGTAAAAGAGACCGGTGCCGTGGATGACCGGCGAGATACCGCCAGCCTGCGCAAAGAGCGGTCGAATTTCATCGAAGCGGCGCCCATCGACGCGCTTCCCTTCTTTAAGTGCGAGTTCGTGTACGTGCTCGTCGAGTTTTTCTTCGTACAAGGCCGCGAGTTGTCCGGGCACTGCTTCAGGCATTTTCTTGAGTGCTTCTTTCATCCACTCCGATTTCAGAGTATTGATATCTTCTTTCCCCATTTTTCCGTTGAGCGTCGTGAGTTTCGGCTCGACGATCTCTTTGAATGCCGCTACAACATCTCCCAAAATCTCGTGTTTCGGGTAGTCCCATTTCGCGACTTCTCGCTCCTTCACGATCATGTTTTGCCACGCATTTATTTTTTCTATCTCGGCGCTTGCTGCGTTTAATGCACGCTCGAGCACCTCTTCAGTTACTTCCCGGGCGCCGACTTCTATCATGTTGATATGTCCGTCTTTGCCGCACGCCAAAAGATCAAGTCGCGCTTTCGGCTCTTTGTCTTCGTCTCGCTCGGTGTAGGTCGGATTTACGATGAATTGTTCGCTATCGTCTTGCACGCCGATGCGTATCGCAGAGGCTGGGCCATTCCACGGAATATTTGAGGTTGCGAGGGCGAGGGAGGCGGCATTGATTGCAAGCACATCCGCATCGTAGTCTTCGAGTGCGAGAACCGTGATGATGATTTGGATGTCTCGTTTCAAACCTTTGGGGAACAATGGGCGGATGGTGCGATCAACCATGCGACCGGAGAGCGTCGCCTCGTCTGACGGACGTCCCTCACGGCGCATGAATCGGCTGCCGAGAATTGCTCCTGCGGCGTAGAATTTCTCTTCGTATTCGACAGAGAGAGGGAAATAATCAAGGTTCGAGTCCTTTCCGCTCATGACGGCAGTCGCGAGAACCGCACTGTTGCCGTAGCGGACGAGAACCGAACCGTTCGCCTGATTCGCCCAGTCATTAAACTCGGCTGTCATCGTCTTCTCTCCTATTTGGAGAGAATATTCTTTCTTCTGCATTTAATTCGGGTGATGTTCGGATTTCAGCGCGTTTCCGCTGCCTATCCAAACACCACAACTATGTATTAATGGTTGGATACTACTCTACCTTCTCCTTTTTTCCAAGCCCGCACACTAACTTCCAGGAATGAAAGTTAGTGTGCGGGCAAGGCTCGGGCGCAGCGGTGTAGTTTGGAGGTACCGCTGGCCCGAAAAGCCTAAAGTTTCGCTATCAGGTTTATGATACCTGGCACGGCCACCATGAACGATCCGAAAAGCAGTAAGACGTACTCACTGCCTCCCATTCCGATCGGTGGCCCCACCACGGCCAGGTTCACAAACACGATTCCAGCGCTTATGGCTATCGCATTACCCATTTTCACCTCCACTCCATCGGTTCGCGACTGGCAAAATATGCCAGAAGTCGCAGAAGAAAGCGAATTATTCTACGCCGAGAATTTTCCCGACTTCATCTACTCCCTCTTCACCAGGCCCTTGTCGCGAATTTCCGCGTCGCATCGGGCGGTAGCTTAGGAGGTATCGTCGAGATTTCGCATCAAGGTCGAGAAAGTAAAAATTCCCGAGGTCCGACCTCGGAGCGATTTCGGGCAGGAAATAAGCCATCTTTGCTGCGGTTTCCTGGAATGTCCGAGGTTCGACCTCGGACATTTTTCATGTTCACCCCGGGTTCTTCGCGTCTCCGCTTGCGTGCCTGATGATGTCTTTGTCAAAAGTGTACAGAGGGACTTTTCGCAGATGCGCGTAGGACGCCAGGGCACAATCAACGATAGAGAGGCTAGGATGGGTGGAGTAGAGCGGCATGCATTGTTCAAAGAGTCTTTTGTTTGCTAGAAATTGCTTATGGCGAGTGATTGTAAATACATTTTCTTGGACGAGTGTTCGATCCATCTTTAATATTTTTTCAAGCACGAAAACCATTTCGATAAGCGCAGCGTCAGCGACCTCGAACATCCCTCCCTTGTCGAGCAGGCGTTCAACAGTCTCTGTTTGGGCCGGCATGTCTCCGAGGATAAGTCGAAGGAGCGCGTTCGTATCGAACGATCCTTGCGGCCTACTTTTTCCCATATTTCTCGGCAACATGTGCAGCGAAGCCGTCGCCCTGTTTGTACGAACGCACGTTCTTGCTATATGGCTGGTTCTTTTTTCGGAGTTCGGCGAACGATACATTCTTCACGATGCGGATTCCATCGGTATCTTCAATGGTAAGGATATCTCCGGGGCGGAGGTTGTATCTCCGACGCACCTCTATAGGCAGCGTGAGAGTTCCTTGGCTGGTGAGTACTGTTTGCCCCATATCTAATAAGTGTATATGGAGGTAATATGTTGTCAAGGGCTTATTATGTGGCAGATGAGTTATTCCACTCCAAGAATTTTCCCGACTTCATCTACTCCCTCTTCGCCCGATTCCTGACGCGGATTTCCCCGACGCATCGGACGATAACTAATGAGGTAACGGCGCGGATCTTCGTCGAGATCGAGGAAGTCATCGGCTGCTTCTTTCAGTTTGCCTGAAGACGAGCGGCCGAAGGAGACGACTTCCACTTGACATCCGCTGTGAACTTGAAGGTATTGTACGAGCGGTACGAAGTCTCCATCGCCTGTTACGAGGACGACAGTGTCTAGTTTTGGCGCGGCGGTGATCGCATCCACGGCAAGTCCGACGTCCCAGTCAGCTTTTTTAGCGCCGCCGAAAAAGATCTGAAGGTCTTTCGTGCGCATCTCAATGCCGATCTTGGTCAATGCCTCAAAAAAGCCTTTTTCTTCGCCAGTTTCTGTGGTGACCGAATAGGCTCGTGCGCGGATGAGGCGGCGACCCGCGACGGAATCTTTTAGAATATTTCCGAAGTTTGCACGTGCACGATAGAGATTTTTAGCGCTGTGATAGACGTTTTGCGTATCGATAAATACGCCGACTCTCTGTTCAGAATGTTTAATTATTGACATAGTTTTTTAGCGATTAGCGTTTAGCGTATAGAGAAATACGAAAACAGTTTATAAAAAAGTAATCTGCTCCCATTATACGGGAAATAATCCACAGATCGCTTAATGAGCCCCTAGACGCTATTCGCTAGACGCTCAACGCTACCTCTTGAGCCCGAGTTTTCTTGTGAGAGCGCTGTACGCGCGCTTATTCGTGCTCTCCAAATACTTCAAATGCTTGCGGCGATCGGCGACGAGTCCCAAAAGCCCGCGGCGAGAACTCTTGTCTTTGCGATTTTTATCCAAATGGAAGGAGAGCTCTTCGATCCTACGTGTTAAAATCGCGACCTGCACCTCGGGAGAGCCGGTGTCAGCATCGTGGCGCTGTGTCTTCTTGACCTCGTTCTGCTTCTTTCGCTTCGTAAGCATGGGCAAAACGATATCATATTCCGCCACGTTTTGCAACCCGAGGGAAGCCCGCACACCAATCGTGGCGTTGTTGCGTAGCGTTTTCGCGGTTTTGCCAACAAGCTAACCGACCATCTTCAAACATGAGTCTCGTGACTGACACTTAACGGGCAACAAAAAAACGCAACGCCACGATTGGTGTGCGGGGAAGACCTACTCTTTCGCACCCGCCGCGGGCGCTGGTGCGACTTTTACCAATTTGAGATTGAAGACAAGGGGTGAGTTTGCAGGGATAAGAACTTTTCCTGCAGGATCTTTTATCTCTTCTGCACCATACGCGAGTGACGGCGGGATCAAGACCATGCGCTCCCCCCCTTCTTTCATGCCGTTGACGCCGATCTGGAACCCAGCGATAAGGCCTTGCGCGCCGAGCACGAATACCAAGGGCACATTGTCGTGAGCAGCGGAGCTATCAAACACAGTGCCGTCTTGCAGCCTGCCTTCGTACAGAATCGACACTTGCGAACCTGGCGTCGCTTCTACTCCGGTGCCTACTGTTACGTCTTGTCCCTGGACTTGATCCGATACCGCCGTGTCTGGCACTACTGCGGGTTCACCCTCAATAACTGGTTGCATGCCGTATACGTAATAGATACCTCCTCCAATAAGAATGATGATGATAAGTCCTATGACGATGCTTTTTGAACTCATATGGAAATGATAACGCATATGTAAATTATTACAAGCCCGCACACTAACCTTGGCATGGTTTTATGTGGATATCTAAATGGTTGAACGCATATTTGGTGCTTATGGGAAGCGATGGTTGAGAGGAAGTACGTTTTAGAAAAGCGGATGCGATGCCAAAGTTGGTGTGCGGGCAAGCGGGCACTCACAAGACTGTCACTACAGGTTCATAGGTTACAGGATAGAGAAGGTGGGTACCCCATGCTGAAACTCTGCGTGGGTACAACTGCTTTTCGGTGGACATGCATTGCACAATAAGCTCAACGCAACGGTGATGCACTTGTGAGAGTTCTAGTACGGGGCATACTGATTCGCATGACTGAACCTCTCGCGTCGCGGATACGGCCCAGACGTTTGCAAGAATTTGTCGGTCAAGAACACTTGGTCGGCAAGGGCGACTCTTCGACGAAGCAGAGGGCGGGGCCGCTTCGTGTTGCGATAGAGAAGAAAGAGCTCTTTTCATTCATCCTGTGGGGGCCGCCGGGTTCCGGAAAAACCACGTTGGCTCGCATTTATTCGAACGCGGTCGGCGCAGAATTTTATGAGCTTTCTGCAGTAGACTCGGGGAAAGAAGACATTAAACGGGTCATTGGAGTGCGCGGCATGCTCTTAAAACATAAACCAAAGATTCTGTTTGTCGATGAAATTCATCGATTTAATAAGGCGCAACAGGATTTTCTTTTGCCCTTTGTCGAACGGGGCGATATCACACTTGTTGGCGCAACGACTGAAAATCCTTCATTCGAAATTATCCCACCTCTTCTTTCGCGTTGCCGTGTCTTCGTATTGAGCGAGCTCTCAGAAAAAAATATGCAAAAGATCGTCGCACGAACTGACTTCAGTATCCCAAACGACGGGCGCGACTGGCTCATCCAAATGGCGAGTGGCGATGCGCGGCAGGCGATAACGGTTCTGGAAACTGCGGATAAACTTTATGGAAAAATAACAATAGACACGCTTAAAGAGGCGATCCAGTCGAAGCATTTGCGTTACGACAAAAAAGGCGAGGAGCATTACAACACCATTTCTGCGTTCATAAAATCAATGCGCGCAGGGCAAGCCGACGCCGCGATCTACTATCTCGCACGCATGGTGGATGCGGGAGAAGATCCGAAATTCATCGCTCGCCGCATGGTTATTTTTGCGAGCGAAGATATCGGGCTCGCGCAGCCGACTGCCCTTGTCGTCGCGAACGCGGTGTTCGAAGCGGTGAACAAGATCGGCTATCCAGAAGCAACTATCAATCTTGCGCACGGTGTCGCATACCTCTCACAGTGCAAAAAAGACCGTCGCTCATACGACGCCATCTTTGCCGCGCTCGACGACGTCAAAAAATTCGGCAATCTCCCCATCCCGATGAATATCCGCAATGCGCCGACAAAATTGATGAAAGACCTCGGCTACGGTAAAAATTACAAAGCGTATGACAAGGAATCGTATTTACCAGAACGTCTAAAAAAGAAAAAGTATCTCAAATAAAACAGAGACAAAATTGTAGCTCAAGAAATTTTCTCTTTGGGTATTCTACTTTCCTCTTTTAAAACGTTAACCAAGTCATTGTAGTTGTAGGCGAAAATGTTCTCCCAGGGGCCGCGCGCTGAGCGAGCCAGAATTTGACGTAATTTATCTTCCCGACTTTCTACGTATTTTCTGAAAGATTGTTGCGACATGCCACTCTCTGATTTGTTACGGCTCTTAGATTCTATACGCCCGTATTCTTTGATCACCTGACGATATAAGTAATCTCTTAATCCATAGTACTCATTGTCACTAAGGATCAGGCCCTCCTGGGGTTGTTCAGGAATACTCATATACCTTTTGGCTAAGGCTTTTAGATCAATTTCATCGAAAGCGTTAATGATTTGATTATTCTCGTCTAAAACGTCTACGGAAAAAACATCGTGCGTCCTGAGCAATTCTCTGATTGTTCTTTCGCTCAAATCTTTATACAGCTTTTCGTCCTCTTCTTTTAGAATAATCACAATGTCACCTATTGGTCTTAATGTACGACCGTCTTTTTCGCAATAGTGGCGGTGCTTATCGTCCTTTAGTAAAGGTTCATGGTTTATTATTTCCACGATGAATTTTTCCATATCTTCCAAACAATACATCTTTTTGATTCTTGTTTTTCTTTTGTCATGTTCAATCAGAAAATTCTCTAAAAACCTGATTTCGTTTTCATGCTTTTTTGTTAAGTTCAAAATAAATGTGGTAGAAAATTCTCTTTTATATTTTGCGTTAATTTTCCGTAAAATATCTACCTGCGAGCCATAACGAAGATCTCCTTCCACCTGGAAATTAGCCCATTCTCCCGCACCATTCGGCACTTTGGATGTATCAGCACCGAATTCCTCACTTAACAACTCATAGCAATACATACCTCTCGTAGTACGAAGAGTTACACCCTTAGGAAAATTATCCACGATGCGCGGATGCTTGGAATGATAAAAACGGATGGGGCTAATGGACATTTTGTCTCCACAGTGCAGAGCCACCGCCCAATGCCGCCCAAAACGGTCCGTAGAAAAACCTTTCCACTCTCCTTCCGTGGCCACAGGCGTAAGTTGCAGATCAATAACGTTTAAGCCGCTTAAGGCTGGACCAGTGTGTCTGTCGCTTGTGAGCGGACCGAATATAACCTCTCGGAAAGTTTGCAACCACTGACCACTATGGAGGATCTTTCTTCCGAGCACAATATTTTTCTCGGACTGCACTCTGTAGATCAAACTGCTAAGTTGCGCTTTATTCATATTGACAAGTACTTTCTTATCGATATTAAGCGCTTCTAGCTGCTTTTGATCAAAGACGAAGAGGACATTGCGTTCTTGATCACACTCCAGAACGAGCCGATTGAGCTGTGGCAGCGGGATGAGCTGATATGGCTCTGTACGTACCATGCCGGGCTTCACTGCCCCGACAATAATCTTATTCTCCTCACTTGTTAACGTAACTCCGTTATGTAAAAGGAAAAAGAGTAGGAATTCGACGCGAGGGTAAATTTTGTTTCCTTCTTTGCTTCCACTTTCTTCTTCGTCTTCTCTGTTGGCTCCCGCCTCTCCTTTGGCGAATGGTGCTTCATCTTTGGTAGGAATAAAGATAGCCGTCGAGATCTCGGAATTATTCTTTTTAAAGTCTTGTGCCTTGTATACGTAAGGCATAAGCTCCGTAGAAATGTAATCTACGAGCTCGTTTACTTTCGATTTTTTTTCATCTTTTGCTTTACCCAAATAAAATTCGCAAGCTTCATCCTGCAAAGCGGCCCAACTTTTGTCATTAAAAGATTTCGGCGAAATTTTCTCGTAACTCTCTACCATTTTATCCAGAAGATCTCCCAAGTTTCCGATCATATTTAAGAAATGCTTCTCAAGTGCCGTTACGATTGGCGCATCAAAAATGCCTTTCAACTTTTGCGAATAAGCCAATTTCTGCTTCTCCAATCTTTTACTCTGCTTCTCTTCTTTAATACCCCATTCAGGCATTCGTTTAGTATATAGACTCTGCAGCACCATGCCACACAAAGCTCATTTTTTAGCAGTGGCTCTACCTCTGTTACATCAAGCATGACCCCGACGAAGCTAATGAAAGACCTCGGCTACCACAAAGGCTATAAGATGTACCCTTCGACGTTGCTCAAGGCAGGCGACCAAGAAAGTTATCT
>CAYJVW010000005.1:21464-25671 GCA_964373725.1 uncultured Candidatus Saccharibacteria bacterium | reverse complement strand
TATAGCGCTATAAACCACTTACCGCCACTGCGCATTTCAATTGTACGCTGGTGGTGTGTCTGCAGAAATGCCCTCCTTCGCCAAGGCTACGGAAGGGCACAGCAGACAGGTCGATATGTTATTCATCAAGCAATTATTCTCTATGTTACCAACAATTGACAGCACCATTGAAAAAGTTGAAAAGTACCCGTACCACATCGGCATGGACTTGCATCAAAAAACAAGCACATTTTCGGTGAAAGAAAAAGAAGGAAGAGTCATTGAAGCAAAAACGGTCTCAACAACGAAAGAAGACATCAAAAAGTTTCTGTCGCCCTACAGTGGATCACTCCTCACGCTCGAGCCGGTATCGCAATGGTACTGCTATGCCGACTTCATCGAGTCGTTGGGAATCGATGTGAAGATCGCAAATCCGATGAAAGCAAAAGCGATCGCTTTTGCTCGGATCAAAACTGACACGATCGATGCGGGAGTTTTGGCAGACTTACTCCGGGCCAACATGCTCCCCGAAAGTTATCATGCCCCCGCCGACGTGAGAGCATGGAAAGAAGAAGTTCGTCTCCGTATGTCGCTCGTGCGGTTGCGCGTGCAGGTGAAAAACAAGATTCATGCGCTTCTGTGGAAACAGGGTCTTAGGAGTCCCTACACGCTCTTCTCAAAGAAAGGATTGCTGTGGCTCGACACGCAGATATTCTCAAAAGAAATTATGGTTGCTCTTGCGATGTATCGCGAGACGCTCGCGCTCCTTGATCGACAGATCAAGGGTGCGGAAGATCGCATGATCACGGACAACAAACATCGAGAGGAAGTGAAGCTCCTTATTACGATTCCCGGCATCTCGTATCTCTCCGCACTCACCATCATGGCGGAAGTGGGAACGATTACTCGATTCCCTTCGGCCAAGAAACTGATGGGCTACGCGGGCATCGTGCCTTCGACGTATGCCTCTGGTGGGAAAGTCCGTCATGGACGGATCACGAAAACAGGGAGCTCGTGGCTGCGTTATGTTCTCATCGAGGCAGCGCATCACCAGCTCCGTTGTACAAAAAGAAAAGGATTGGCTGACTACTACAACGGGATCAAAGAAAGAAAGGGAGGCAAGGCCGCCGCAGTTGCCACGGCACGGAAACTCTGTGCCGTGGTCTGGAGGATTCTGACGGACAAGCGTCCATTCATCAGTCCTTCCGAGTGGGACAATCGGAGAGCGCACCAATGTGGTATCGCGATCAAGAAATGATGCGCGCTTAATATAGCTGTGCGACTCCGGTGTTTTCCCACTAGCAGAATGTGCCTTGGGCACGGATTGGTAATTGAAATCCGGTTTCGATGCGCCGTGGCAACTGCGGCGGAGTATTGGATGTGCAAGGAGCTCCTGTGAGAAGTGTATCAGAATCAGAGAACGCTATCCACAGAGCGACGGTTGACGGGGTTTATTGGTACCACGTCGATGGACAAAACGAAAATTACGAATAGAATGCCAAACCATGTTGTCGTACAACGATGTGAAGCCGGGAGTTGTGGTCGTCGTCGAGGGCGAGCCGTACGTGTGCACGTGGAATAACATCATGCAGAAGCAGCAGCGCCGGCCGGTCAATCAGACAAAGCTTCGCCATCTCATCAAAGGAAACGTGATCGAGTATTCATTCCAGCAATCCGATAAGCTTCAAGAGGCCGATATCGGTTCGCGCGAGCTGAAATACCTCTACACGAGCCGCGGTGAGTCGTGGTTCTCCGACTCTAAAAACCCGGCTGATCGGATGAAATTTGAGGAAGCTCTCGTCGAACACGCGCTTCCCTACATTCGTGCAAATGACATCGTGACTGGTGTTACCTTCGAGGGAAAAATCGTTTCCGTTAAAGTCCCGGTCAAAGTGGAGCTCAAAGTAACCGAAGCGCCGCCCGATGTCCGCGGCAACACCGCACAGGGCGGCTCAAAGATAGTCACCGTTGAAACAGGAGCAGACATCACTGTCCCGATGTTCGTGAAAGCTGGTGACGTCATTCGTATCAATACAGAGACGGGAGAATATGTTGAAAGGGTGTAAAACAGCCAATAGCCACTAGGGTATAGCCAATAGAGCAATGCAGATACGGGCGATTTTGTATCTCCCTAAACCCTATTGGCTAGTGGCTAATACCTACTTCTGAATGTACGGGAGAAGTCCCATGAACCGAGCCCGCTTTACGGCAGCCTCTACCGCTCGCTGCTGCTTGGCAGTGAGCGCTGTGCGCTTCCTGCCCATGACTCGTCCGTGCGGATTGATAAATTGTTTCAAAAGATCGACATCTTTATAATCGACGTGCTGAATGTCATTTTGCGTCAGAATATTTGCGGACATGAAAGCGTATTTCTATTGTACTATTCGCGCGTTGTCAACTGTTCACATGCTAAAAAGGAATATCTTCCGGATTGATATCGTCTTTTGGATACTCGATCCCTGATCCGCCAGACGGTGCTTCTTCGGAAACATCCGCTTGGCTTCTTCCACCAGCATCTCCCGTCGCAGAGCGACTGCCTGCCGAACGAGGCCCGAATTGCACGCGCTCGGCAACGACTTCAGTGCGATATTTCTTTTCACCGCTCGTCTTATCTTCCCAGCTTCTCGTCTGCAACCTCCCTTCCACATAGACAGCACTTCCTTTTTTCATATACTGCGCGACCGTATCTGCCTGCCTGCCATACACCACCACGCTGTGAAATTCGACTTGTTCCTGCTTCTTTCCTTCTTTGTCTCGATACACTCGATTAGTCGCCAGACCAAAGTTGACGACGTTCATGCCGGAAGGCAGCGCCCGAAGCTCCGGATCACGCGTCAAGTTCCCGTACAGCATTACTTTATTCAAGTACATACCGCTCAGTTTAGCACATCCCCCGCTTACTCGGTTGTGAGCTGCTCGAGTGCTTTATCAAGCTGCTCCTCGGAAACCGGCGCCTTATGAGCCTCGGCTTCCACCGCGCGCCGAGGTGTAGATTTAATTGTATCAGTTCGCTTTACCTCGCGAAGTGTTGGCGCTTTTATCTTTGCGCGCGTGTCCTCCCGAACCGTCTTGAAAAGAATAAAGCGAACAATCGATGCATTATTCTTCAACGAAGATTCCAACAATACAACGCTCTCCGGCGCGGCGAAGAATTTGAGCCAGCCGAAATATGCGCGATCATGTTCGATCTTCTTCTCTCCTTCGCGCACAGTCATCGGATACGAAAGCTTCAAGAGACTCGGCGCGCCTTCCGCGATAAAGGAGCCGCATGATTTTTCGATGCTCCCGCGGATCTCGCTCACAATCTTCTCGACCTCTTCATCTTTCGCCGAAGATACGATGTGGTAGCCGATCTCGTATATGCGAAGCACGTCCGCATCCGCTGCGGAATCAGTATCTGCGACTGCCATTTCTGTCACACCATTAGAAATCGTTTGCATACTTGATCAGTGAAGAGAATGATACCTTGTCCAGTTATTGACACATTGCAATTTTCTCGTGTTTTCTAACGGGGCAGGTATTCGGCGCACTCTATCACACGAATTTTACGGTCGCAATCACACGCGTGGCTTACTCCCATTCTTTTCCTCATCACTCTCTTTTTTGTCTTTTCGCAGAGTGAGACGCCGCTCCGCCTCCAACTTCTTGGCAAATTGCAGATTTTTTTCTTCAAAATCCATGTCTTTTTTAAGCATCGCCTGATTTTCTTTTACTACTTGCGCCGCCTGTATCTCATGCCGACGTAGGCGCGCTTTCCCACGCTCTTCTTCAAGCGTATTCTCTGCCTTTTTTCTCACCTCCATTTCACGCTCTTTTCGCGCGCGGTCTTGTGCCAGAATTGTATCTACATCAAAAGGTCTTCCTCTGATTTCAGAGAGTTTCTTTTTCGCTTCGTCTAGCCCGTGGTCTTCTCGATACGGATCTTTTTTGTCGTCTGCTGGTGGAACAATCATAGACACGAAAGCATCGTATCATCTTTCTTCTCTCATTATCCCCAAGTGTCTGCATAATATGGATTTCTCACAAAATAAGGGCTTAAAATATAGAAATATAGAGACGCGAATATTGTGGATCGAGTGGATATAGTCTTCCAAAACTTCCGCGCCTTCTTTTTGCGAGACCAAAATCAAAACTGAATTACGCGGCCACCGTTAACCTTTTGCCAAAATTCATGGTTTAATACTCACGGTACGGAATGGGGCTAATGGTGTCAGGTACCATTAATGCA
>CAYJVW010000005.1:0-21364 GCA_964373725.1 uncultured Candidatus Saccharibacteria bacterium | reverse complement strand
TCTACGCACCACCTCCACAACATACGTCGGTTCATTGCGCTTGCCTCGATACGGCGGCTAATGGTGTCAGGTACCATTAATGCATGGATGAAAAAGGTACCTGTGAAAAAGGTACCTGACACCATTTCTGACACCATTTCCCGCACTTAATCTATCAAGATAATGCCAAGTTAAAGACCCGCTCGGCATTTTTGTGAAGCTGCAGCGCAACCGCTTCCATGTTTTCGCCGCGAATCTCGGCTATTCTACGCACCACCTCCACAACATACGTCGGTTCATTGCGCTTGCCTCGATACGGCACCGGAGAGACATACGGAGCGTCAGTTTCGGAGAGAATCATGTCGAGAGGGGTATTTCTGATGACCTCGTCATAATCATGCGTAAACGTGATCACTCCGGTAAACGACAGCAAAAATCCGAAGTCAAGAAATTTTCTCGCAGTTGCCCAATCTCCTGCGAAAAAGTGGACATCGCCTTTCACCTTAGCATGCGTTTTAAGAACAGCGAGCGCATCATCGTACGCGTTCCCTGCTTCGCCCGCGCTACGCAGGGCAGGCCTAATATGGAGCATAAGTGGCTTTTGTAACTTGTTCGCGAGTTCAATCTGCGCAATGAACGCTTCTTCTTGGACCTTTTTTGTATGTTCCTCCAATCGAAAATAGTCGAGTCCGCATTCGCCGATCGCAATAACCTTGGGAGATGCCGCAAGTTTTTCATACACCGAAGAATCAAATACCTCCCCCCGCGACATGAAGCCTTCCTTGCCCTCCGTAGCCTTGGCGAAGGAGGGACCTAATTCTTTTTCATCGTGATACGACTTGCTCGTATGTATAGGATGGAGCCCGATCGTTGCAAATACATGTTCGTGCTTTTCCGCTATCTCCACAGCCGAGCGCGACGTATCCAATTGCGTACCAACGACATTCATCGCCACTCCTGCGTCCTTTGCGCGCGTTATCGCGGCGTCCCTATCCTCATTGAACGCAACAAAATTCGCGTGCATATGAGCGTCGAAGTGCTTCATATTAGTAGGTGTTGTCATCGCGAAAGCCGACTTCTACAATCTTGTTACCATTCGATGTCCGAATAAACTTGATTCTCATCTTCCCGACGCGCACTCGGTACTCGCGATCCTTACCTTTCAACTTCTTGCAGTCGAGTCCATCTGTATCGTTTAAAACGATTGCGCGGATAACAGGGATCAGACGCTCGCGCTCACTGGGATTGATCTTGCGCAAGAATTTACTTACCTCGTCCATGCATTCGCTCAAGGGAGGCCAAGACTTCTTCAGCCGGCACTCCGCCCTTCTTGATCTTAGTAAAATCTATGAGCGTCTTCCAGCCCGGACCATCCAGCTCCTCGAGGTCGTATTCGACCTCGCTTGGCGGGACAATCGAGAATACCGGCTTGGAATGTCGAAACACGGTAAACTTCTGACCTTTCTTGACGGCGGCGATATAGATGTTGACGTTATCACGCAATTCCTTGAGGCCGATTATAGAGTCTGTTGCAATGTATTTAGTCATAGAGAAAGTTTACTTTTTGTTGACGAATTGTCAATGAAGAGATACTTTTTTCAGCCACGCGAGCATTCAATCGTTGCCTCCATGTCGCCCTTGAAAGCGGCAAAATTCACTTAGCAGTGTGCATCAAAGTAGCGCATGATTTTTTGAGCTGTACATAAGGAGAGCTCCGATTAATACCCATGGTATCGCATCAAGAAATAAGTGCGCCGAATCAATCCCTATTGTGGCGAGAAAGACCATTGCGATTCCTTGTGCCACGAAGGCTACGCCGGAAAAAAGAGAAAGGCCTTTATCGTTCCACAGAAAATATGCCCACACAACGAAAAACACTGTGAACATGAGTTCGTAATCGAAAGCGTAGGGGTAACGAGCAAGAAATTCTCGGATTCCATCCGTCAAAAAATCAAATTGTACGTCCGCAGTAACAAGAACAAAAACAATAACAAACCAGAACAAATAGAGGGCGGCGATTTTATGCATTACTGCGTTAAGACGCATCAACATATATTTCATTTGCGGGGGAAAAGATTCTCCGGCTTTTTGTTTGCAGCAACTGCGCTGAGAATCTTCTCAGACGTTGTTGGCATGAAAGGCTGAAGCATTTTCCCTATCTCGAAAACGTCTTGTACAAGGAATTGAATCAGCACCTTCCCCGCTACAGCATCAGTCTTCACAACCTTGTACGGCTCGGTCTCAGTGATTCTACGATCTGCAGCCTGAAGTCTCTGCCAGATAAAACCTATGGCGTCGTTAAATCCAAATGTGTCCATTGCTCGCTGCATCTGGGATGAAAAAGAAAATGTAGGAAGAATTGTCTGCACTGCATTATCCTCCGCCAACTTCATAACTCTTGCAACCAGATTGCCGAGACCGTTCGCCAAATCGGCGTTATACGCTTCTTTGAACCTCTCCATCGTAAAATCACTGTCCTCGAACGGATGTATGTGCCGCGCAAGAAAATAGCGCAGCGCATCAATGCCGTATTCATCTACGATGGTCAAAGGATCGATAACATTGCCGACGGATTTGGACATCTTTTGCCCCCCACTCGTAATGAATCCGTGGTACACGACTCGCTTCGTATTCGGAAGCCCAGCAGACATAAGCATCGCCTGCCACATGATGGACTGGAAGCGCACCTGATCTTTCCCCGCTATCTGCAGCGTCTCTCCATTGACCCAAAACTTGTCAAAAAGGCAGTCGGGCTTGCCCTGCGAAGCTTCAGCGGAGCAGGGCCAGCCGAGCGTTGAGATGTAGTTGGTGAGTGCATCAAACCAGACATAAAGAACCTGTGAATCGTCGTCCGGCACGGGCACGCCCCAAGACATTTTCTCTTTGACGCGGGATATGCTAAAATCCTCAAGGCCTTTCTCGACAAACAACACCGCCTCTTTGCGGCGCCATTCTGGGACAATCACTCCTTCTTTGGCCAAGTACGCTAGAAGCTTTTCTTGGTACGCGCTCAATTTAAAAAAGTAGTTCTCTTCCTCTATTTCTATCGGATCCATTGTCGGGTGGTTTGGGCATCTTCCATCCACCAAATCGCTCTCCTTTAAAAAGGCTTCATCTCCAACACAATACAAGCCTTTGTATTTCTTTTTATAAATATCGCCGTTTTTGAGACACCGGCGCCACAACTCCTGCGCTGCCAGCTTGTGCTTTGCATCCGTCGTGCGAATGAAATGCAATCCCGGAAATAAATCCAGCTTGTCCTTGAGTGCGTGGAATCCCACGGCGTATTCGTCGACATACTCTTGCGGCTCTTCCCCCTCTTCGAGAGCCTTACGGTAAATCTTGAGTCCGTGCTCGTCGGTCCCGGTATTGAAAAACACCTCGTCGCCCAGTAATGACCTGTACCGCGCGAGAATATCGGCTTGAATGATCTCCAATGCAAATCCCGCGTGAATCGGCGCGTTCACGTATGGAAGGGTGGTCGTTAAGTAGAAAGCCTTTGCCATTGTCTTACGCTACACGTTCTCCGGCTCGCTCGCAAACTTGCGGCGACTATCGATATCTTTAACAAATTCCTGCAACGCTGCCGCGGCGGGCACCGAGAGCAATATGCCAAGAAACCCTGCGAGCTTCGCGCCAACGATGAGCGCGAGAATGACGAGGAGGGGCGGCACGCCAACCACTTTCGTCACAACCAATGGATACAAGAGATGATTTTCGAATTGCTGCAAGATCACGTAGAGCGCGATGATCAAAATGCCTGTCGCGAACCCACCATCCACAAATCCGATGACAACTGCGGGCACCGCAGCGAATGTCGGCCCGAATACGGGAATGAGTTCAAAAACTGCGGCTAAGACCGCTAATAAAAGTGCGTGTTTGACCCCTATGATCGTAAGTCCCAGATACACGAAGACACCCATGAGAAGGCCTAAAATGAGCTGCCCCTGCATCCACAGTCCTATCTTCGTGCGCGAGCGATGCCAGAGATCCAAGACGTAGCTTTCGTATTTTTTTGGCGCGATGAATCGCAAGAAATCAGCGACCCCAGTCTCGTTGACGGCAAAGTAAAAAGAAAATACGAGCACAAGAACGAATGACACGACACCGCCGAATACGCTTGATGCGGCGCTGAATGCGTTCTGAAAAAAACCGCTGGAGTTAACCGCGCCTCGCACCTGCCCCATGATGTCGCCTGCGGACGCGGCATTAGGCGCCGGAAGCCCCAGAATCGTCGCGAACTCATCGAACGCGCCCACGGTATTGAACGCATTTAAATAAGCGGGAAGTGATGCAAGAAAGGTGGCAAAATCCTCAAGAAGCGACGGCAAGAACACATAAAACAGTCCAAGAAAGAGGCCTAGTAACAATACATAGATAAGGAGAACCGCGAGAAGGCGCGGGACTTTGTAGCGCGAGAGCGCGTGGATACCGGGCTCGATAGCGGAAGCGATCACGACAGCGGTAAGAATGACAAGCACGAGATCACGGAGCTGGTACAAAAGCCACGCGCCCGCAAGAATGACGAGCGTCTTAATGATCGTCCCTGTCGTGATGGAGAAGGTCGCATTCGGCATATGCGTATGGTAGCACACGAGCGTGTCGCGGCTTGATCACGATCCATTCTTAATGAGTGCAGCGAGTTCGTTGATGGCGACACGTTTTTGCGCCCCCGTATCCCTATCACGCACGGTCACTGTGTCCTTTTTTTCTTGTCCGCTCTCACCGAGAGTATCAAAATCGATAGTAATGCACTGTGGCGTCCCAATCTCGTCCTGACGGCGATAGCGTTTGCCGATATTGCCGTTGTCGTCAAACTGGATGCTAGGGACTAGGGGCTTGAGACTGGAATACACTTCGCGCGCCTTTGCGACAAGCTCTGGCTTATTTTTAAGAAGCGGGAATACTGCCGCCTTGATTGGCGCCACGTTCGGCGCCAAACGAAGCACCACGCGCGTATCGCCATGTAGTTCGTCCTCATGATACGCATCGCACAGCAGCATGAGAATAGTGCGGTCGACGCCGACAGACGTCTCGATGACATGAGGAATGAAGCGCTTCTTCGTCTCGGCATCATAGTACGACATATCAACCCCAGAGAATTTCTGATGCTGCGATAGATCATAATCTCCCCGATAGTGGACGCCCTCGAGCTCGCCCCAGCCAAACGGATACTCGTATTGTATGTCCCACGCATCTTTTGCGTAGAACACCATCGTTTCGTGCCGTTTCCAACTCAGCTTCTCTTTCTTGACACCGAGACAATCGTAGAATTCGAAGCGCTCCTTCCTCCACATCTCGTATGCTGCTGATGCGCTATCCGGATGCACAAAGTATTGCATTTCCATCTGTTCAAATTCGCGCTTACGGAACAGAAATTGGCGCGGGCTAATCTCGTTGCGGAACGCTTTGCCAACTTGCGCAATACCAAAAGGAATGGAATAAAATCCAGAATCGAGAATGTTTTTATAGTTGATAAAGATGCCCTGCGCGGTCTCGCCGCGCAGGTACACGTCCTCGTCTCCTTCCTCGAATTTTCCAAGAGTAGACGTTGCGAGGAGGCTTTTCGCGCTAACCGGAGAGAAATTCTTCTTCCCGCACGCGGGGCAGTGCAGCCTCTCGCGATGTTCGTCAAATATTTTGTTGATCTTTGCTTCCGACATTTTCTCGTCCGCGACAACTCCGATAATCTCCAATAGGTGGTCCGCCCGCAGCTTTGTGTGACAATGCTTACAAATCACCATAGGATCAGAGAAACCGGACACATGTCCGCTCGCTTCCCAGACGCGCGCTGCAGTGAAAATGCTGGAATCGAGAAGCGCTATATTGTCGTGTATCTGCATGGAGCGGGTCCATTCGCTCACAACATTTCTGCGCAATTCAACGCCAAGCGGCCCCCAGTCATACGTACCTGCGAATCCCCCATAAATTTCAGAACCTGGAAACACGAATCCTCTGCGCTTGCAGAGTGATACTATTTTTTCCATCGTGTCAACCATGCGAGGCATCATATCCTCATCAGCCCGAAGTTCCAAATTACAAAATCCTAAACAAACACGAATGTTCAAAATTTCAAACGAATTCATTTTCAGATTTCGTGCGACCAATTTTACTTCGCGGTACTCCGCGTTAGTAAAATGGAAGTGCCCGTGTGGTGCCTTTGATTTGTTTAGAGTTTAGTATTTCGTGCTTAGGATTTACTTCACCACTGCCGCGTTCGCCGCTGAAAATCCTGGATCTCCGACAATGTTCGTTGTTACGTCGGGCGTCGTTTTTGTGATCGTTTTTTTGGTTGACGCGTCAACTCCGGTGAGAGAAATAGCGCGGATGAGGGGAGGCTGCTGGCCAATCTGACTTGACGAAGGGGTGAAGCCTATCGCTATGGCCGCTTGGCGCGGTAGCGCGCCCTGTATGCCTACGCCCGGCTCAATCGTTCCGACTTGCCATGTGACAGACGAGTCGTTCGGGTTGAACACGAGCTTTTCGTGCGAGGGGCTGTAGATGCCGACCCAGCGAACGTATGAAGGCAGCGTCGCGCGCACGGTTGCGTTTTCTATTTTGTTGGTCGTGTTCGTGACATTGAACACGATCGCGTATGTCGTCTCCGTGTTCGCTTTTGGCGGAATAGGGCCGACGGAGCCGAACGGATTTGTGTAATACAAGCCCTGCGCCGCCAACTGCAGATCGCTCGCGAAACGAAGCGTCTGCACCGCGCTCGCCTGGAGCGTTTCGGGAACGCCTGTTTCCGATACCCGCTTCCCCGCCGCATGCACCGTGATATCTAGGTGCGGATCGCGCATCAACTTTATTACGTCGTCGTTCGGCACTTGGAACGAGAAGCTCACGGTGCCGCGGGCGCCAGGCGCGATTGTGCCGAGCGCGCCGTTCGTCGTTGATTTATCCCACAGAACAGCCTTGTCGGCGGAGCGATAGAAACCGTCAGTCGAGCGCACGCTTGCGCCGTCGAGCTCGGCTCCTGACAGACGTGCCACAATGACAGCGTCTGCGATCGCCGTCTGCAAATTGTTCTGATAGAGAATCGAAACGGTAACAGAATCCCCGGGCACAACTACCGTCCCCGTGGTTCCCGCCGCTTCCCGATTAACAAGAACCGATAGCCCAAGGAATGGCTTCGAGACCGTAATCTGGTGCGCGTAATCGGCAAGCGTCGTCGTGATAGTCTGTTCTGTTTTTCCGCTCCGTGTGCCCGCGGTAAAGCGGAAGATGCGTTCATCGCCGCTCTCTCCTGTGAGCGACCCTTGTATGAGAACGGTCTTCTTGGCGCCGGGCACAAAATCGCCGAGTGACCATGTGTTTCCACTTCCCGTTTTTTGGGGCGCGGGTTCGGCACTCGACATTGAAAAACCGAATGGGAAACTCCCGGCAAAGAGTACGTCTTTGACGGGCGAGTCCGCGTTCGACGCGATAGTTACTTTAAGCTCGATTGATTGACCCGATACTGTCTCGTCATTCCCTTCTATCGAGATGGAGAGCGGCGATGATGCGAAGAGAAATGGATACTGCGATGACGCGACAAAGATCGCGCTCGAATTTTCGAGCCGATACTCGAGTTCAACGCTTATCAACCCGCGCTCGCCTTCGATCCCCGAAAACACTGCGGAAACAGTCCCTTGCCGACGGCCGGATGGTTCTATCGTCCCGAGCGGAATCCGCTGGCTGGGAAGATCAGTGAGCAGATCCGTCGGCGAACGAGTTCCCTTCGGATATTTCACGACCAGATCAGCAAGCTGCAGCGACGTTCTGTTGCGATTCACAACCGCGATTTGCAATTCCGCCGGCTCTCCACTCGCAATCTGGAGCGGTCCCGAAACGGATATGTCTATGTTGCCGGGAGAGGCCGGAGAAGCCCCACCTCCTAGGAAAAAATAGTACGCGAAAAATCCCACAGCTCCGATAAAAAACGCGATCGCTGCGCCTATCAACCACTTAAGAACGAAACGTACGAGGCCAATGCCGCGCGGCGCGAGTCTAGAGCCTGCGACCGGCGTCTCCTTGCGCTGCCACTCTTCTCCCACCGGAGATTCGCCGGGTTGCAAGATTCGTCTCGGCTTGTCTTTGATATTCGGCGAGAGCGAGCGCGAATACATCGCGCGGCGAAGTCGCTCGACGCGGTCTTTTTCATGATCACTGGGACTCGTTCCGCTCTGCCCTTCCATTTGCACAATACTACCATGAGTCGCCCGCCTCGCGCGGTATACTTGCGACACACTGAATCAACCGCAATGTATCCGGAAAACATAGAAACAAGTAACATGCGTGCGTTCAACCCTGAGCGTACGCTACTTGCAGGCGAGACCCTTCATCGGTCAGGATTCGTCGAAGAGTATGGATATCCCATATATGAAGATGGCACTAATAGAAAATTGTATCTGATTTTAGAAAAACCAGCTCAACAATTTTTCACTTCGCAACTTTTAACAGGTGCCGTGACTCACTGTCAAATCCTGTATGACAGATCGAGCGGTCATTTTTATTCAAGAGGAACTCCGGAAAATGATGTTGGGGGATCTTTTCGATTGGACGACGCGCAAGCAGAATTGGCTGTTCTGTCCTCTCTCTGCGACATATCAGACAGAGACGTACACACTCGTCAGAATTACACAATCTGGCAAGGTTTAGTCTACAACTTCGACATACCTTTTAATGCCCGCTTCCTCCTTGATACGACAGGCAAAGAACAGATCCGAAAAGTGCATGCCCGATTTGATACGCTTTCCCATGTGCAAAAAATGTTATTTAAGAAAAAAATCGATGCTCTCATTATCCGCTTTGGCGGCGAATACGGAAAGACTCTGATGCGACGCATGATGAAACATGCGCGTTCGTGCGCTGACAATTCAAGGAAGCACACACATAACGACTACACGTCCGTGGCACAAAATACGCCTCCTCATACAAAATACGAGTCTATGGTGCAGCGCTCGGAAATAGACCTCGATCTCGATTTTGGCGGCATAACGTTTGATCAGTTCTACAACATCTTCGCGCGCAGACTGCACTATCTGGCAACGCTGTGAGGATTGGAAAGATACTCAACCACTTCGCCGAATGAGTGAGCAGTATAATCTGCGTTGGCTACAACGGATGCCCGATGCGTATGCTCTACATATGCAATGAATACGTCTGCCTCTCCGTGTGCTTTGACCTCATAATCTGTAAACCCGTCTCCGACCATCGCAAGCGGATGTGGTAGCGCTGCAGCACGCAGTACTTTTATTTTCCCCAACTGCTGCGAAAGTGGTCGCGAGATATCCACGCCCGTCGCGATTCCTTTTGAGTCATACACAAACGCATTTGCATACACATGCGCGCGAGCGATGCCGAGAATATCGGAGACAGGAAATATCAATTCATCGAATCCTCCGGAGACAATGTAGATTGAATCGGCGTTGTGCTTAAAAAAATCTTTATTGCCCAGGACTGAGGGAGTGATGTGCGAGAGAGACAGGTCTGCGATTTTTTGCACGTGTGCGCGATGCGGAGCAATCAGAGCCATCCTCTTTGAGAGCGATTCGTCGAATCGAATCTTCCCTTCCAAACCAAGCTCGGTTATCTTCCGGATTTCATTCATGACTGCCTCGCGATCAACTCGCCCTTCAAGTGCGGCTTCACCGACGGCTTCCAACGTCTCGATATCAACGAGCGTGCTGTCAAAATCGAAAACTGCCGATTGAAATCTCATAAATGCGTTTCCGCGATAGCGCGATTCACCGATCCTAACAATTTCTCTCGCAACGCTTCCGCATCTGTGAGGCACTCGCTTGTATACGTCGCATGAGTAAAAAGCGCGATTTCTCTCGGTGCAGTAAGATCGAGTGCTTCTTTCGAGATATACCCGAGCGCATAGAGAATTCGGGCAACGCACATAAGCTCGATCGTTGGGTGCTCATCCGCGGTAGCCCGAGCAAGTGCCGCGTGTGCACCAGAGAGCACCTCAAACAAATAGTCGTTTTTTTCCTCGCCCGAGAGTCGCATCGTGAGGTGCGCAATGCGCGCGAATGTGGGTACTCCAGTAAGTCCTGTGTGCACGGGAGCGCCATTGGGCAGAGCTCCCGCGACTCGCCAATTTCTAGTCCCCCGCACGAGCGCTACTTGTAGTCGTGAAAAATTCTGCAGCGCATAGCGCATCCTCGAGCTCTCCGCCCGAATAGCCGAGACGCGAGCGCGTATAAGTCCGAAACCTCGGGTATAGAGCGCGAGCATTTTGTCCGCCTCGCCGATATTCCGACTTCCAAGCACGAGGGCTTCTGTTTGATATTTCTGATACATATCACGTTCCAAACAATTCGTGATGCGTGCCGATTGCAACGAACAAATACTGCTCCGCGCCAAGCGACCGATAGATCGCCCGATAATCTCCAGATACATTGATACTGCGATGATCCGCCCATCTTCCTCTCAAACTATGATCATACAGGAGTGGACGAGTCGGATGAGCTAGAAATAATTGAGATCGCTCAAGGAACTTCAATTGGAGTTTCGACGAAAGCTTGATAAACATCTTGTCGAAATGCGCGTGCGTCGTATAGCGCCTCATGTTTTTTCCGTTAGGAGCGAGCGCGCTTGCGCAAGTGCGCAATAAACTCAGCTCCGGTAAAAGGTCCGCTGAACTTCTCCGCTTTACCCTTGCGAAGATCATCGTCTGCCTCTCTTAAGATTTTCTCCAAATACGGAGTCGGCTTCAATGATTTTTCGATTACCAACCTCGGATCGTCAGCGAACTCACGAAGCCTCTGTACGATAACGAGAGACAGCGGTACTCCCAAAGCTCGCGCAGCTTTCATTGCCTTGTCCCGAACCCTTTTTTCCACCTTCGTATGAATCGTTGCTGCTTGTGTTGCCATATATCCAAAGTGTATCTAATAGGTACTTATCGTCAAGCGAGAAACTGAAAACGCGATCTCGTGATCGCCGATTTTCTGTTTCTCACTATCAACAGAACCAAACGCCACCGTCGTGTGCGTCGTCTCGGAAATTTCCTTTGCATATTTTGCGGTGAGTTCCTCGACATCTTTCGCGGCATGGATGATGAGCTTCGCGGTGTCTTGCGGATTCAGGCCTGCTTCTTTGCGAGCTCCCTGCACGGCACGCACGAGATCACGGACGAATCCTTCCTCTTTTAATCCCGGCGTCAATTCGATATCAAGTCGGACTTCCCCTTCCGCAAGCGATTGATTTTTCACGACTTCCTTCACGTTCACTTCGTCGCGAATGATCTGCGTCAGTTTTTGAGTCAATTCCAGCTTCCAATTTCCAATTTCCAGCTTCCGGAGCGGCTGCCGCACTTTGATGCCCGCGGTGGCGCGCGCTTCAAGCGCGCGGGAAACCATCCTTCGTATGCGTTCCATGTCAGCAAGAATTAACGCACTGTCGTCTCGCCCGAAAATCCTGGCAAAAAATCCGCGACGAGCTGGAGTCGGCCAACTCTCCAAATGCACACTCTCTAGCGGCCCGCCGACGCCGCGATAGATGCTCTCCGCGATAAAGGGCGCGATTGGCGCAAGTAGTTTTGAGATTTGGAGCAAAACGGCGCGCTGCGTCGCGAGCGCGAATTGCTTACTTCTTCCCAGCTCAGTCGAGGAATTGGCATTTTCTTTTACCCGCTCTCTCGAGCGGCGCACGTACCACGTCGAATAATCTTCCACAAACTCTCGAATGGCACGGCTCGCGGGCGGTGTCGTGTAAGCATCAAGCGCTGCAGTGACAGATTTCACCGTTTCGTCGAGACGCGCAAGGATCCAGCGATCCATAACGTGGGGGGAGCTGGAGGCTGGAGGCTGGGGGCTGGGGGCTAGTTCTTGTTTATACAGTTCATAAAACTTATAACAATTCCACAACATACCAATGACGCGATTGTGAGTATCACGTACGTCCTCATCACGAAAATTCAGATCTTCAGCTTGCATCACCGGAGAGCTCATCAAATAGAAACGCATCGCGTCCGCACCATACCGGTCCATCACGATCAACGGATCCGTGTAGTTCCCTTTTGACTTAGACATCTTCGATCCGTCCGCTGCAAGGATTGTTCCCGTAGAAACGACATTCCTGAACGCAAGCCGGTCAAAGAGCAGCACTCCCATCGCGTGCATGTAGTAGAACCATGTCCGTGTTTGAGCTATATATTCCGCGATAAAATCACCAGGTGCGCGTTTTTCAAACTCTGTTTTGTTCTCGAAGGGATAATGGTACTCGGCGAACGGCATCGAACCAGATTCGACCCAACAGTCCACGACTTCTGGAATTCGCTCATACTCCCGCCCTTCATCGTCAACAAGCGTGATCGAATCGGTATACGGCCGATGCAGATCTAATTCATAGTCGGAATTCCACGGAAGGGGTGCGAAATACAGCTTCCGAATTTCCGCGATGCCTGGATAGTCATGTTGGTACATCTCGAGAGCTTGGCTCCGAGATGCTCCTCGCACAAGCGCTTCAAGGAGCAAGATCGGCGTTCCGTGGGAGATGATAAGTATGCACTTCTCGGCATATGTACGTTCCAATTCTGAAATGAACTCGCCTCCGCGGCGTTGGATATCGGCAAATGTCTCGCCTCCTTCAGGAGCTCTCTCGAACCGATCTACTCTGTCCGGAAATGCGAGATGCCACTCGGCCAGCGATTTGCCGCTGAAAGCCGGACCGAACACGGATTCCTTGAGGCGCTCATCGTACACGATATTCTCCTCGGGAACACCGAGCTCATCTGCTGCGATGCGGGCCGTCTCCTTCGTACGCACAAGAGGAGATGCAAAGATAAGATTGGGCTTCGATGGCAAAGACCGGATTGTCTGCCGGACTGTCTCTTTTCCCGCTTCCGTGAGATGTATCGGGGCATCGAAATCTGAATTGACTGTACCTTTTGCATTCGTTTCGGCTTCGCCATGGCGCATTAGAAAATACTCATTGCCAGAGCGCTTTACCCGTCTCTTTAACTCGTCAAGCGAGCCGATCACCATCACACCTTTACCGTCCTTTGTCTTCCAAATAGGAAGCGGCGATGCCCAAAAACGATTCCGCGAAATCGTCCAATCCGGCGCGCTTTCGACAATGTTTTGAAAACGTCCGTGTTTGAGATGCTCGGGAACCCACGTTATCTTTTCGTTTTCAGACAACATCTTCTGCTTCACCTTTTGAATGTTGATGAACCACGAGGGAACGGCGTTATAAATGAGAGGAGTGTCGCAGCGATAACAGTGCGGGTATGAATGCGTATGATTCTGCTTTTCAAAAAGCAAGCCGCGCGATTCAAGATCGCGCTTGATGTCTTTCTCGGCGTCCTTGATGTACTTTCCTCTGATGAATTCCGGTGCTAGATCGTTATAAGCGCCGCTTGCCGTTAGCAGTTGGACTGTTGGCAGTTGGTTGTTCACGCCTAGCGTGAAGTCGTCCTCTCCGTACATCACCGCGGTGTGCACAATTCCTGTTCCCTCCTCGGTTTTCACAAAATCCGCCGCATAGACCTTGTGCGACGTCTCCGTTTGCATCGGCTTGATGTCGAAGAGTGGTTCGTATGCGATACCAACGAGTTTCTTGCCCTGTATTTCCTCGGCGATTTCGTACGAATCGCTATCAGACCATTTCTGAAAGATTTCTTTCGCGACGATATAGAATTCATTATCTTTGACTTCTACATTATCATTTTGATTTTTGATTTTTGATTTTTGAATTCTCGCGTAAACGACTTTGTCGTTTACTGCAAGCGCCACATTCCCGGGCAGCGTCCACGGCGTCGTCGTCCAGGCAAGAAAATGCGTATTTTCCGGCAGCCCGTAGCGCGAAGGCCGCTTGATCTTGAATCGCACGGTCACCGCCTCTTCCGTGATGTCCTTATACGTATTATCCATCGCGATTTCCGCTTTCGCGAGCGGCGTTTCGCAATGCGGACAATACATCAACACTTTTCGACCTTCGTAGAGCAAGTCTTTCTCGTGCAACTTTTTCAGCGCCCACCACACGCTCTCAATGTACGAATTATCCATCGTCTTGTACGAACTTCTAAAATCAACCCAGCGGCCGACGCGATCAACATACTTCTCCCATTCATGCTCGAATTCGAGAACACTCGCACGTGCCGCCTCGTTGAACGTATCGATGCCAATATCCAAGATATCCTTCTTCGTCTTTAAATTCAGACGTTTCTCGATGAGACTTTCAATAGGAAGTCCGTGGCAATCCCATCCCCAGCGGCGACGCACCCTGTAGCCTCGCATCGTCTTGTAGCGAGGCACAACATCTTTGATGATGGAACTCAAGAGGGAGCCCGTATGCGGCAAGCCGGTCGCAAACGGCGGACCATCGTAAAACACAAACTCACCTTTTGGCGCGGCCTTTTCAAGCGACTTCTCAAAAATTCGATGTGCCTTCCAAAATTCCAAAACCTTTTCTTCCCGCAGAGCAGTTTCTGATTTCTTCTCCTGCCCCGCCCCATTAGAAGCACCGCTTCTAACGGGGCCCGTAGCAAAATCCGGAGGATTTGTGGTACCGGGATCGCGTTTTGCTGTCTCACCCGCCTGCGCCGAAGCTTTGGCGGGTAGGCTTTTTCCTGTCCCCTCTTCTCTTTCCGTCATCCGCGTATCGTAGCAAAGACAACCTTCCCCCGCGAGTTACCACGCCGTCTTCCCTCCAAAAAAGTATCGCGACCCGCGAGTTTCTGCTTCATTTACAGAGTGTAGCAGCTGGGGGGAAAGACGGAACCGTCTATATCGGCGATGCTACAATGGCTCGCATGCGAAGTTACGCTTTTATCGATGCTTCCAACCTCTTTTACGGAGGCGAGAAAAGCTTGGGTTGGAAAATAGATTACGAAAAACTGCTTGAATATCTCAAAGGCAAATATAGCGTGAGCAAAACATTCTATTTCGGCGGCGTTGAGCTGCACAATTTTCATTACGATTACCAACGCGAAGATACGGTTCCGATTGCCGCACTGGAAAGACATCTCTCAAATTTTCTGAAGAAGAAAGTAGATACTCTCACCGAAGCGCAGATTGTTCTTATCGGTCTACATCTACAACGAGCGCGCTTCTACCGCAAGCTCGCAGAGTTTGGTTATACACTGTCTCTCAAACCAGTGAAATCTTACGAGCAGGAAGACGGTATGGTACGTCGAAAAGCAAATTGCGATGTCGAAATGACGTTTCGTTTGATGAAAGACATCGATGATCTTGATAGAGCTGTAATTCTTTCTGGAGATGGCGATTTCTTGCCCGTCCTCAAACACCTTAAATATAAAAAGAAACAAGTTATCGTACTCGCGCGAGGTCCGAGGACTGCGAAAGAAATACGGCAATTCGCAGGAAGCAACTTTCGAGATTTTGAGTACCTACGAGAACTCTTGCGAATGAGGTAAATAACGAACGGCACCCATATAGGATGCCGTTCAAGTGTAGTTGCTACAGTATATCTGCGTATAGACGAAGGTCAAGTGGAAAATTGTGATAAGATTTTAATACTTACGCAGAATTCCCCGCAGCTAGGCTAGCGGGGATGAGTGCGAAAGAGTGGAATCTGGTCGGGGAACCGTCGGTTCCTTACAGGTACACCTTGCGGATATTTTGTTCGCCTCGGCTCCAAAATATCTCGCAAGGTCTTCGACGCTACGCGCACTCGCGTCGAACCCCGTGGAGGAGAGCAGCGAGCAAGGCGAGTGTCTGAGTAGACGGTTCTCAAAAATAAAATACCTCGTCAGCTTGCTGCGAGGTAGTTTATTTATGGTTACTCTGCACGATACCGTTCCACAGCGCCAGAAGACCGTAATCGTCTATGTTACAGGCGGCGACATCGCGCGCGTCAAACAAAAAGCGGCTCGTAAAAAATTACCATACAAAACGCTCATCGCTTCGATCATTCGCCAATACGCGACGGATCAACTAGGAGAATAAACCATATTTCAGGCAAATTGGAGGGATACTCCGCGCTCGGCCGACTTCCCTCCAAAAAAGTATCGCGACCCGCGAGTTTCTGCTTCATTTACAGAGTGTAGCAGCTGGGGGGAAAGACGGAACCGTCTATAATGTTCTCAAAAAAACGAGGCACTTCTTCTGAATTGTGCAAAATGACGATTTTCTTGTTTGCAAATGCGGTTTTCCCTCCTCCAGGATATCCGATGACTAATATTCTCTCCATATTATTTATTTTTCTTACTTTTCTCCATTTTCGCCCAATAATCGTCCTCGATAAGCCCTAATTTTGCTAAGCGAGCGTTGATTGCTCCGTTTTTACGGCCGAATTCTTTGGAAATCACTTTCATCGGCGTTTCTGCGCCGAATAGTTCCGTCAATCGCTCATCATCTTCTTTTGTCCACGGACGGCCGGCGTTTGGGAATTTCTCGCGTATCGCGGCGAGCTTTCCTGTCCCGCCCACAATCTTCCCAACCGTTGCGAATTCTTTTTTCTTTAGCGGCTCCGGTTCGCGTGCGCCGATCGCACGCAGAAAGTTCACTTCTAATACTTCCCGCTCACCATCCGGAATCGTCTCGATGCGCTTTTGCGCCGCATCGGACTTTGCACGAAAGATCGCGTCTTGCCTTTGAATCGTCGGGTGCAGCATGAGCGCACGGTCGTTGAATCCTTCGAGAAAAAGCCCTTCGAGCGACCGCACGCGCGAGAGCGCGACATAGCCCTGCCCATATTCAAACGCTTGCGAGAGATCAATGACCGCGGCATCGAGCGACATCCCCTGCGACTTATGTACCGTGATCGCCCACGCGAGCCGCAGCGGTATTTGTTTTATCTGCGCCAGAATTTTCGGGCCGTCCGTGATCGACCACTCTCCTTGCATCGCCTCAATGCGCAACCCTCCCTTTGTTTTTACGATCGGATTCCCACTCACCGCAAACGAGGCGACTTCGCCCAAGGTGCCGTTCACATATCCTTCGTCGAAGTTGTTGCGGGTGAACATGACGCGCGCGCCTTCTTTGAGCGTCAACGTCTCGGGCGAAAGACAATTCTGCTTCAAGGCATCGACGAGCGTTCGCGCTCCACGCGATGTCATGTGGAATACGTGGCTCTTCCCTTCCACTTTCGCGAGCGATTCGTCGTTGATCTGATCCGCTTCGGCGTTGTGCGTATGCAGCCTTGTCGCTTTTGTCTTTCTATCGAGCTGCGTGCGCGAACGAAGCGTCTCATGGTGATGCGGCTGGACCTCGTTGCGCCGCACGGCATTTAAAAGATCAAGATATTTTCCGTCTTCTTGACGATGTTGTTCGGAAAGGTAGCAAACGACGGGATTCAATGCTTTCCACGCTTCGCTTTCAAATGCAAATTGCACTGCCTCATTACGAGACACCGGCGGCAGCTGGAAAAAATCGCCGACGAATATCACCTGTAGGCCGCCAAATGGCTGCTCTTCCGAGATTGGCTGGCGACGGAGCGTGCGCAGCACACGATCGACTGAACTCAGCGTCTGCGCATCGAGCATCGAAATTTCGTCAACGATCAAGACTTTCACCTGCACGATTCGCAGCGCAGTCTTTTCGCGCGCTTGAATCATCTCGATATCCCAATCGGAAACGTTTTTCTTGATCCCAATCCCGCTCCACGAATGAATCGTCATCCCGCCCACGTGCGTCGCAGCAATGCCAGTCGAAGCTGTCACCGCCGGTTCAACCCCTCGCTCGCGCAGCCACTCGATATAATGATTGATCGTATGCGTCTTTCCGCTCCCCGGCTCGCCAGTCAAAAACACATTCACGCCGAGTTTGAGAATTGAAAGGGCTTCCTTCTGCGTCATTGCAGAAGTTTAACAGGTATCGCCGGGGCAAATTACCCCGTATTTCCCTGTTGATCAGAAAGTATTTCGTACGTGGGGGAACGTTCTCTCTGCTGACGCACCATAACCGAAGCATCTAATGCAGAATTCATCGATCGTATAAGCATTTGCATATTGTTTATTCGTTCCGTGTGCACTCCTCCTGTTCTATTACTACATGTGACAAAAAAAGGGAACGAGCGCGAGCCTACCATCGCCTTAACGTCATTCTCATTTACGGATTGCGGCGGCGTACCAAGAGGTAATGGTGAGTCTTTTCCGCCGTTCGCGCGCTCGTCAAACAATTGTTTTATGCCCTCTTTGTCGAATACCTGATCCGCAATATCTCTCACAATCGGAATCTTACTTAAAAAATCCATGTCTCCGTTATATCACATCCTCTCCGGCGCAGGTATGCCAAGAATCCACAAGCCGTTTTTTAGCGTAATCCGAACTGCGTCAGTGAGCGCTACTTTGTGTCCTGCACTCGGAGTGCCGTCGAGTATCTGTTCCTTCGCATACCACGTATTGAATGCCGACGCGATACTGATGAGGTAATTCGCGACAATGTGCGGCTCAAGTTCCGCTTGCGCGCGAGCAACAATTTCGGGGAAACGATACAGCAAGCGAGAAAGTAGAGATGGCTCCGCCGCTGCATCGAAAATTGCTGATACGCCCACTTTTTTCGCCTTCTCGATAATCGCATTTGTTCGAGCGTATGCGTATTGCAAGTAGGGACCAGAATCTCCTTCAAGCGAGAGGGCTCGCTCACGATCAAAAATAATATCTTTACCGAATCCCTGCTTCAAGATTTGGTACTTAATAGCCCCGACTGCAACCTGCGTCGCCAGTTGTCCAGGATCATCAGCCCTACTTTCGGTCGCGTGCTCATGTGCTTTTTCCGCAAGATCGAGAAGTAAAGATTCCCCCGTGATGATATTGCCAAGACGCGACGACATCTTTCCTTCGGCGAACCGTAGTAGCCCGTTCGTCTTGTATGCAAGTTTCCCCCGTAAGTCGGGAAGTGCAAGCTCCATCGCCTTCATCACGACTTTGAAATACTCGGCCTGTTCGTTCGCAGTTACCGTGATGGTGAGGTCGAACGCGCATTTCTCCCTCTTCATCTCGGCAAGCCCAAGCTCTTTCGCTTCGTATGTTGGAAGTCCGAGCTTATTAATGAACACACGCGTATGCAGTCCATATTTCTCTCCCTTGAAAACAACGGCACCTTCGCTCTCTTCGAAAATCTCTGGATTTTTTCTTACGACCTCGATGCCCCGCGGCCCCGTCTCGCTCTCGAAGAAATAGTAATCAAATTTCGTACCGAGAACTTTATACAAATCTTCAAAATGCGCCAGCGAAAGAGCGCGTCCTTTTTCGTAGAGTTCGTTTACGCGCGGATCGCTTTTTTCATATATCTTCTTATTCAACTCGTCGATCGCCTGTTTTGCCGCGGAGTCTGCGTCGTACCGGCGCGAGCCTTCCGGATACGCCGTCGCGAGATCCTCGATCGTAGGATCGATTACGCCACGCTCTATTTGTATGAACAACGATTTTGCGACATGGATGCCGACATCGCCCTGATAATTCGCCCTCTTGACATCGGCTCCCGAGAATTCGAAAAGCCGTGCGGTGCTTTCTCCGAGCGCATTCGGCACCAAGTGCCCAATATGAAATTCCTTGAACGGATTCGGGTCGGTGTATTCCATCATCACAACTTTTCCTTTCCATGTATCGTTTCTGCCCCACGTATCAGGCTTTGCGCGGGCATGTTCGAGCGTATCTGAAATTTCAGTTGGCGAGAGATGAAAATTGATGAATCCTGGTCCCGCGACCTCGATTCGTTGAATCGAGGTCGGATCGAGCAGGGTCGAGGACCTTAATTTTTCAGCAATGTTCTCCGCCAATTCCCGCGGCTTCATTGCCGCCCGCTTCGCATACGCGAGAGAAACGCCAGTCGCATAGTCTCCATGTGATAGATCGCTGGTTGGTTCAAGATGAATTGCCACAGGATCCAAAATCCCCATCTGATTAAGCGCACTCGCAAGTTTCTCTTTGATCGCTTCCGTGATCCGCATACATGGATTGTACGCTATACAAGCTTCAGAATTGCCTCTCTTATCTGCTCATGTACTTCTCTCTGCGGCTTTGTTGCGTCCACAACGAGGGCTCGTTTCCCGAGCCGCTTCGCAAATTCTTTGTAGCCGGCGCGGACGCGTTTTTGGTATGCTGTTTCTCGTTCATCAAAACGGTCCTCACCGTCACCCCGCCCCTTCCGTCTTGAGCGCGTCGTAGAAACGGGCGCATCGAGAATCACATATACATCCGGCATGCAATCGCGAAGTGTGTGCTTGCGGCATTGCCAGAACAGTTTCTCAAGATTCTTTTGCTCATCGCCCATGACTTGCATCGCAAATGTCGAAGAATCGAAGCGGTCGGAGATAACAATCTTTCCTTTCCGCAGGGCGGGTTTTATGCGAGCGCCGACATGCTCCGCTCGCGCCGCCCAAAAAAGAAAAAAGTCTGTCAACGGATCAGGTTTTGGCCCTTTTCCGCTTTTCAAAATATCCCGAATCCGCTCCGCTCGCGGCGCGCCCCCTGGTTCATGCGTGAAAAGCGCTCGCTTCCCAAGTCGCTTTTTCAGAAGTGCAAGTTGCGTCGTCTTCCCCGATCCGCCAAGCCCGTCGATAACGAAAAATCGCCCTTTCATAAGGGCATGACTTCAAATAAACCTTTGAGCTTTTCAAATTTGATGAATTTAACCTGATCAAAGAGGCCTTGCTGCCCAAGAAAACCATGCCCAACTTCTGAAATTTCTCGCATAAATCCAGCACGAATACTCCGTGGCCAGCCGCCAATATCTATTTCAATATCATGTAAAAAATACTCGCGCCCTTCGCCTTTGACAATTCCATGTACTGGTTTTCTCTCCCCCTTTTCAACGTCAATACCAATCAATTCACCGATTTCGGCTTCGAACATACATAAGTCCGCGCCGCTATCAATCAAACCCTCGTACCTATATTCCAATCGTGCTTTAGGATTTCTCAAGACAATCGGAATGATCGGCCTCTCGACTCCGCGGCCAAGATTTCTATAGCGAAATTTCATAGCCCATGAACGTTACCAACTCGTCAGGTATCCGATGCAGGATGGGCTTAGGATGACCTTTTTTCCCGCTCAACTCGACAACTCGCTTCAAATTCTCGTCCGCTGCTATGACAGTCTCTTCGTCGTCCGCAAGCGCAACCCATTTGCCCGCGTATGTGCGGTACATTTCCGACCAATCCTGTGCGCCCTCTGGAAGTGCTTTATTCATGCTCCCATTCTATCATAAAACTCACTTTCTTCATTTTAGAGAACTTCCTTAGCCGCCGAGTCCGTCGATCTACACATTAATCTCGCTCATTTTGAGAAGTCGTCTTGAATCAACCTTAACCGCTTTCGTCGCAGTGAACCCAGGGTGGTGTTTCTTTATATTGTCCATAAGAAAACGACCGATTTTGTAGCCGATACTCGCGGGCTTCCCGTGGCCGCCCATTACCTCTGATCGCTTATAATCTGGCGTCCATGCATTCTTCTTAAATTTCTTCAGCCATTTTTTAACTTCGGCGA
>CAYJVW010000004.1:3933-28467 GCA_964373725.1 uncultured Candidatus Saccharibacteria bacterium | reverse complement strand
GCGACGGCGCAGACAATAACGCTTGCAGTCGGACAAATCGCCTACTTAGGCGGTGTCAATGTGAAGCTGGATTCCATCGCGGAAGATTCGGTATCGCTCGTCGAGATACCGACGGGCTCCGATTATGTCACATACTATTTCTCATCACCCATTATTCTTGCAATCAATGAACAGGCAGACTTTGGCCGCGCCACGATAGCGCTCAAGGAAGTGAACGAAGCTACGCAGAGAGCGGTGTTTGCAGTAGTCATAAGACCGATTCCTACGGTAGATGCTGTACCGCGATCCGGGCGAGCATCGCTCGCAGTACTGTTTACGCTGAAGGGTGGAAGTGCGGGGACGTATTACGTGAGTTTTGGCGATAATCAAGATTCGCACATGAGCGAAACCGGCTGTCCCGCACCGGGCTCAAGCGCGAGTACCACGGGCCGCTGTCTGCAAGTTTCGCATACCTACCAGTCAGCAGGAACATATACGGCGACGTTCTCAAGAGCTCGCATCTGCCCTCCCGGCATGGGCTGTCCCGATGTATTGGAGACTATCGGCACCGTGACGATAACGGTCTCCGCTCCTCCCGCCAGCTTGTCTGTCTCTCCCGCCTCCGGCCAAGCGCCCCTTGTGGTAACGGCCACCTTCTCTCTCGGTTCCCCCTGTTCTCCTTACACGCTAACATGGGGAGATGGAGAGGACGACAACTACGACGGCCCTCCTCAAGGCACGGGTTGTCAACAGGTCGTCGTCGAGAACGTTAAGAAGACTCACGCGTACACGACGGCCGGCACATATACCGTCACTTTCAAAACAGGAGGCGGTGCAGCAGAGACAAAGACGGTTACCGTGTCGGCTCCAACTCCGCCACCGCCCACCAAGGTCACGCAAACGTTCAACGTCGATAGCTCAAGCGGCTGTACCAATGGATATTGCGCGTGCGTCGTCGGAGGACAGCCGTTCGTGCCGGGTCGAGAGTATGCGCTCGCGATCTGCAAGTACAAAGGATTCACTGACGTTACTTCTTTTCAGACCAGGAATGGCGTAGGAGGCCAGCGGCATTGCATGAACCCGGAGGGAAACCCCTGCTTTACGAATGCCTATGTAGGAAACCTCGTATGCACGTCCGTAGTGTGTGAAAAGACCCAGTGATCAATCCACAGCAAAGGGGTGTTGTCTGTTTTACGTCGCTGTAGTTTAATGTCGCATGGCAACAAAAGTAGCTATAAACGGTTTTGGCCGCATTGGAAGGGGATTTTTAAGAGCGGTGCACGGACGCGAGGAATTTGAAATTGTCGCTATCAACGATTTAGGCTCGCCCGAGAACCTTGCGTACCTTTTGAAGTACGACACCGTCTACGGGCGTGCCCCATTTAGTGTGGAAGCGGCTGACAAAGCGATCATCGTAGACGGCAAGACCATTCCGGTTTTCGGAGAAAAAGAGATCGCGAATCTGCCATGGAAGAGCCTCGGCGTTGATATCGTCATCGAGTCGACCGGTCTTTTTACCGACGCCGAGAAAGCAAAAGCGCATTTGGATGCCGGCGCAAAGCGCGTTGTTATTAGTGCTCCGGGAAAAGGAGAAGGTGTGGACACTATCCTTATCGGTGCGAATGAAGAAAAATTTGGCAAGTCTCCGATCACGTCCAATGCATCGTGCACGACGAACGCCGCCTCGCCGCTCATTGGCATTCTTATTGAGGCGATAGGCATCGAGCGCGCAGTCCTTAATACCACGCACGCGTATACTGCGAGCCAAAGCCTCGTTGACGGCGGTAAAGCAAAGGATATGCGTGAGCAGCGCGCTGCAGCACAGAACATGGTGCCGACATCAACCGGTGCCGCGAAAGCGACCGCGCTCGCGTACCCGTCTCTAAAAAATAAATTTGACGGCATCTCGGTGCGTGTGCCCGTGCCAGCAGGTTCAATTGTTGACGTCACATTTGTACCGTCGCGCCCGACGACTGTCGAAGAAGTTAATGACGCGCTCAAAAAGGCAGCGGCGAGCGATCGCTGGAAACGTGTCTTTGCGGTCAGCGAAGAACCTCTTGTCTCATCTGACATTCTGGGATTGCCATATGGCGCTATTGCAGATTTGAACATGACGCGCGTTGTCGACGGCACGCTCGTCAAAGTAATGGCGTGGTACGATAACGAAATGGGATATACTCATACACTTGTTGAACATGTTGTTGAAGTCGCAAAAAAACTATCCTGACATATGACTGAGCCAAAAGATCCGCTGCGACTTCTTCGTGATACATCGGCTCACGAGGCACAAATGACCGCTCTTCGCGAAAAAACAAATGGTCCTTTGCTGAAATTACTGGCTGAAGTAAAAGATTCGACAATTGAGGATTTGATCGAAGTACAAGAGACGTTTATCTCCTATCAGAATGGCAGATACTTTAATGCTCCGGAAGCAATCCCCTTGCCAGCCTTGCCAAGCATGCTTGACTTGGGTATGAAGGAAAGAAGGCAAAAGCTGGTGAACGCAGGCTTTACTCCTAAAGATTATTACCGGACATTTCTTTTGAAGAACAATCTTGATTCGTTTATTCAAGTGGCCGGGAGTGATCCGCTCGAGGATTGCGCGAAGGTTCTGGATCTGCTTTATCAGAAAAATCCAAGTGGGATAACTTTGCCAGATACGGATATCAAAGAAGTGTGGGAGAAGTATAGAGCGCAAAAAGCTAATAAGAGTTCATGAGGGTTTATTTCGCGGCGGATCACGCGGGTTTTGATATAAAAAATGCGTTAGTTGCGTTTGTTAGGGACGAACTCAGACACGAGGCGGATGACTGTGGCGCCTTTGTAAACGATCCTGCGGACGATTACCCGGGAATAATTGCGAGCGCCGCACGAAAATTATCTGAAGATGTCTTGTCGGGAAAAGATAGCCGGGCAATCGTTGCGGGCGCATCCGGGCAAGGAGAAGCCATCGTCGCGAATCGTTTTAAAGGAGTTCGTTGCGCGCTCTATTACGGGCAGGCTGCGCGGCAACAGACGGATATGAGCGGGAAGCAGTTGGATATTCTCGCATCTACGAGGGAACATAACGATGCGAACGCTCTTTCACTCGGTCTCCGTTTCCTCTCTCTTGATGAGGCCAAAGACGCGGTGCGAGAATGGCTCGCGACACCGTTTTCAGGCGAAGAAAGGCACCGTAGGCGCGTGCAACAAATAGATGAACAAACCTGAAATTATTCCAACGGTCGTTCCGCAATCGATCGACGACGTGATACGCGCCAGAGAAACGTTTGGCTCGTTTTCTTCAGCGCTCCACATCGATGCAGCGGATGGCGTGTTTGCGCCTAACACGACGTGGATGCCTGCGCCGGATGAGAAATTGCCCGATTCGGATTCAACTCTGTACGAAGCCCACCTCATGGTTCTGAATCCGCTCTTAATTGGCGTCGCGTTTGCGAGAGCGGGAGCCTCGCGCATTATCGGGCATGTTGAAGCGTTTTCGCACGCAGAGAGCGCGCAGGAAGCATTCGCAATGTGGAAGGGAGCTGGCGCCAAAGAAGTTGGCATCGCAATGTTGCTCACGACGCCCGCGGATACGCTTCTGCCGTACATCGACTTGTGCGATTCGGTGCTTTTTATGACGATCGCTTCGATCGGCGTGCAGGGGATACCATTCGACGAGAGAAGCATTGAACGGATCAAGAAATTTCATAAGCGATATCCGGAGACTTTGATAGCGATTGATGGCGGCGTGTCGGAGTCGAACATAAAAAAACTTGCACGCGCCGGCGCATCGCGTTTTTCCGTGGGTTCCGCTCTTTCAAAGAGCGAAGATCCTGCCGATACGTACCATAGACTCTTGAAATTAGCTGGTGCGTAATTAGATTGACAACAGCAAGATCTACGAGTAGCCTTCTTTGTATGACTCGCGCAGCGTATTTCTTTTTTTGGTTTTATGGCCTCCAGCTCGAGGTCTCGTTTGCGCGATCGTAAGAAGAAATATACGATAGCGGAGATGAGCCCTCGAAAGGGGCTCTTTTAGTACATATGAGAGCAGTCTCTACAAAAAATGGTAATGTGCGAGTCGGGCTTGTATTTCACGATTCGAGGGAATGTAATTTTCAATTCTCAATTTGCAATTTCCAATCAAACTCCAATGCATCAATTTTCAAACATTGGAACATTGAATCATTCATTGAAAATTAGAAATTGTAAATTGATAATTCCGAATTATGAATGTCATTCTGCTCATCCATGGTCCGAATCTGAATCGTCTCGGGAAGAGAGACGCGCAGCAGTACGGCAGTGTAACCCTCGCGAGTATTGGGGCGCTTGTCCGAAAAGAAGCAAAAAAGTTTGGCTACGAGATCAGGACATTCCAGTCAAATAGTGAAGGCGAGCTTATCGATTTCTTGCAAGTAGAGTCTGACCAAGCAAGCGGAATAATAATTAATCCCGGTGCACTCACTCATTACAGTTACACTCTCCATGATGCAATCAAAGATACAAAGCTCCCTGCTGTCGAAGTGCATCTTTCCGAAATACAGTCACGAGAATCGTGGAGGAAGATTTCTGTAACTGCACCGGCGTGCATTGCGCAGATAAGCGGGAAAAAAGAGGAAGGATATGTCGAGGCGGTTGCCCTGCTTCATAAAAGCTTGAACATATGACATTTCGCACCGCAGTCATTGGGCACCCTATCTCACACAGCCTCTCTCCCGCACTGCATACTGCGATCTTCAAGAAAGAGGGTATCAACGCTCGCATGGAAGCGTTCGACGTCGAGGATGTGAACTCGTTTATCCCGAAGATTCGTGAGGTTCCATTCGGGCTCGTTGCAGTGACGTTGCCGCACAAGCTCGCGATCATGGAGCTTGTGGATGAAGTGGATCCTGTCGCGCGCGAGATCGGAGCTGTAAATACTATCGTCAACCGAAGGGGCACATTATTTGGATACAACACAGACATCGTCGGGATAGCGGTCTCGTTCGCGGATGTTGCGTTGAAAGGAAAAAAAGCGCTCATTATCGGCGCAGGAGGCGCAGCGCAGCCGCTTGCGTATCACCTTACGAAAAACGGTGCGACTTTTTTCTGTCACAGCCGCGAATTCGAACGTACCTCTACACTGTGCGAGCGATTCGGCGGCACACCACTTCCGTCGCTTAAAGCGGCATCTAATATCACGTTTGACGTGATCATCAATGCAACACCATTGGGACTTAAGAAAGACGATCCGCTTCCGGTACCTGCGGAGATGATCCGCTCCGGCTCGCTTGTGTTTGATTTCCTTTACATGCAGACACCTCTCCAAAAAGAGGCGAACGAACGAGGTGCGCGAGTTATCACGGGACTTCCTATGTTCGTCGCGCAAGGTTTGAAACAAGAAGAATTGTGGCTCGGTCGCGCGGTTCCTGATTCTGGATATACTGCGCTGCTGGAAAATGAGTTGGCAAAAAGACCATGACGACAGAAGAATTAATGAATGTTCGGGTCATCAAGAAAATGCCGTCTTCGGACGAGATGATCGCAATGCATCCGATTTCGGACGAGGGATTGGCGCGGGTGGAGAAAGACAGAAAGGAAATCGAGGACATTCTCGCAGGCCGGGATCAGCGGCTTCTTTTTATCGTGGGTCCTTGTTCTGCGTGGCCGTCCGAAGCTGTTCTCGAGTATGCGAGGCGCCTGAAGAAATTATCGGACGAAGTCAGAGACAAGCTGAAACTAGTCATGCGTGTGTACATCCAGAAGCCGCGCACGATACGCGGATGGCTCGGGCCTGTAAATCAGGTAAACCCGTACAAAGAGCCGGATATAGCGGAGGGCGCGGCATACTGCAGAGACATGATGGTACAGGTGGTCGAGATGGGACTTCCTATCGCGGATGAGGCACTCTTTACACACAACGCGAAAGGATTCGCAGAACTTCTTTCGTGGATGGCGATAGGCGCGCGCAGCGTCGAAGACCAAGAACATCGTATTTTTGCTTCTGGCTCGAAATGCCCCGTCGGGATGAAAAATAGCACGTCCGGTTCCATCGAAGTTGCGGTGAACGGTATTGTGGCTGCGCAACACCCGCACCACACGGTTCTGGATGGCTATCAAGTCGAGACGCGCGGGAATCCGTTCGCGCATTTGGTGCTGCGCGGCGGAGAAAGCGGCACGAATTATGATGCGGTGCATGTCTCGGCTGCAAACGATCTGTTTGAGAAACACGCGGTAAAGAATCCCGCGATACTCATCGACGTAAGCCACGAGAATTGCCGCATCAACGGCGCGAAAGAGCCGCGAGAGCAGCCCATCGTTGTCAAAAAAGTATTGGAAACCATGCAGCGGGATCCTGCATACAAGAAATTGGTCAAAGGGTTCATGATGGAAAGTTTCCTCAAAGACGGGAGCCAGAAGTTGGAGAGCGAGACACCAGAGACTATCGATCGCGGCGGGCTTTCGATAACGGATCCGTGTGTTGGGTGGGATGCAACCGAACAACTCTTGTGTGAGGTCGCAGATGCTCACCTAGGAGGTGTCGCCTCCTAGGTGTCTCTATATTATGAAAACGAAGTTGATCAACGTTCGAGTAAGTGGGTCATCATATCCGATTGCGGTCGGCATACATCTTGAGCACGAACTCATTGCCGCCGTACATCGCGAGGGCGATCGGCGCATTGTCGTCATTACCGATAGTTCAGTCGCGACGCTTTTTTTGCCTCGCATACTTTCGTCTTTCAGAAAAAGCGGGTTACTGGTAAATTCCTTTGTTTTTCCATCGGGCGAGAAGCACAAGAATCAGGACACTGTAACAAAACTCCAACACGAGATGCTCCAAAAGAAGTTTGGCAGAGATTCGCTTGTGGTCGCGCTTGGTGGTGGCGTCACCGGCGATATTGCCGGTTTTGTCGCTGCAACGTACATGCGGGGCATTCCGTATATTCAAGTTCCGACGACGCTTCTTGCGATGGCGGACAGCTCTATCGGCGGAAAGGTAGGCGTCAATACGCCCTTCGGAAAAAATACGGTTGGCGCATTTTGGCAGCCGCGCGCCGTGATTGCGGATGTCGCGTACGTAGCGCATCTGCCTCGCCGAGAATTCGTGAACGGGCTCTTCGAGGCCATCAAGATCTTTATTACATCTGATGCTCGAATGCTCGAAAAAACACAGCGGCTCGACCTCGCCTCGCCCCTCAAAACCGCGAAGCTCCTTCAAGACATAATTTATTCTTCGGTTGCTATCAAGGCGGGTATCGTCGAACGAGACGAACGCGAGATGGGCGAGAGGCTTGTCGTAAATTTTGGGCACACGATAGGGCATGCGATCGAGCTGCTTTCCGATTTTAAGATTTCTCACGGATTTGCGGTCGGATATGGGATGCTTGTCGAAAGCAAGATAGCGGAACTCCTCGGACTACTTTCTCCAAGCGAATTCGATACGGTTCGAGCGCATCTTCGTCGGCTCGGCATCAAAGAGAGCGCGCTTTCCAGATTCTCCATCTCGCGCATTCTGGAGATCGCGAAGACTGATAAGAAGAGCAAAGTAGGCCGACCTCACTATGTGCTTCTCTCCGGCATCGGTGCCGTTCATCGAAACAATGGAATGTATGCGCATCCTGTTAAAGACGCTATAGTTAAGAAAGCTTTTACACTATGCACGAGAGAGAAGTAACAGAGCGCGGCCGATACATGCTTCGTCTCATCAAAGACGAAGACGTGATCCCCGCAATAACGGATTTTTGTAAACGGAAGGGAATCTTGAGCGGGTCATTTAAGGCGATCGGCGCTGCAAAGGAGGCAAAAATCGGATACTACGATCTGAGGACAAAAAAGTACGGATCTATCACGTACGTCGAGGAGCGCGAAGTTGCATCAATGACCGGCAATATCGCGCAAGTCGACGGCGAGCCGTTCGTACATGTTCACGCGGTACTCTCCGGAATCAAGTCGGGCACGGAAAATCAGCCTATTGGCGGCCATGTGTTTGAAGCCAAGGTGGCAGTTACTCTGGAAGTGGAGCTTACGGCGTATAATGAAGCAATATCGAGAGAATTAGATGACGATATTGGCCTCAAACTCCTCAATATATAATTTAAGACATCGGATGTCTTAAATTTCAATAATCTCTGCATCTGTCCCAAGATTGGAATTAGACATGATGTCCCTCATCATCCTTTCTTGCCTTGATCGGCTTCCGAGAATTCCGGATAGTTCCGAACCGCGGATGATGGACGGGAAGTTCTTTATTCCCAAGTAGTCACGATTGCTGCTCCATCGGTATTTCTGTAATTTCTCGATGGCTCTTCGTGGGCGACGCACTTCGCCAGTGCGCCACGTTGGCGCAAAAAGATCGAGAGGATTCATGTGAATGTAGTGCGGGATGTACTGGTAGTGCGCGTCCCGTACAATGTGGATTTTCTTGTATTTCCCTTGCCATAGTGCGCCGGCGCGTTCGTACTTTTCATTGAAGAACTTCGAGTACCCCATGTTCATCTTTCGCGCGAATTCAGACAGATTCGTTAGATCGTCATCGACAGGGGATACGAGCAGATGGTAGTGATTTGGCATCAGGCACCATGCATGGATTTGCACGAGAGGTTTCTCGACGGGCTCTTTCCGGCCACGCGTCATAGGATTCGCGACGATGTCCTTGTTGTTCAGTTCGTATAAATCGCTCGTGAAGCGAAGATAATCTCCGTCGTCCAGGAATACGTGTCGCTTATCAACGCCTCGATTCAGCATGTGATACAGTTCCATACTTAAGATATCGGATGTCTTAAATCTACCATGTAGTAAAGTTATTCGGTGGAAGGCAGGGTATAATGCTCACTCGTATGGGGATCACTGACGTCGAAGTTAAGAATATTGAGGAGAAAGCTTTCGAAATACGAAAGACTATCGTCGAAATGCTTGCAGCGGCAAAGTCGGGACACCTTGCAGGACCTCTCGGCATGAGCGATATTTTCGCCGCACTTTATTTCCATGTACTTAAGCATGATCCGAAAAATCCCTCATGGGAGGAGCGCGATCGTCTTTTTCTCTCGAATGGGCACATCTGCCCTGTCCGATATTCGACAATGGCGCATGCGGGGTATTTTCCGGTTGAAGAGTGCATGACGCTTCGCAAATTTGGCTCGCGGCTCCAGGGGCATCCGGAGCGCGACATGCTGCCGGGTGTCGAAACAACATCGGGACCACTTGGCTCCGGTCTCTCGCAGGCGTCGGGCTATGCATATGCGGCGCGCATGGATGAGAAGACTTTTCGAGTTTTTTGCGCGATGTCGGACGGCGAACAGGACGAGGGTAATACGTGGGAGGCTGCAATGTTCGCGGGGAAGTACCGGCTCACGAATCTCACGGCGATCATGGACAGGAATAACATCCAGATTGATGGCAACACCGAGGATGTGATGCCGCTTGAACCGCTTGCGGATAAATACAAAGCGTTCAATTGGCACGTTATCGAGATAGACGGACACAATATCCAGCAATTTATCGAAGCGTGTGATGAGGCAAAGTCGATCAAGGAGAAACCGACGCTCGTTTTGGCGCACACGACACCAGGAAAGGGCGTGCTTACGATTGAGAACGACTACCGTTGGCACGGCGTGCCGCCTGGCAAGGGTCCAACGGATAAGATTCCTGCAGATAAGCAAAAAGAAGCGTTTTTGCAGGAGATTGACCAGAGTTTTAAATCAATATGATTAATCCACAGGCAAAACTTGTCGCGAATGTGTTCGAGAAGCCGGATATGGCCTCGACGCGAGAGGGGTTTGGAAAAGGAGTTGTGGAAGCGGGAAAGGCCGACGAGCGCGTCGTCGTTCTCACGGCAGACTTGGCGGAATCTACGCAAGCGCATCATTTTCAAAAAGCGTTTCCGGATCGATTCATTCAAATGGGAGTTGCCGAGCAGAACATGGCGACAGTTGCTGCCGGCATGGCAAACTACGGAAAAATTCCGTTCTTCACTTCATATGCCGCATTTTCACCCGGCAGAAATTGGGAGCAAATCAGAACAACGATTGCTCTCAATGACTTGCCGGCGATCGTGTGCGGCATGCATGCGGGAATTTCTGTGGGGCCAGATGGCGCGACGCACCAAGCACTCGAAGATCTGGCGATGATGCGCCCGCTGCCGAAATTCACCGTTATATCTCCCTGCGATGTGGAAGAGGGAAGAAAAGCGACTATCGCTGCTGCAAAATTGGGGAAGCCGGTCTACATACGCTTCGGCCGAGAGAAAACGCCGATGATGACGACTGCCGAAACGCCGTTTGAAACAGGAAAAATGCAGATGTTTTGGAGAGGAGAGAAACCGCAAGTAGTAATATTCGGCACAGGTCCTTTGGTTTATAATGCGCTTCTTGCGGCGCGAGAGTTAGAGAAAGAAGATGTATCAGTTATTGTCGCGAATATACATACGCTGAAGCCGTTGGATCCGGAAATAGTGACGCTCGCGCGCCAATGCGGCGCGGTTGTAACTGTTGAGGAGCACCAGGTGCACGGCGGCCTTGGGGGTGCGATAGCAGAACTTCTCGCAAAAGAAGCACCCACACCGATAGAATTTATCGGCATGCAGGACACATTCGGCCAGTCAGGAGAAGCAAAAGAATTGATCGAACACTACGGCATGGGCGTCTCCCACATCATAGCCGCAGCGCAGAAAGTGATTGGGAGAAAGTCTCGAGTTTGATATCGCCATTTCTTCTCATATATCTCTTATCTATGCGGTCGCACACATAAGAGATATATCTATAGTTTGAAGTGTTTTTTCAGCAGATCCTCATTCTCGACCTGTTCGAGAGTTCCGTAAAGAATGAATTTTGCGAGCTGAGATTCTTCTTGTATGAGCGTAACAAGCTCTCTGCATTCATACGGAAATATCCACACACTGAGCTGGAACTGGATGAAACCGGCGCGTTTGAGAACGAAGCGGACCCTGTTGCGCAGAACAGCATACTTCTCCGGGATATCGAATATGACAATGCGCCATTTACCGTCCCATTCCGTGCCGAGAAGTTTTGCGGTTCTCATTATCGCTCCTTGAAGCATGCTCGTACCCTTTTCCGTGATCGTAAGCTTCTCGGCGCCTCGGAGGACAAATTCCAGATCCATAAGACGCTCAAGAGCTTTCTTTCGCCGATATCTATCCATCGCTCGCTCGCGGGCGAGCTTGAACATGCGTCGCGTTGAGCGAGCCGAAAGAAGGAAGCCGTACGTCAGATCGCCAAACGATAGTTGTTCCAAAATGTCTCGCTCGATGCGGCCAAGGTGCCGTGTACGTTTTTTACGAGAATGCATGAGTATCATCTTACACTATGCGGTCGTATAGGTAAGGGATACATGTGATAACCGTGTTGTTGATTCCGCCGATAAAGTTAAAGTTCATCAGCTTTCTCTTGGCCGTCAGATCGGTGTTGCGACGAAATCAGCGGGACGTTTCGCGTACCATTCTTCGATTTCCGCGGCAGGCAAAAGTTTCGTTTGTGCTCCGACGCCTTGTACGACTGACGCCGCGTTAATCACACCGCGTAGGAGCGCCTCATGCGCGGGCAGGCCTTTGATGATATACGAAACAGTAGTAGAGGCGGTTGCGTCCCCCGCTCCCGTGCGCGAAACTGGTGGCGCCGGGTCAGGGTACATCGGTACGTGCCATGCGCCACTTTCGTCGAGAATGTTTGCGCCACTCGGTCCGTCGGTTACAACGACAATTTTCGGCCCGAGTTTCTGAATTTCCAGCATCAGTTTTTTTACGTCTGCCTCTTCCGAATTAAGTATCCGCTGCGCCTCTTCTTTGTTGCAGAAAAAGATCTCCGTGACCGCATACACATCTTTGAGTTCTTCTGCACCGAGCTTCATCTGGAACGTGCCAGGTTGGAATGCGAGCTTCACTTCGGGATGCGCTGTGCAGTATTTCGCGATATCGTGATGGAATTCTTTGGCGCTTTGGCCGAGAGAGGTGAGGTAGATCCATTGAGGCGGCGCCTCGAACGTCGGCATTGAATATTGAAATGGAATTTGTTTGACGAGAATAGTGCGTTCAGCGCCGAACCACAGCACGTAATGATAATTCGTCGGAAGCCCCGGCTGTGTTTCCACGTATTCATCGGCCACGCCGTTTTTCCGCAGCGTCTCAAGGCAGTTCTTGCCGTTCTGGTCGTCGCCGACACGGGCAATGAGCGCCGATGGCAATCCAACACGCGCCGCGGCTACGGCCGCATTTGCGGCGTTCCCGACTGCGCGCACCTCGATGACCTCCTCATACGGCACCTTATCCGCGAATCGTACGCAGAGTTCGCGAGTCCCGTGATTAATCAATTCCTCGGCGTCTTTGAGTTTGATAAACGCGTCTGTTGTAATGTCTCCGATTGCGACAAAGTCGTAAACCATAGGGTATAGGGTATAGGGTCTAGGGTCTAGAGGGAAGCGAAGCCCTGTGTAAAAGCTCAATCGATATTTTTACTTTTGATTTTTGACTTCTGACTTCCGGCAATGTATATTGCTCGGCATGTTATCGCTTGCGGTAAAACAGCGTGATAAGAAAGAATCAGTTGAGACCTTGCGCACAAAAGGGCAGGTTCCGGCTGTGTTCTATGGACCGAAAGAAGATGCGACGCCGATCTCTATTGATGCGCTTACGTTCGACAAGATTTGGCGTGAGGCAGGAGAAACGACGATCGTCAATTTGACAGGCATCGGCAACGAGAAACAGACGCTCATTCACGACGTGCAATTTCATCCTGTAACCGATACGCCTCTGCACGCGGATTTCTATGTGCTAGAAAAAGGCAAGAAAATCACGATTAAAGTTCCCGTTGCGTTCGAAGGCCAGGCGCCGGCCGCAAAAGCCGGGCACATTGTGGTGAAGGCGCTCCATGAAGTCGAGATAGAAGTCGCTCCGGCAGAGCTGCCGCACCATCTTGTCGTTGACCTTTCGACTCTTGAAAATGTTGGAGACCACATCACTGCGTCAGAGATTAAACTTCCGCCGTCTGCAGAATTGAAAACGAATCCTGAAGAAATTGTAGTTTCGATCACCGAATTCAAGGAAGAGAAGATCGAAGAGCCAAAACTCGCGGTTATCGAAGGCGAAGAGAAGAAAGAAGGTGAAGCGGCGGGGGCAGAAGGCGCTTCTCCTGTGCCCGCAGCAACGAAGGAGGGTAAGGAAAGTAAACCCGCACACTAACTCTGGCATTGTGTTTTTTGCTGCGCAATACGCGTCAGACAACTAAATGAACTTTCTAGTTTGATGAAACGGTATACGGAAGAGTCACGAAAACACCGACGCAGCTATGCCAGGGTTAGTGTGCGGGCAAAGCTTCTTAAACTCGTCTGCTATTATATTGGATACGTATGAAGCGCATCTGCGTTCGCTTTTTCTTCGTAGTGGTTGCTGCGATGTTCGTATTTTTTGTCTCGACGTCCTTTTTTGCGAACGCGGAAACTGCTGAGGAGCGAAGGGCGCGGCTTGAACAGGAGCTTGCGGCGATCGAAAAAGATATTGCCGCAAAGCGAGGGAATTTAATCGAGCTCCAGAGGCAGCGAACATCTCTAGAGCGTGACATTGCGATCCTGGATGCGCAAATTGATACGGCGAGGCTCTCCATCAAGCAGCGCGATATCGCGATCACGAAACTTCGCGACGGTATTTCCGATAAGCAGCTTGCTATCGTGGGGGTTGATAGGAAAGTGTCGAAAGGCGAGCAATCGCTCGCGCGGCTCATTCGCCGCACAAGGGAGATAGATGACGTTTCGCTTGCGGAGCTTGCGCTCGGAGAAGGCACCGTCACTCGTTTTTTTGAGGAGGTGGATAACTTCGAGCAGATCCAAAGCGCACTCGACACGTCATTTAAAGAAATGGCGATTCTGCGAGCCGATCTCGCGGCGCGCAAACAGGCGCTCGAAGAGCAGCGGGTTGAGGAGCAAGACCTTCGGCAGATCCAAGTATTGCAAAAGCAGGCGATAGAAAAAGATGAGAAAGAGAAAAAGACCATTCTCACGGTTACGAAGGGACAGGAAAAAGCATATCAACAGCTCATCGCCGAGCGCGAGCGGCAAGCCGCCACGATCCGATCGGCGCTGTTCGACCTGCGAGATTCAAGCGCAATTCCGTTTGGCAAGGCGTATGAATATGCGAAAGAAGCATCAGTAAAAACAGGTGTGCGCCCTGCGCTTATCCTTGCGATCCTTCGAGAAGAAACGAATTTGGGCGAGAACGTAGGAACTGGAAATTGGAAGACCGATATGCATCCGACGCGTGACCAGCCGGTATTCCAGCAGATAACAGCAGAGTTGGGGCTTGATCCAGAAAAAACGCCGGTTTCAAAAAAGCCGAGCTACGGATGGGGCGGGGCAATGGGCCCTTCACAATTCATTCCTTCGACGTGGATTCTGTACAAAGATCGAGTTGCAAATCTCTCCGGTGAAAATCCTCCAAACCCCTGGACTGCACGGACCGCAATATTCGCGACTGCGCTCCTCATGATGGACAATGGAGCGGATGGTGCCACCTATGCGACAGAGCGTAAAGCAGCGCTCAAATACTTCGCGGGGGGCAATTGGAGCAAGCCCGCGTATGCATTTTATGGCGATGATGTGATGGAATTTGCGGAAGCGTACCAGAAGGATATTAACATTTTGGAAGGGAAGTAGGTTATTTCCATTGATGCGCTAGAATTGTGCTATGACAAAAGCAGTAAGACTTTCGGATGTCAGATGGCAGATAGCGATGTTAGTGCTGTGCGCGGTTTGTGCCGGTTATGTCGCGTTGCCTTATGTCGCGCGCGCAGATGATGGTGCGGTGACTTCATTATTGAAAAGCATGCTCGGTTTGCAAACACAAGTCATGCAGTTACTGACCTCAACAACTTTTTTTATCAACCCCGTGCTCAATCGCGTGGGGATCGGTACCAAGACTCCTGCTTCTGCGCTTGATGTGCATGGGGAAAGCACCTCGGATACGAGCGTTGTCATACGCTACGGTGGCCCAATCGGTCACAGGGCTGCTCTCGTACTTTCGAACAAAGCTGTTGGGCAGGCAGACGGCAGCGCGAGCATTTGGACAGTCGCGGCCGGGAACGCGCAGACAGGAATCTTAGGCCAGCGTCTCGGCATATCCGGCCATTCGGGCAATATGGACCCGAATTATAAATTCATACTCGATCTTTCGGGTAATCTCGAGCTTGGCGGCGAGGCGACGCCGTCCGGGATCACACTCTATGACACGGTCACAAAGAAGCCGTATTGCATACGAATAACGAACGGTACGCTTATGCCGACGGCGGGTGTTTGTCCGATGCTTTAAGCGTCTCCAAATATAAAAAGCCGCGCGGTGAGGCGCGGCTCCTGCAAAGATCTGATCTCAGGTATCTCTAATTCTTTTTCTTTTTAGGCGGTAGACCTAGCATCCACCGCACGATAGAGATATTAATTTCCCAAGACTTTTTTATTAGTAGCACGACGGGGCGCAGGAAAAACCATCGTGCTACGGTCCGTGCTCCCTTCGGGCCGCGCAGCATCATGGCGAAGCCAGTCGCCATGAGGCCAAATGTGATGTAATAGCCAAGGAGCATGGCTATCAGTTCGACAAAGTTCTCCATGTTGCCTCCTTTCGTGGCTAAAAGGTTGCGGAGACATTCGTCTGATTAGTTATGAGGTAAACAGGGCTCTAGGTCAAACCTCTCCTTGCCAATCAGAACTTTTCTGTGTATATTCAGCGCTCGAGAATATGAAAAAAGATATTCACCCGACAGACTATAGGCAGGTTATTTTCGAGGACGTGACCTCGGGGAAGCGTTTTTTGATTGCCTCGACGATGAAGACATCGAAAACTTCTAAATGGGAGGACGGGAAGGAATATCCAACGCACGAGGTTGAAATTTCAAGCGCGTCGCATCCGTTTTATACCGGTACAGCAAAAGTCGTGGATACCGCCGGTCGCGTCGAGAGATTCAAGACTCGCGCTGCGAAGAAAACGGTAAAGTCTAAGAAGTAAGGACGCTAATTCAGCGCGGCCACGTCTGACGTGGCCGCGCTGCCTGTATAATTACTCTATTGGCTACTAGTGGTTATGAACCTCACCCTTAATCCAGAAGACTACGCAAACGACCATCGTGTCGCGTATTTGACCGCAGAATGGAAACGTCTCTCACAGGCTGAAAAAGACGCGACGGAACTTATTGAAGTGGATCCGTCGATGAAAGAGTTGGCGGAAAAAGAGCTTGCTGACATAGCAGCGGCGAAAGATACGCTCATGAAAGACATGGAGAAAATTGTGGGAGCGGATAACGAGCGTGAATGGCCGAATGAAGTCGTCCTCGAAGTACGCGCCGGAGTAGGAGGAGAGGAAGCGTCGCTGTTTGCGGAAAAACTCGCGAACATGTATCTCCGGTATGCCGAAACGAGAGGTTGGTCGGCAAAGAAGCTCGATGAGTCTCGTGCAGCGCAGGGCGGAGTGAAGGAGACGCAGTTTGAAATAAAGGGAGAGAATTGTTATCGGGAGTTGCAGTTTGAAACAGGCGTGCACCGCGTGCAGCGTGTTCCCGCGACGGAAAAAGCGGGGCGCATCCATACATCCACGGCGTCGGTCGCCATTCTTCCGATCTACAAGCGCACGAAAATCGAGGTCAATCCCGGCGATATTGAAACAGAGTTTTCTCGATCGGGCGGTGCAGGTGGGCAAAATGTGAATAAAGTCGAAACTGCAGTGCGCCTCATTCACAAACCGACCGGCATCGACGTTCGTTGCACATCTGAACGCAGCCAGAAACAGAACCGCGAGAAAGCCATGAAGCTTTTGATGAGCAGGCTACAACAGAAAAAGGATGAAGAGGAGGCGAGAGCGCGTTCTGCCAATCGAAAAGAGCAGGTAGGTACGGGAGACCGTTCAGAAAAGATCCGCACGTACAACTTTCCGCAAGATCGCGTTACCGACCACCGCATCAAAGAATCTTGGTCAAACATTCCGAAGATAATGGCGGGGGGAATCGGGCCCCTAGTTGAGGCGCTTCAAGATGTTGAGGAACACCGGCCGCAATAGTAATGTCTCAAGGATTCTTGTACCACTGACCTTCGCCTATTAGGTTAAGAGAAACGCGCATATTTTTCTTCCAGACTTGTCGTTCCCCAAAAATTGCTCTTCGTCGTACTTACAGTACGCCTCGAGCTATTTTTGGCTCCACGACAGCGTCTGAAACAAAAATCTACTCATTTCTTTGCGTTAACCTAATAGGCGAAGGTCAGTCTAAATTAGGCGCTGCGCGGGTTCTACGAGTGGTGTATAATTTTCTTATGATCGAAGACATAACGCCCGGGGACGCCGTAAAAGAGTTTCTGAAACGCCGAGCCGCGCTTTCCCCGGGGCGGCGCGATGCATACAAAGCGCGCATGACGGGACCGCTGAAAACCAACAAGCAAATTGGAGCAGAGCTTGGCAAGAAGAAGGACGCGATTGGTGAACTCTTAGTGCATGTGCGCAAAAAGGGCCTCCCGGTAAGGGAAAGCGCTTTTTCAAAAGTGCCGACACTTCCCAACGTATCGCCCGAGCAGGTAAAAGAGCACACGCTGGACATTAAAAGTTGGAAAACGCAACTGGGCATTTGGCATGCAAAGTCAGAGGACGAGAAACGACCCATTGTCGTGAGAGATTCGCTTCTGGGCGTAATGAGCATTAGTGCTGTTAATAATTTAGCGGAGTCGTTAAAAGGCGGAGCGACAATCACGTCAAGATGCAAAATACTGATGGCGCAGGCGGTGTATCGAGGCCTGATCTCTCTTGAAGATCTGTCAAGACTTTTTTTTCTGCACGATGAGACAGTGCTTGCGTGGATAGAGCAATTGCAAGACCCCAAAGTAAAGGCACTGAAAGCGGCTTTCTCTTCAGATATAGACATTACGCCATTATGCGCAAAACTTCTTATTGCCGCACAGAATGTACATTCTCCACTAACTGCGGGTCCGGTTTCCTTCGACGTTACAAATAGAGTGTGTCGCGTCAATGGGAGCGTTGTTAAGCTTCACTTTCCTCAAGCACGGCTACTTCTCGCGCTATGTTTATTCCCGGGCCGCTATGTGGATAACGCTACTATTTACAGCTTTATGTACGCTGACGTTCCCGCACATGAGCGACCCACCCCAAAGATGGTCATGGTAGCTAAAGCGCAGTTGCTGAAAGAAGTGCCATCGCTCAAAATTGATACGGTGTACGGGCTCGGGCATCGCATTTCATACCACGCATCCGCAACTGCAAATAATCCTGAATCTGAATAAGGACGGGTCGCGTACACCGATTCGTCGGGTTGTTGCGCCCGCACACTAACTTGGATCTCATTGCGTCGTGTTTTCTAGATTCTTGTTGTTTGTCAGTATGTCAACCTTGGGAGATGCGGTTCGTTGACTGAAGCTTCATGGGCAATGAAGCTCCTCGCAGCAAAGCTGCGGGGTATTCGGCGTCGTAGAATAAAACACAAGATGCAAGTTAGTGTGCGGGTTGCGGCAGGCGCGTAATACTGGTAGTATCTCGTTTGCCCTCCTTGGGCTATTTTCATGGCTACAGCGCAGGTTGAGATGAAGAAATTGTACGACGCGGGAGCGCATTTCGCGCTTGCGCGAACGCGTAGACACCCATCTGCGGTGTCATTCATTTTCAATACGAAAGACCGTACCGACATTTTTGATCTCGAAGAGACGGTGAAGCGAATGCAAACGGCGCACGAATTTGTTGCGGGACTCGCAAAGATGGGCAAGCCGCTCTTGCTGGTGGGAGGGAAGAACGAGGTAACGTCGATCGTGAAAGAAGCGGCCGTGCGCGCGGGAGCGCCGTATGTTGCGGGTCGCTGGATCGGTGGAACTCTCACTAACTTCAAGAACATTCGGAAACGCATTGATCGTTTGGAGAAATTGATGGCCGACCGTGAATCAGGCGCACTTGAGAAGTATACGAAGAAAGAGCGTCTCATGATGGATCGAGAGATTGACGAGCTGCTCGGCCGTTTCGGCGGCATCGTTTCCCTGAAAGACATCCCTGGCGCGCTATTTGTGGTAGATACGCGGCACGAACACACTGCGGTGCGCGAGGCAAATCAACTCGGCATTCCCCTCGTGGCGCTCGCCAGTTCCGACTGCGACTTCGCGTGCATCCAGTATCCTATTCCTGCGAATGATACGTCGGTCAAAAGCGTCCGCTACGTTACCGAAAGCATCGCGGATGCGTACCTAGAAGGAAAACAAGTGCCAGCAAATACTAAGTAACAAGTATCAAGTATCAAGCAAGTATCAAAAAATAAGTATCAAGCGAATCTGTTTTTAGTATTGATACTTGACGGTTTGTTTGATACCTGGTACTTGTGACTTGATACTTCTGAAATTAGGAATATGAAAATTACAACTGATGTCATCAAAAGTTTAAGAGACACGACTGGCGTGTCTGTAATGCAGTGCAAAAAAGCGCTCGAGGAGGCCGATGGCGATATTGAAAAAGCAAAAGTCATTCTGCGAAAGATAAGCGCGACGATTGCAGGCAAGAAAGCGGATCGTGCGCTCTCCGGCGGCACCGTTGCCGCATACACGCATGCGGGCGGTTCTGTCGCAGGAGTAGTGGTTTTGGCGTGCGAGACTGATTTCGTTTCCAGGAATCCTGAATTCGTAAAGCTTGCGTATGATATCGCCATGCACGTAGCTGCGATGGCTCCGCAATTCAGGACGAAGGATGAGGTCAAAGATGGCGACATTAAAGCAGCGCGAGAGGTCTTTGAAAAAGAGGCCGCACAGGTTCCGGAAGATATGCGGCAACAGGCAGTCGACGGCAAGCTCGACAGCTATCTCAAAGACAAAGTCCTTTTAGAGCAGTCGTACATAAAAGACCCATCGCTCACGGTGCGTCAACTCATCGAATCTGCGGTACAGAAATTTGGTGAGAAGATAGAGGTCGTGCGTTTTGAGAGACTTTCGGTAAAATAGCAGTATGCCCGCACACTAATTTTGTCGTTGTCTACCATGAGCATTATCCAATACATTCCTGTAAGAGTCACCAAGATACAAAGGCTCCACTGGTCGCTGGGGTCGTCTCGACGGGAATTACGACAAATTTAGTGTGCGGGTATGGTCTTAGGAGCAGTTACTGTATTTTTCGCATCTTTGGTGGGGATAATCGGATTGTTCTCGCTGAAGCTTTGGGAGGAGAGGCAAGGGCATGCGTTCTCGCCGAGTCTTCGCTTTGCCGGGGATGCGCTCGCCCTGAAGTGCAAAAACTTGTTGCTGCGAGGGGAAGAATTATTAGCCAGGCTCCCTTCGCTCACCATGTATATCGCCATGACCTTGCTTGCTTCAGGCGCGGTCGGGTTCGCACGCGTTGCACGCGCCGCCGCCGAAGCAGCCCACGGATTGGCAGATTTCGTCTCGCACAAGCATAACTTCGAGCGGCGTGAGACGCGGTCCGATTTTCTTAAGCAGGTAAGCGAGCATCATAAGAACGGGAACGGCGGCGCGCCGGCCTCGCCGCTCTCTCCGTCCGTTTCTGCAGAGCGTGTTGTTCCTTTGCCGCAAGCATCGAGACGCAAGAAGCTGACACAGGATGTTGATGTACGGCGTTAAAAAAGGCAGAATGCAGTTGCGCCACCTTAGCTCAGTTGGTAGAGCACTCGATTTGTAATCGAGATCGCCGCGGTTCGATCCCGCGAGGTGGCTAAAATATGAATTCGCTCCAAGCACCACACGAGCACTCCCATTTTTCTAAGCCGGAATACCGGCAAGAAAAATTGGTCGCTCCAAGCTCCCCGCCTGCGCCGAGGCTTCGGCGGGCAGGCAAGCTCCAAGCTCGTGATCTCTACTGGTACCTCCACGTCGCTCGCGCCACCGATCTAACCGGCCGCGACCGCCTTGTCTATCGTTCGTTCGAGATACTGCCCGGCCTCCTCTCGCTCTCGACGCTGGCACTATTCGTTGCGCTCGCATTCTGGAAGCCGGTGTGGGCGGCGTATTTGACGATCGTCTTTTCTATTTATTGGCTCTTCAAAACTGTCTATTTCTCTGCGCATCTACGTCATAATTTCCGCCGCATGCGTCATCATCTGGCGCTTAATTGGCATGAGCGTTTGGAAAAGCTGGGAAGCGCGCACAAAGAACTCTTGCATCTTGTGATATTTCCATTCTACATGGAAGATGAGAGATTGGTTTCCGAGAGCATCGAGGGGCTAGTGCGCGCATCGTGGAATTCGAAACAGATCGCCGTCGTTCTTGCGGCGGAATCACGCGCCGGCCAAGCGCAACTTGAGATAGCCGAGCGTATGAAGGCGCGTTACCAGCAGTCTTTTCATTCATTCATCGTGACGGTTCATCAGGCTGACCAGCTAGGAGAGATTCCCGGGAAGGGATCAAATATTTCGTATGCGGCCGAAGAAGCGCGTAAACTGATCCTTGAGGCAAAGCGTGTCCCGTATGAGAAGGTGATTGTTTCAGCGTTTGATATCGACACTGTTGTGTATCCGCAATACTTTGCATGTCTGTCTTGGTATTTTCTCACTGCCGAAAATCCGCATCGCACGTCATTCCAACCGGTGCCTCTCTATAATAATAATATCTGGGAAGCGGGCATGCTCTCGCGCGTTATCGCATATTCCAGCTCATTCTGGCAGATGATCCAGCAAGAACGTCCGGAAAAATTGGCGACATTTTCTTCGCACGCGGTGCCGTTTCCGGCGCTCTACGAGGCCGGGTATTGGCAACGCAATGTAGTTTCCGAAGACTCACGCATCTTTTGGAATCTATTCGTGCGCTATGACGGCAACTACCAGGTCATTCCGCTCGCGTATCCGGTTTCGATGGATGCGAATACGGCCGATACTTTTTTGGGAACCGTTACGAACATTTATAAACAGCATCGAAGGTGGACGTACGGAGCGGAAAACATCGCATATATACTTTTCGCGTTTACGAAAAATCCGCGTATCCCTCTCTGGAAGAAATTCCGTGCTGCATTTGTGCAGCTTGAGGGGTTTTGGTCGCTAGCGACGCACCCATTGATACTCTTTGGAATTGGATGGCTCCCACTCCTCATCGGCGGGCGAGGATTCAATGCGACCGTTCTCTCGTATAATCTGCCGCACGTTGCTCGCGGATTTCTCACCGCTGCGATGTTCGGCCTGATTGTTTCCGCAATAATCTGCAGCGCGCTTGTGCCGAAACGCCCGCCTGAATATACGCGCCTCCGCAGCGTCGCGCTGTTTCTGCAGTGGATCCTTGTGCCGTTTACCATGGTGATCTTCAGCTCGATTCCGGGGCTTGATGCGCAGATCAGGCTCATGACCGGAAGGTATTTGGGGTTCTGGGTAACACCGAAGAGCAGAAGTATCAGATCACAAGTAACAAGTATCAAATAAGTATCAAAGAAGTAAGTATCAAACAAGGTACTTGATACTTGATACCTGATACTTGATACTTAACGGAATGCAGCCTCTCTCGCCCCAGCGTCGCCGCTTCTATCTTGTAGGGCTGATGCTTCTTTTCGTCGTTCTTTTGCCGATCGTCATTTTCTATGCCGATGGATACCGGTATAAGCTGGGCATCGGCTTCAGGCAGACAGGTGGCATATTTTTGTCAGTGCCATATGCCGACGCGACAGTTACGCTGAACGGAGAACTGCTTGGGAGAAGCGGTTTTCTGCAGCGCAGTCTCTATATTGATAACCTCACGACGGGCACCTATACGATCATCGCGGAGCGCGAAGGCTCGGTGACGTGGATCCGCGCACTCTTTGTAGAGCCGCAGCTTGTGACAGATGCGCGCGTGCTCCTTGTTCCCATTCGTTTCGAAGCGAGACAGCTTATTGCGGGCAGAAGTACCGCAACCTCAACTCGTACGCTCCCGCTTCCAGAGTTCGCCGCTATGCAAGCAGCATTTCGCACCGACGCGCCTACAACGAGCGTCGCGAGCCAGGTAAGCGAAACGTTATTCATTGAAAATGGAAATATACTCAACCGACTAGTACGATCTGATCTCCTTCCGACCAGTAATTTTTGCAGTCAGCCGTCGTATTGCGTCCTCGAAATTCTTGTTGAGCGCGGCGAGGACACGGCAACAGCTGCAGCTTTTTTTAGAGAGGGAGTCGTGTATTCGACCAAGGAGCGGGGAGTGTTTTTTGCCGAGGTAGACATACGACCCACTCCCGTTGTCGTCCAGCTTTACGCGCGGCCCGGCGCCGAGTTTCGGGTTATCAATGATACGCTGGTCGTTAAAGACGGAAGCGTATTTTACGAGATCGTAGGACTCTAGCTGGTAGCTTGGAGCTTGTAGAAGTAGAATGGAACCATGCAACGCGGACATATTCATCCGATCTCATCCTTAATTCGCGAAGCGCATCAGATATTCGGTCGGATGGGTTTTACACTTGTCGAAGGTCCACTTCTGGAAGATGAGTGGCATAATTTTGATGCATTGAATGTTCCGAAAGATCATCCTGCGCGAGATATGCAGGATACGTTTTTCATAAAAGATGAGCCGGGATACGTACTGCGTACCCACACGTCGCCGGTTCAACTGCGATACATGGAAGCGCAAGTTAAAGCGGGGAAGCTGCCGCCATATCGTGTCATTGTTCCCGGCAAAGTCTTCAGAAACGAAGCGACAGACATGACGCATGAGGCGGAGTTTTTCCAAATTGAAGGTCTTGCCGTGGGTGCTGATGTCACGCTGGCGAATCTGAAAGGCACGTTGTCTCGTTTTTTCAAAGAACTGTTCGGTGGATCAAATGTGGAGATTCGTTTTCGGCCGAGCTTTTTCCCATTTACGGAGCCGTCGGTTGAGGTAGATATGCGGGTCGTCGGCGAGAGCGCACCGGAAAAATTACGCGACAAATGGATAGAAATGATGGGCGCGGGCATGGTGCATCCGAATGTTTTGAAGAACGCAGGAGTTGATCCATCGAAAAACATCGGATTTGCGTTCGGCATGGGACTCGACCGTCTCGCAATGCTGCGGTGGGGAATCGACGACATTCGTCTTATGCATTCTGCCGATCTGCGGTTCGTGAATCAGTTTTAAATCAAATATCAAAAATCAAAATGCAGAATGATAAAGCAAAATTTAAAATGGAATTCAGAACGCGGGTCGTAGCGTTCACTGTTTCAATATTACGTCTATCCGAGATGTTGTATTCAAAGAAAGTCTTAATGCCCATTGCTCATCAAGTTATTCGAAGTGCAGGCTCTATCGGTGCTAATATTATCGAAGCTAAAGCCGCGAGCTCAAAGAAAGATTACATTAAATTCTTTGAAATTGCATTGAAATCAGCGAATGAAACCCAGTATTGGTTGGAAGTTATTCGAGAATTCGACTCTGCCATTTTGCGGGCTGATTCTGCGATTATTAGAGAAGCCGACGAACTGACGAGAATGATTTCTGCGAGCGTGCTGACACTAAAAGGTCGTCGGTAATTCTGATTTATTATGTATCATTCTGAGTTTTGACATCTGATTTCTGAAATATCTTTATGAAAATCTCCCGCGAATGGCTACAAACATTTTTCGATGCTCCGCTGCCGGAAGCGAAAGAACTCGGACATGCGCTCACGTTCCACGCATTTGAAATAGAAAGCATCGA
>CAYJVW010000004.1:0-3833 GCA_964373725.1 uncultured Candidatus Saccharibacteria bacterium | reverse complement strand
AATCGCGGACACGATGCACTTTCGCATTGGGGAATAGCAAAAGAGATCTCGGCTATTCTCAATATTCCGCTTGGAGAAAAATATGGACTTACGAAGTCCATACTATTGGAGCCAAAGACTGGCGCGGTGTCTCTTTCGATCGTTGAACCCGCTCTCTGCAATCGCTATATAGCAGGCTACATTCGCGGCGTAAAGGTGGGACCGTCTCCCGATTGGCTGAAAAAAAGATTGCATGCGGTGAGGCAGCAGAGTGTCAACAACGTTGTCGATGCAACGAACTTTGTCATGTTCAACATCGGTCAGCCGCTCCATGCCTTCAGCGCACAAGCGCTGAAAACAAAAAACGATAAACTAGAAACGAAAAATGAATACAGCATTCTCGTTCGCAAAGCAAAAACGGGAGAAAAAATCACGACTCTCGACGGAAAGGAATATAAACTCGACGATTCGATGCTTCTGATCGTAGACGGGAATGCAAATGCGCCGATCGGCATTGCAGGCGTGAAGGGGGGGCTTGCAAGCGGGATAGATACCTCAACGGTGGACATCATCATCGAGTCGGCGAATTTTGACGGCGTTTCGGTTCGAAAGACGGCGCAAGAACTGAAGTTGCGCACCGACGCATCAAGCCGGTTTGAACAGGTTATTTCGCCTGAACTCGCCGCGTACGGCATGAGCGCAGCGGCTGAACTTATTGTGCAGCTTGCGGGCGGAGAAATAATTGGATTTGTCGACGCGTATCCGAACAAACAAGAACAGAGGTCTGTTTCTGTGTCCATTGATCACATCAATCGGCTACTGGGAACTTCGTTTCAGAACACAGAAGTCGAAGATGTTTTTAAGCGGTTGGGACTTGAATATTACTCTGCAGAAAATATGGGTTTACGAAACCCATATATTGTTAACGTGCCATTAGAGCGCCTCGACATACATATCCCAGAGGATCTTATAGAAGAAATCGGGCGCATCGTTGGGTACGACACAATTGAAGCGAGGGAATTGTCAGCAATGCCAACGCAGTTTGAGCACAGCGAATCTTTGCAACATACGGAACAGATTCGCGAGGAGCTTTTATCGCAAGGGTACTCTGAGGTATATACATCGGTGTTTTCTGATACGGGCGTGAGAGCCGTGTCGAACAAAGTCGGAGGCGATAAACCGTACTTGCGCACGAATCTCAAAGATGGTCTATCTGGTGCTCTGAAGAAAAACATTCTTAATAAAGACTTGCTGGGCTTAAAGGAGGTGAAGATTTTTGAAATCGGATCAGTATGGAAAAAAGACAAGGAGGAAATCCATGTTGCGATTGCGAGAGAAAAAGATGGCGTTTCCGAAAAGTCGCTGTCACAATACGAGGTGAAGGGCGCAAGCGCCTCGTTCGTAACCTCGATCGCGGAGCGCTACGCGCCGTTCTCGCGGTATCCATACATTGTCCGTGATGTAGCATTCTGGACTACTGGAAAAGTGGAAGCTGGAGAATTGGAAAATACGATACGGCGCGCAGCAGGGGAACTGTTGCAGCGTATCGATCTATTTGACACGTTTGAAAAGTCGGGAAAAACGTCTTTTGCGTTCCGTTTGGTGTTCCAATCTTTCGATAAAACGCTCACAGACGATGACGCGAATCACCGCATGGAAAGCATATATAAAGCGCTCAAAACACAGGGGTACGAAATTCGTTGAAAAATGGCTTAATTATCCACTAAAATCCCTTTCCGAAGGGGTAGTTTTCTGCTATACTTGAGCCTCGCGGAAGCGCTCCAAATATGGCTGAGAAAAAGGATAAAAAGGTTGAAAAAGCTGGAAAATACGGAGCAGAACAGATAACGGTACTCGAGGGGCTCGAGGCTGTTCGCCGTCGGCCGGGAATGTACATTGGAACAACCGAGACAGCCGGATTGCATCATCTCTTGATAGAAGTGTTCGACAATGGGAGAGACGAAGCGATGGGCGGTTTTGCAGATGATATAGAAGTCGCGCTTATGCCCGACGGATCTGTCCGTGTAGCGGACAACGGCCGCGGGATCCCTGTTGATATCCATCCTAAGACAAAAGTCTCTGCGCTCGAGACTGTCATGACCGTGCTTCATGCGGGAGGCAAATTTGGAGGTGATGAGAGCGGCTACAAAGTCTCCGGCGGTCTGCACGGTGTGGGTGTCTCCGTTGTGAATGCGCTTTCATCATACGTTCGCGCAGAAGTCCATCGTGATGGCGGAAAATACGAACAAGAATATAAAAACGGTGGCAAACCAATGGGGAAGACAAAGAAAATCGCATCGTCAAAATTACACGGAACGATTATTTCGTTCCTTCCGGACCCGAGCGTTTTTCCGGACAGGGAATTTAATCGGGACACGATAGTCTCCCACATGCGGCAGCAGGCATACCTCGTGAAAGGATTGCGCATCTCGATACTCGATTTGCGGCAAGCTAAAGATGTTGACGAAGTCGGTGTGTTCTACATGCGTGAACTGGGGCTTGATACCCCGTCGACCAGTTTCTATTTCGAAGGCGGACTCCGTTCGCTCGTTGAATTTCAAAACCGGCATTTGGAAGCAGTACACAAGACAACATTTTACGTCGAGAAAGACCAGGATGGTGTGCAAGTCGAAGTGGCACTCCAATACGTCGACGATATTTCGTCACGTATTTCAGCATTCGCAAACAACATTTATAACGCGGAAGGCGGTATGCATATCACCGGTTTTAAGACGGCGCTGACTCGTACCTTGAATGCAGCAAATAAGAACGGCAGCAACGGGAAAGAAGGTGATTCGTTTACGGGCGACGACGTGCTCGAGGGATTGACCGCGGTGATTTCTGTGAAAATGCGCGAGGTGCAGTTTGAAGGTCAAACAAAATCGAAACTTGGCTCTGTCGAAGCGCGTGGGGCAGTCGAGACGGTCTTCGGCGAAGCGTTTTCCGCATTTCTTGAGGAAAACCCCGATGAAGCGCGCTCGATAATCGGGAAAGTCGCGCTCGCAATGAAAGCCCGCAAAGCGGCGAAGGCTGCCAAGGATTCTGTTCTTCGAAAAGGCGCGCTCGACGGGCTTTCTCTTCCGGGGAAGCTTGCTGATTGCCAAGTAAAAGATCCTGCTGAAGCTGAATTATTCTGCGTGGAAGGCGACAGTGCCGGAGGCTCGAGCAAAATGGCGCGTGATCGACGGACGCAAGCGGTTTTACCGCTGCGTGGAAAAATTTTGAATGTCGAACGTGCTCGGCTGGACCGCATGCTTGCTTCCGAGCAGATAAAAAATCTTGTGATCGCGCTCGGAACCGCGATCGGGGACATCTTTGATATTTCGAAATTGCGCTATCACAAAATCATCATCGCGACCGACGCAGACGTGGATGGCGCGCATATTCGTACACTACTTCTTACTGTCCTCTACAGGCATTTTCGTCCGATCATCGATGGTGGTTTTCTCTACATCGCTCAGCCGCCGCTCTACAAGATAAAAAAAGGCAAAGAGGTAGTGTATGCCTATACGGAGGAGGAAAAAGTGAAGATCGCGGGAAAAGATATTCCATTGGAAGAAGAAGGCCAGACTGAGGACGAAATCGTGGACGAGGAGATCAAGGAAACGGAAGCCGCCTCCGCTAAAGCTACGGCGAGCCAAAGGAAGGCCAAACTTTCCGTGCAACGGTACAAAGGTCTTGGAGAAATGAACCCTGACGAGTTATGGGAGACGACCATGGATCCTGCGCGACGCGTACTGAAACAAGTGAACATCGAAGATGCGCAAGAAGCTGACCGCACCTTCGATATCTTGATGGGCACTGATGTCGCGTCGCGCAAGTCATTCATACAGTCTCACGCAAAGGAGGCGACG
>CAYJVW010000003.1:13063-35589 GCA_964373725.1 uncultured Candidatus Saccharibacteria bacterium | reverse complement strand
CGCGCTCGCGCGGGAATGTACGAAAGGTTTGCCTGTAGAGATTCGTTTGCAAGACTGGCGGGAGCTTTCGGGAGAGAAATTTGACCATATCGTATCTATCGGCATGTTCGAGCATGTCGGACCGCATAACTACCGCGCGTTCATGCAGAAGATGTCCGAGCTTTTGTCTGACGATGGATTATTCTTGCTTCACACAATCGGACATAGTAAAACTACACGAAGTTTAGAGCGGTGGTTCCATACGTACATCTTTCCAAACGGTCATTTACCGTCTGTTGCTCAAATTGGATCATCCATAGATAGGCAGTGGTTCGAGGCGCCACTTTTTATCGTGGAGGATTGGCATAACTTTGGAATTTATTATGACAAAACGCTTACTCAGTGGTTTAAAAACTTTGATACTGCGTGGCCAGATTTGAAAAAAGATTATGACGACAGATTCTATCGAATGTGGAAATACTATCTCCTCGTATCCGCGGGAATGTTTCGAGCGCGGTATCTTCAGGTTTGGCAGATAGTTCTCTCGAAACACGGCGTAGAAGGAGGTTATTTATCTATTCGCTGATTTATGCCGAATGTGCGCATTCGTCAGAGACTTTATAGAGGAAAGCAGCCCAAGGGGCTGCTCCTGTGCGTGGATTTACTGGGTATCGAGTTCTGGTCGCGTCAACATAGACAGCGAACATTGCTGCTGCCGTCAACATGATGATGCAGAACCATATTCTCCACCGGCCGTCCATTACAGTTTTTCCTCTTCCACAAATGGAAATGGAGGTCGAGTTGTCGGCACCCATTTCCACCCACGAAAGCGGAGAATCAAATGTTCGTACTCGCGAGATTATAGAACGCTATTCCTTACTTGTCAATGCCCCGATGAGTCCCATTCGGTGCTGACGTTTTTGAATTTTGATAGTTTGTCGCGGAAGATGTTTTTGATTATCTCCAGGGAGTCGTGTGCCTTTGCTTCGAAGCGGAGGACGAGGGACGGGGTGTTTGACGATGCGCGGACGAGGCCCCAGCCGGTGTTTCCGGCCTCGTCTTTCACGTACACGCGAGCGCCGTTGATGTCGACGACTTTGTAGCCATCGTGTTTGAACATCTTTACGAGCTCGTCGACAATCTTGTATTTTTCTTCGTCAGTCGTTTTGACTTGGATCGTGGGAGTTGCGACGTAGTAGGGCGTTGTCGCGACGAGTTCTGATAGTGTCTTTGTGTGAGTCGAGAGGTACTCGAGAAGTTTCAGCGCTGCGAAAAACGCATCGTCGAAGCCGTAGAAATCGTCGCCAAAAAAGATGTGCCCGCTCATCTCGCCGCCGAGCGCCGCGTCTACTTCTTGCAGTTTCGCCTTGATGTACGAGTGGCCCGTCTTCCACATGATAGGAATACCGCCGTGACCAGCGATGTCTTCGGGGAGCGCTTCGGATACTTTGACGTCGAATACGATCTTTGAGCCGGGCTTTTTTGCGAGGACGAGGCGGGAGAGAAGCATCAGGTACCTATCGGGCCAGACAATGCCACCTTTTTCATCAACGACGCCAAGCCGGTCGCCGTCACCATCAAATGCAAGGCCGATATCGCAGCCATGTTCTAAAACCTGCGCGCCCGTATCTTGCATCATCTTTTCACCGTCAGGATTTGCGGTGTAATGTGGGTAACTCGAGTCGACATTGGTGAGATGCTCCACTACGTCGCAGCCGGCGCGCCGGAACATTTCCGGCGCGAACATGCCCGCGGTGCCATTCCCGGTATTTATCAAAACTTTCAATTTCTTTTTTATGGATGTTCGACTTCGTAAGTCGGTCATATATGCCTCTGCTATATTTTCTTTCCGGATGACCGACATACGATGTCGGTCATCGTTGGTGTTCGACTTACGAAGTCGAACATAGTCTTCATTCTGGATGATCGAGAAAAGTTTTTGAATGTCTTCGGGACCAAGTGTTTCCGAGAAATTCGTACCGAGCTTGAGGCCGTTCCACCCCGCCGGATTATGGCTCGCGGTTATCATGCAAAGCCCGCGCGTTTTGAAATGGTATTGGGCCCAGTAGCTCATCGGCGTTGTGACCGTGCCGATGTCTATAACATTGACACCTGATTCGTTCAGCGCTTGTATCGCTTGCGCGGAAAAACTCTCGGACGTTTTGCGCGCGTCGTTTCCGACGATCGCTTCAGTGATATTCGCGTCGCGCAGCATTTTCCCGAATCCTCGCGCGATGTGGTAGATCGACTGTTCGTTCAGTTCGTCATCCGATTCGCGCCCGCGGATGTCGTATTCGCGGAACATTGTTTTCTTGAGTGTTGCCATCCCATTAGAAATACGACGCGGACGCATTGCGTCTTTGCCTTATTGCGCTACTTCTCGTAGTGTCGACCGCGATCATTATCATATTCATACCATACTTGCGTCCGCGATTTCTAACGGGACAGGTTCAAAAATAGTAGCATGTACGGCCTTAAAAAGTGCTAGCAGCGCGGGACGCTGCTAGCGTAGTACCTAGCCCTGTGTTGAGCCAAACCAGCAGATAGGAATCATCTTCCCACCTGCGCCGGGCCGCATGCACACATGCAGCTTTTGATCCGGCGACTCACCTTTCGGCGCCATCGAAGTCGGGATGAAAGTGGTTCCATGTATTGAAGTGAACCACCGCCCGCCCGGCGCGACGATAACGTTGACGACAGGTGCACAGTCTCGCCCGCTGCAGCAATCTGCCGGGTACCAGTCGTGGGCCTCCGCGACGCTGCAAAGCGCCGAAAAAGCCAAAGCTGACCATAGTTTCCTCACGTTACACCTACCTTTCTTGGTTAGAGGTTGAGGGTTTATGGAGAGCTTGTTTGGAGGCTAATTTTTTTTTGCGACCTTGTACAGAGAGGTTTAGCTCTGTAGAACATTGGCAGCGCCACGTCAACCCCGTTAGTGAAAATCCGCCCCGAGGCGACTGAAGCCATGCCTTCGTCCCGTTAGAAAGTTCAGAAAATAATGCACATACGTCTAGTTTAATATCACACCGTAAATATGCGTACTTTCTAACGGGATTCGCAGGGCGTTCTCTAACGGGGTCAACCCCGAGCGAAACTTGAGCGACGGCGTTCGGAGAACCATGTCAAGACGAGGCGGAGCAGGATATACGCGACTACGGCAAGAAGTCCATAAAAAAGGATTTTAATGCGCAGCGCAAACAGACCAGCGCGAAGGAGTTTATCCCAGATATTTCCGAGGAGCGAGCCGATTTTGCCTGCAGCAGCGAAGTTTGAATCTGACGCGCCTAAAACTTCCCCTGCTTTCTCTTTTGCAAGTTGCTTTTCGACAGCTGCAATTGCATCAGCGCGGATTTTTTCAGTCACTTTAAACACTGCGTTCGACGCGCCGAGTATCGTGGGCGCCGCAGCTGCGGCGCCTTGTTGCACGACAGATGCGACATTGGCAGCCGCTTGCTGTGCCTCTGACGGAGGCGGAGGAGAGGCGACTGTGAAAGTTATTGAATTAGTTGTGTGCGTAGTAGTTCCGGTCGAGGATGGAATTTCTGTACGCGCACCCGCGGTGTGTTCTCCCGGCGTTGCAGTCCATGCGACTGATACGACCTGCGGCTCGTTTGGTTGAAGCTGGACACGCTCGCTACCGACAACAGCATTGTCTATAACGAAACTCACTGCATGCTCTGCGGGAGCGGCTGTAGTATTTTGTGTGACCGTGTACAGCGTCACGGAATCTCCGGCGCGTGGCGAACTATTTGAAACAGTCACCGTGTTAGGCGTGCAGCTTGCATTTTGTGCATGCGCAATATCAACCAGAAGCGCACAGGAGAGGATAGTGAGCAAGACGAGTAACCTATTCACCCATTCATTATATCCCGCGCTATGATGTGCGCATGGGTGCTTTTCGGGCGATAGTGCACGGGCGGGTGCAAATGGTGATGTACCGGGATTTTGCGCAGAGGAATGCTCGTTCGCGCGGCATTGTGGGCAGCGTACGAAATCTTTCCGACGGCACTGTCGAGATTGTTGCAGAAGGGGAGGAGGATATTTTGAAATCCTACATCGAACGTCTTAAAAAAGGCTCTCTACTTTCGCGCGTTGAAAACATTGATGTGTCGTGGAGCGAACCCACTCGAACTCATACCGACTTCTCAATCATATATTGAAACTTTCAATGGACTATACATGGACGATCGGACAAAAATAGTCTATGGGATGTTCTAAGGTTTAACCTTAGAACGATAGGTTTAACCTAGAACAATACGATAACGCCGTGCGGCCGGACGTAGTTATCGTATTGACGGTTCACGGACTCGTTCTGAAAATGCGGTAGGTATCGCAGGGCGCGGTTGCAGGGAAACATGCAGGGTGCCGCTCGGTGCTACGAGCATGTCTTTTTCATCTTGAAGCAAAAGAGCGGAACAGCCATTTTGTCGTTTCGACGATCGTTATGTTGAAGAACACCCAGGCGACTACTATCCATAAGAGAGACAGTGGCGGGACGGCTTCGATGTGGAACGTGTGGCGCAGGAATGGTACGGACATGGTTGCGATCAATAGTCCTGCGCCTATGAGGACGCTCCAGTTTAGTTGACGGTTGGAGAAAATTGGGTAGGTAAAGAGCGGGCGGCGCAGGCTGCGAAAGCAGTAGGCGACTGCCAGGACATACGAGGCAAAGCAGAGAAAGAGTATGCTTCGCGCTTCTTCGAGAGGCATATCAAAGTGAAGCAAGAGCCAGTAGAGGGCAAAAAGAAGAAATGACGTGATGGTGCCTATGCCGATCGTGAGGACGCGCACTTTCGTGTCGAATATCGCGCCCACGCCGCCCCTGTTCGCGGGCTGTTCGCTGTAGAGGTGTTCGAACGCGTATGAAAGCGCGGGCAAGCTGCCTGTTATGAAATTGACCCAGATTATCTGCAGCGCGGTGAGTGGGAGCGGGAGTCCGATAAGAAGCGAGCCGCCGATCAATACGACCTCATCGAAGCAGCTAGTCATGAGGTACACGAATGCTTTTCGCGTATTTGCGAGAATGCGACGGCCTTCTTCTATTGCAGCGACTATTGTTTTGAAATTGTCGTCGAGAAGAACGACATCCGCTGTGCTTTTCGCGACATCGGTGCCGCTTCCGAGCGCGATCCCAATATCAACCGCTTTCAGCGCTGGTGCGTCGTTGACCCCGTCGCCCGTCATGGCGACGATCTCTCCGCGCTCCCGATACAGTGTTCCGATGCGGAGCTTATCTTCCGGCGTGACACGGGCGAATATCTTGATGTTCGGAAGCATTGCGCGAAGTTCGTCATCGGAAAGTTTGCGCAGTTCCCCGCCGTCGAGCGCGTGTCCTTCGTGAACATTCCAATCGAGTTCGCGCGCGATCGCAATCGCGGTGCCTTTCAAATCTCCCGTCACCATGACAACCCGCGCCCCAAGCTGTTCAATTCGCTCCAGCGCGTGTTTTGCTTCGGGACGGACAGGGTCCTTAAAAATAAGAATGCCCAGGAATTGCAGTTTTTGAGCCTCATCAGCGGCTGCTTCTGTTCCGTGATGCGGCGCGTGAAGCCTGGCAATACCGAGGAGCCGTTTTCCTTCGGCGCTGATCTCGTGCACGCGCTTGGAAAGAGCGAGAAATTCGTCTTTCGACAAGTCGGAGCGCGCAAGCAGAATATCCGGAGCGCCGATGACGTACCGCTCGTCTTTCTTGTTTTTCACTATGGAGAATTTGTTGGTCGAATTGAATACCAAAAGGGGCGAATGTTTCTCGCGCATGTATTTCGCGACATCGATGTCATAGTGATGCGCCGCCTTCGCGATCGTCACGTCCAAAGATCTTCCGGTAAATCTTGGCTGGGTCTCCGATTCATCTACTATGACGTCAATGCCGAGTATCGCGGCCTCCATGATCGTGTGTTTTTCTGGTGCGAGCTTGCTCCCGAGGTCCGACCTCGGACTCCGAGGTTTAACCTCGGAGTCTGCGAGGAGTTCCTGTTTGGTTTCGATCCCGACGAGACGCATATTTGCCTGCGTCAACGTGCCGGTTTTGTCCGTCATGATGATCGTCGCGGAGCCGAGAGTTTCTGCCGCTGCTAGATTGCGGATGATGCCTTTCCGCTCCGCGAGCCGTTGCACGCCGACTGCGAGGATTACGGTGAGCGCGATGGGGAGCGCTTCGGGAACTGCGCCGACGGCGACTGCGGACGCGATGAGCAGCATGTCAAGAATAGGAATTCCGCGCTCGAGGCCGACGAAGAACATTGCGGCGACCAGTACCGAGATGCCAAGAAAGATAAACCACGCGATATTCCACAGAGCTTTTTGGAGCGGCGTCTCTTGGTGTCCCGTGCTCTTGACGAGTTCCGCGATGCGACCGAGCTCGGTTGCGCCGTTTGTCGCGGACACGACCGCCTCTCCGCTTCCATCGACGACAAGCGTACCTGCAAAGGCCATGTTTACTCGCTCCGCAACACCGGAAGCTTCTGAAACGGCGTTCGTCTCCTTTTGCACCGGAAGCGATTCGCCGGTCAGAATTGCTTCATCTATAAAGAGATTATTCTCCGAAAGGATGCGTGCATCTGCGGGGACGCGAGCGCCGTATGAGAGCCGAATGATGTCGCCCGGGACGAGCTGTTCGGAATCTATTTCTTGCTCAACGTCATTTCGTATGACCCGTGCGCGTTCCTTTATGTAGGTCGTTAGTTTCCCTAGCGTGTTTTCTGCCTGGTATTCCTGATAGAAACCAAGGAATGCGTTCACAAGTATCGCGAGCAGGATCACTCCGGTATCGATCCATTCTTTTAAGAGGAGGGTGAGTACGGATGCGACGAGAAGAATGAAAATAAGCGGGCTGTAAAATTGCTTCAAGAAAATCGACAGCGCATCCAGCCGTTTTCCTTTCGGCAGTATGTTCGGGCCGTATTGTTTTAACCTCGCGACTGCTTCAGTATGGCGCAGACCTCCGCTCGATGTTCCGAGAGCGGGCAGCGTCTCTTCCGGAGAAAGAGCCCATACGGGAGCGGTTGGCGGCTGCATCATTGCCATCAGTATACTGGAGACATCGAACCTCTACACAGCAGGTACCACTTTTGACTGAATCAATGAGAGTACACCGGCTACGGTTGGCATTTTTTCCGTATCGTTTTGGTGCAGCTCCTGCCAGTGCGCCTTCACTACTTTTTTGTGGCCCAACTCCTCCTGCATTTTCTTTACGGCATCAGCGCGGCACAGAGCTCGTACCGCAACGACCTGTCCGCATGCGCACATCATCATGAACGTTTGCATATATTCTTGAAGTCAGTGAGAAAACGGCTATTCCCAGTGAGGAAACGCCCGCTACCTCGCGGCGCGGACGCATCCTCCTGGTTTCCCGCTCTCGAGAGATCGGTTCTGCATTTTGTTAAGGTGGGTCTCCGAAGAGTCCCTTTCGAAATTAAATTGAGAACCTTTTCGAGAGTGTTAACCTGCACATAAGTGTGGGCCTGTACGGAAAAATGTCAATGAATCGCGCGCGCTTTTTCCGTGGAAAGCGTGTGGATATCCTGTGCACAGTGCGATACCTCGTGGGGATATCATTGTTCATATTTGTAAGCGGCAAGGCCCGGCCTTCTCGCAGGTTGTAAGCGGCAAGGCCCGGCCTTCTCGCAGGTTGTGAACGCTTCTCGTGCATCCCTAGTTATGCACACCAGCCTCATACAATCCTGATACTGTCTCGCGTATACTGAAACTATTATTTCTCCGCGCGATTCATGGGCGCGCGTTAGCATATACGTTCAATATGCAACGCATATATCGTGTCGGCTCGTTGGTGGGGTTTGGAATGCTCCTAGTATTAGTGTCGGGAGTTTTCGCTGCGCCTGCATTTGCGGCGATACCGCGTACGGAAGTAGTGAAGCGGCTGTGCGATCGGCAAGACGCTTTGGGATCACGTCTGAAAACGGAACTCATTGCGCTGAATTTGTGCGGGGTAGCGCCAGCGACGGCAACTCTTACGCTGGTAAAAGTACTTCCCAATAACAGCGGAGGAACGGCGGTCGCTACGGATTTCCAGGCAAAAATTGATGGCGCGAATGTGCCGTGGGGCGTTGCGCAGACGCTTGGCGTCGGCGCTCACACAGCGTCTGAAGTAACACGTGCAGGATACACTGCTTCTGTATGGAGTGGCGGTTGCGCCGCAAATGGCACGATCACGCTTGCTGCCGGTGAAAATAAAACATGCACGATAACCAATGATGATCAGCCGGGGACGCTGCATGTCGTGAAAGTTGTGACGAATGATAATGGCGGTCTGAAAGTATTTTCTGACTTCTCGTTCCAAGTTAACGGGGCAGCTGTGATTCCGTTTGAAGCTGACGGTCAGAATGACATGACCGTGAATGCGGGTATCTATTCTGTGACGGAGCCGGCGGTTGCGGGCTACACAACGACGTACGACAACTGTACGAGCGTCGTGATACCGAATGGGGGGAGCGCGACGTGCACAATTACGAACAACGATGTTGCACCGGAACCTGTAGCGCCAAAATTGACGGTTACGAAAGTGGTCGTGAATAACGACGGAGGCACGAAAGTTGTTGCCGACTTCCCACTATTTGTTGATGGAGTCGGCGTGACGTCCGGCGTTCAAAACACATCCACGATAGGCGCTCACACGGTTTCCGAGACGACTGACGCAGGCTACACCGCGGTTATAGGCGGAGATTGCGCCGCGAACGGAACCATCACGCTCGTTGCGGGAGATGTGAAAGCGTGCACGATAACGAACAATGACAAAGAAGCGGTGTTGGAGGGAAAGTTGCTCATTACGGAAGTTCTCTATGATGTCGCTGCGCCTGCACAAGGTGTGGAGACGACTAACGAATGGGTTGAGATTCATAACGGGACCGATGCATCGATCGATCTCACGGGATACACGCTTGCCGACAATACGAGCAGTGATCCGATTCCCGCAGGAACAATTCTTCCTGCAGGCGGCTTTCTCATCGTGACACCAGGCGCGGATACTGCGGCACTTTGGAGTGTTCCAGCAGAAGCAATGGTGGTCGTGCTTGCGGGGCCAATCGGAAATGGTCTTGCAGGAAATGATAATGTGCGACTGCTTAATCCGTCTGCCGTTGTGATTGACGGGGTCAGTTGGGGAACCAACATTGATCCTCTGAACCCTGGTGCGGCTGGCGTTGCAGAAGGGAATTCGCTCGCACGTACGCCGATAACTGCCGATACGAACACAGCAGCGGATTGGGCGGAAGACGCGACGCCAACACCTGGAGCGTAGGATGCTTCGCAGGTGACAGAGAACGCGCCGCCCAAAGTTTCGTCTTAGAGTACGATTTCTTTCGGTTTCGGGCGGAACTATTACGATCACTAGCGCGGTTGCAGGCGATGTAGCTGTCCTCGGAGCAGCACTGAAAATTAAGTGGCCTGCTTGCAAAGGAGTGGCGATTGACGATAGACTAAAGTAATGGGTGCTGACGACATAAAACCGCCGAAAATTGAAAGCGCGGAGACGCCGCGTTACTCGGAAGAGGAGACGCTCGCGCTCGATGAGCCGCAATATGAACTTCTTAGTCGCGGTCAAAGCGCACTAGTCCCGCAGATCGTTCATGATTTTTATAGGCCCGAAAACCAGACCATCGAAGGGATGGAAAGGTTTCTCTCGATGTATGGTTTGAACGGAGAAGTGTATGATCCACAAAAGAATCCTCAAGGCATTATTAGCCCTGAAATACGTACAATCAAGTCCCCGGAGTTTGAAGCTCACAAGCGTACGCGCGTACGTGCGGCGCTTCTCGCACTATGGAGCGTGAAGAAGGAGCTTCAAGAGAATTTTTTTGGGATGTTTGCTTATAAAAAGAGTCGCGCGAGAGATGAAAGATTTTCCGACGCCTTCTATAGAACTCTCGAACACGTCCGCCAAAAGCAAAATATGTATCCGCTTTCGCATCGTGCGCAGTTTCCGAGGGTTGATGCTCATTTACGCGAGATTGAAGAATCAACAGGCCTGCGCTCGGAGCAGATTTTTGAGAGAGGGCATGTTCCGACCATACGTGGGAAGACAAAGGCAGGACATCCCTTAGAACTCGTCCTTCATGCGTACGCGTTGCTTGTTTCAGGAAAGTATACGAGAGCAGAAGTTGCGCAGCAGACAGGAATAGGCATAAACTCTATCCAGAACTGGCTAGCCAGAAAGAAAATAAAGATATTTTCCGAGGAAGCGGTCCGAATTGCGCGGGAAAAGCATCTTTAAATTAGGATCTCTGTTGGTTTCGGGTGGAGGTTGTAGATTAGTGCTTACTCTAACCCGAGCAGCAAATTGAAAATGTCGCGGCTTGAATGAAGAACACGCGCGACATCTATATGATCATCGCGCTCAAAATACAAAAGTAGGTAGGGAAACGTATGGGGTGCGCGAGAACGAAGGCCTCCAATATTGAGTTCTTGTGCGATGCGTGGCGATCCTATCCCAGGCATCAAGCTGATTTTACGGGAGACATTTTGCACTTCGCGAAGGAAGTCTCGCGCGATTTTCGGATTTTCAATAGTGTAATACACAAGTGCCGCATCGATGTCTCGGTCCGCTTGCGGGCGAAAAGCCACCCTTTTCATGCGTTATTTGCGTTTCGAAGCAATGCGTTCAATTAGTGCGCGTTTCTTCTTCCAAAACGCCGGAGTAATATCCGTCGCCGGGCCGCTCTCAAGGCCCTTCATTATTTCTGTACGAAGTCGCGCGCGAGCCTTTTCAACGACTGCATTAATCCTGACCGTCTTCTTCAATTTCTGAATATCGACAGCCATCTCCGCGAGTTTTCTCTGTATCGCTGAATCGGTCATGTTGCCATTATAACACAAGCTGTCTAAAGCACGATTTCTTTCGGCTTCGGGCGGAGGTTGTAGTCGGAGCTCATCGCATAGCCGTAGGCGCCGGCGTCGGCGAATAGCAATAAATCGCCGAGGCGAGGTTCGGGAATTGGACGGTCTTTGCAAAATACATCGCCTGATTCGCAGATATATCCTGCGACGGTGATTGGTTTTATTTTGCCGCGTGGATTCGTGAGGTTGAAAATGTGGTGGTACGAGCCGTACATCGCAGTCCTGATGAGGTGATTGAAGCCGCTGTTCACGCCGACGAATGTGTGCGCAGGCGTCTTTTTTATGTCAACGACTTCTGCGAGCAATGCGCCTGCCGCCGCAATGACGTATCGTCCCGGTTCGACGGAGAATTCAAGTTTCTTTCCGTATCGTTTTGCAAAGTCCGTGAAAAGTGCCGTCATATCTTTTCCAAGCACGCGGAGATCAAGTGATTTTTCATCGGGCATATAGGGGATGCCGAAACCGCCGCCAAAATCGAGAAATTCGAGATCGGAAAATTCACGCGCAGATTTGAGGAGCAACTTCATCGCGCGGATGAACGCCTTCGCGTCGAGAATATTAGAGCCGATGTGCTGGTGCAACCCGACGATTGTTAGTGTGTGCCTTGCAGCTATCCGTTTTGCTTCGTCAAGCTGCGTAAAATGGATACCGAATTTACTGCCAACGCCACCCGTGATGACGTGTGAATGGTGCCCTGCGCCGAATCCGCGATTCACCCGGATGGATATGTTCGAGCCGGGTTTCGCCTCGCCCCACCAGCGGATCTGATTTAGCGAATCGAGATGCACGCGCACGCCGCTCTTCATGACCTCAAAAAGCTCTTCTCTTGAAATATTGCTGCAGGTGTACGAGATGCGGCTTGGAGGAAAACCGGCGGCGAGCGCCGCGCGCACTTCTCCGATCGACACCGCCTCGCAGCTTGCGCCTTCTTTCTTGAGGAGTCGCAGAATATCTTTGTTCGCGTTTGCTTTGCAGGCGTAGAAGATTGTCGTATGCCTGTAGGGAATCGCGTCACGCAGCGAGCGGTATGCACGAGCAACCAGATCCTTCCTATACACGTAAAGAGGCGTACCGTATTTTTTAGCAAGTTGTTTTGCTCGCGCTCCGGAAATGATCGGTTTTTTCGCCATTGTCGCAGTATACATCGCGGGGTGGAACCATCTACAGGAATTCGCTGCTGCTATTCAAATTAAGACCATGGGCTTGAAAAGTAGAGCAAGCTACAGTTTCGAATTGTCGGGAGTATGAGTATCGAGTCCCGCGTAGCGCAAAAAGAAATACATGGAAACGGCGCCAACGAGGCTCATCGCGAAAAAGATAAGTCCGAGATTAAGAACGCTTCCCTCCAAAAGCAACGAGCCCGATGCAGTTAATAAGACCGTGGGTACTATGCTTACTCCCACGTGTATAACAATGAATGGAAAGAAAGGGAGTTTCGTGAGACCGGCTGCGTAGGCGACGATGTCTTGCGCGGTGATGAGCAAGAGACGTGTGATAAGAAATCCGCGCACCGTTCCCATCATGGTGAGGATTTTCGCGAGAAGTCCCTCATCTCCAACCATCCTTTCTACTATTCTCCGGCCGAATCGTCGGCTAATCTGGAACGCGATCGCGCCGCCGATCGCATCGCCGAGCACGGTGAGCGCGAGCCCTTTCCAAAAACCGAAGAGCGCGCCTGCGAGAGGATAGATGAGCGCACCCGAAAGGGGCGCGAACACGATCGTCGAGGCTTTTGCCGCGACGAGAACGATCGGCGCCCACGGCCCTGCAGCTTCTATCCATATCTTGAGCGAGTCATTTCCCCATGTTTTTGCGATAAAGACAAGACCTCCGAGCGCGAGCAGAAAGAATGCTGCGTTCCAAAACGCATCTTTTTTGAGAGGAAGTGGCATGGAAAATGAAGTATACTACTACGCATGCCCGCACACTAAATTTGTCGTTGTCTTTTATGGATACTTATATACATATATATAAGAAAGTCGCTAACACCCTGATATTCCAGAGGTCGCTGGAACAGGCACGACAGGAATTACGACAAAATTAGTGTGCGGGTATGGCTGGAATAGAACATCTTGCGATGCGAACGCACGAAAAGATGAAAGAGGTGCTTTTGCATCCAGAAGCTGCAGGGCCGGCAACACACTACTACATGATCCGCGGCGGGAGCGACGTGCGGAACGTGACGGTGTGGGAGTCGGGGAAAGTCGGCGATGAATACATAAAATCGTACGGGCATTATCACATCGGGAAGCTTGACGAGACATATTGGATTTTACTTGGCGAGGGAATCGCTCTGCAGCAAAAACTGGTTGAAGTAGGGGGCGTGCCACAAGCCGACCGAGTCGAATTTTTCAAGGTGATTCCCGTGAAGGCGGGGGATTCCGTGTATATGCCATCGGGGCACGGGCATCTTGCCATAAACACCGGGCAAACCTATTTTGTAACTGCGGACAACAGCCCCGTTGATTTCGGAGACAAAGACCCCGTTTCGATGCCCGGCCATGCGGATTATGACATGGTGAGGCAGATGCGGGGGTTTGCGTACTATGTTGTCGAACGTGACGGCAAGCCCGCGCTTGTCAAAAATCCCCTTTACAATGAAATTCAGAAGACAGATTTTGGCGGATTGCCAGTCGTTGAATAACCACATGAACGAAAGAAAATTTCCCGAAGGTTTTTATTCTACTACGCCGAATACCCCGCAGCTTTGCTGCGGGGGATGCTCGTGCTTCGTAGCGACTACTTCGCAGAGTAGCAAAGGCGAGAGAACCCTTCGTAGCTTTAGCGAAGTAGGGTTGCCGGCTTCGAAGAATTCCGCAGATACCTCGCAGCTTTGCTGCGAGGAGCTTCATTGGGGTGAGACGGGGGTGGGTGAGCTTGGGGTGGGACCCAAGCGCAAGACCGGAGCCCGACGGGGCGAGGTGTGGCCAGGCAAACTTTCAGCAGAAAGTTATGCGTGGCCCCGTCGCAAGGCCGGAGCAGCTTGGCTGCGAGGTGAGAAAGCGCGGCGCGCTTTCGCAAGGGCGCAGGCGCTTGGCGCCGAGCCGGGACCGCGCAAAATCGCAGCAGCGATTTATGCGTGGTGGGTCCCGACAATTTGGCCAGCCAGAAATTTATGCGTGACCAAAACAACAATATGAAGCAATTCCCCGAAGGCTTCTATTGGGGAGCCGCTACTTCCAGTTTTCAGACCGAAGGCGGGATAGAGAACATGGACTGGGCGAAAGCGGCACGCGAGGGTCGCGTGCCTCCGATCGGCCGTGCGTGCGATTTTTATAACCGCTACGAATCCGATTTCGATATCGCAAAATCGTTGGGTCACAATTGCCACCGTATTTCCATCGAATGGGCGCGCATCGAGCCCGAAGAGGGAAAATTTGACGAAACAGAGATCGCTCATTACCTCGCCGTGCTTGCGGCACTCCGCGCGAGACACATCAAGCCATTCATCACGATTTGGCATTTTACTCTACCGCAGTGGTTTGCAGACAAGGGAGGCTTCGAGCATCCTGATTCGCCGGAAATTTTCGCGCGCTACTGCGGCTACGTCGCACAAAAACTGGGCAATGATTGCCGTCATTTTGCGACAATCAATGAGGCGCTGCCGTACACATCAAACGGGTATCGGCGCGGCACATGGCCGCCGTTTAAAAAGTGGCCGGGTATTGATCGAGTTTCTGTTCCTGGCTACAAGAATCCGCATAGTTCGACAAGTGAAGCGAGCTGGATCAACATACTTCGGTATTTCCGGGTCTTGAAGAATCTTGCACGGGCGCACAATGCGGCGTACGACGAAATAAAGAAGCATGCCTTTGGCGCGGAAGTCGGGATCGTACATCACGTTCTCCTCTTTCATGCTAACGCGAATCCGCTCAATCAGCTCCTCGCATGGTTTATGAATTGGCAGTGGACACACCACCACCTTCGACGGGTTCACCATAAATGCGATTCGATTGGTATCAACTACTACATGCATAAAAAATATGGCGACACAGGAACCTACGAAAAGACGGATATGGGCTGGGATGCTTATCCGGAAGGGTTGTACGATACGCTCATTATGGTAAAGCGGTACGGGAAGCCCGTGTGGGTAGCCGAAGCGGGAGTAGCTGACGCGACAGATCGCATCCGGGCAGACTATATAACGCGGATGGTGCGAGCAATGTACAGTGCTATTAAAAAAGGGGTTGATCTACGCGGATTTATGTACTGGTCGCTATTGGATAACTATGAACTCGCGCACGGCTACACCAAACGGTTCGGGCTCGTCGAGATGGATTACGAAACGTTAGAGCGAAAAGTGCGTCCGAGCGCATACGTGTATAAAGACATCATCGAGCGCAACGGGCTGGTAGAATAGTTGGAATGGCAACGTGGATTCTCATCGCGATTTTCGCGCAGTTTTTGTTTGCGGTGTCGGTGCTTGTTGATAAACACATCGTGCTCCACAAAGAGCACATCGGGAAGCCGATTGTGTATGCGTTTTACGTGTCGCTCCTTTCGGGTTTTGTCATCGTTCTTGCTCCTTTTGGGCTTGTGTCTCTGCCGAGCGCTCTCGTACTCTCGCTCTCGTTTTTCTCGGCGGTAACGTTTATCGTCGCGATTTACTTTCTTTACTCGGCGCTTCGGATCGCATTTGCCTCCGACGTAGCGCCAGTCGTCGGCGCGGTGTCCGCGATCACCACCGTTGTCCTGGCGGGTTTTTGGATCGACGGAGATATCACCGGGTATTTCTTTCTTCCGATCGCGTTTCTGATCGCGGGGACTGGTCTCATCTCGCATTTTCATTTTACGAGGCGCGCGCTTCTGTACGTCGCGGTTTCAGGTCTAGGATTTGGCGCGACGGTCTTTCTTAGTAAACTCATCTTTCTTGAAGCTAATTTTCTCGACGGCGTGTTCTGGACGCGGATGATGAACGTAGTCGTCGCACTCTCGCTGCTTCTTGTTCCTGCCATACGTCTCGCCATATTCAAAGGCGGCACTCATTCATCGCATGGAGCGAAGTTTTTGGTTATCGGCAATAAAGTTATCGCAGGGAGCGCAAGCGTGCTCACGGCGTTTGCTGTCTCTCTCGGCAGCGTGTCGGTCGTGAACTCGCTCGCTGGCTTGCAGTTCGTGTTTCTGTTCGGTCTCACGTATTTGTTTTCAAAATCGATGCCCGGGCCGAGCAAACATACGTCGCACGTGCACGTCGGGTTTATGCATACGGCGATCGGCGTCGCGCTTATCGTTTTCGGACTCGCGCTTCTGTATATCAATAACGTTTGAATATGATGCGAATTCTCAAGTGGGTACTCGTCATCTTGATCACACTCACGGTCGCTGCGGCGCTTCTCTCGATTCGCGCTGCTCCGGAGAAAATAGAATACGGTGCGTCGTTTACAAAACTGCATGCCGACGAATTGCATCTCGATTGGAAAAAAGTGTACATCGCGATTCTTGACGATCTCGGCGTTCGGAAACTTCGGCTCGCCGCGCACTGGCCTATGGTCGAGCCAGAGAAAGACGTGTATTCGTGGAGCGAACTCGATTACCAGATTAGAGAGGCGAGCAAGAGAGATGCCGACGTGATACTCGCGATCGGCCGCCGTCTTCCGCGCTGGCCGGAGTGCCATGTGCCAGAGTGGGCGAAGGGACTTTCGTGGGATGGGCAGAAACAACAGCTGCGAGCATACTTGAGGGCAGTCGTTGAGCGGTACAAAGATGAGCCGTCCATCAAGTACTGGCAAGTTGAGAACGAGCCCTACCTTGGCCTATTTGCAAAGGAACATTGCGGCGAATTAGATGAGGCGTTTTTGAAAGAGGAAGTCGCACTCGTGAGGGAACTTGATCCCTCGCGTCCTGTGCTAGTAACCGACAGCGGTAATCTGGGCACGTGGGTTAGTGCATACAGAGCGGGAGATGCGTTTGGTACAAGCGTGTATGTTCATTTCTGGACGCCGGAATTCGGGCAATTCAGGACGATCCAACCGCCGGCATTGTACCGGGCGAAAGCGAATCTCATGCGTATTTTATTTGGCGCGAAGCCAGTGCTTCTCATCGAGCTCTCCGGAGAGCCGTGGCTCATCGAGCCGGTGCGTGATGTGCCTATAGATACGCAGCTTTCGCGCATGGATCTGCAGAAATTCAACGACATCATCTCGTATGCCGAAAAGACGCATTTCGGCCAGCAGTACTTGTGGGGACCCGAGTGGTGGTATTACATGAAAGAAAGGGGACATCCGGAGTTTTGGGAAAGAGCAAGAGCATTATTCAAATGACGGGTTCCAACTTTGTCCACACATGCGTGTACGATAACCCCGTCCGGTCGGATATAGTTATCGTATGGGACAGATGGAGGAGAAAAGTAAAAGACGAACCCGAAATCAGAAGTTGAAACTTCTCGTGCTTGGAAGCATTGCAATTGCAGGAACATTAGCTGTTGGTTTGGTCGCTCCGAATGTCCTTGGTGCAATGGGCAAGCTTGGGCTGATGCCAAAACTGCGCCAAGAAGAATATATCGGCGGAGCGCGGAGAAGGCTCAAGAAACAGGGTCTATTGGAAGAACGTGATGGATTTCTTCGGATTACTCCCAAAGGCGAAACACATCTCCGTTCGCTATCACTCTCGCTCGCACAACCGGTCAAATTGAAAAGGTGGGATGAAAAATGGCGGGTTCTCATTTTTGATATTCCAGAAAAGCGCAAGGGTCTACGTGCGCGAATCAGGGAACATCTTCATGCGGCGGGATTCATACGTCTTCAGAATAGTGTGTGGGTATATCCATATCCTTGCGAAGAATTTGTCGCGCTTCTCAAGGCCGAGCTCAAAGTGGGAAAGGACATGCTGTATCTCATTGTTGACTCGCTTGAAGGAGATAGGAATATGCGCAAAGAATTCGGACTTCCCCGATCAGAATATGAGCCGGAGCCGCCTCTTAAATTACCCAAACTCCTCGACATGATTCTGACGCCGATTTTACCTCCCACGATAACTCCGTCCGGTCGCGGGTAGTTATCGTAGGTTTATGATATTGGGTATGTGTTGAAAATGGACTATCTTGTTTGAAAATAACGTATACTTGCAGTGAAACGGGATCCGCTATGAATTCAAGAAATCAACTAGAACACAAAACGTCGTCTGTCGATGTATTGACGCACACTATTCTGCCGACATTAAGGTCCGCATTTCTTGCAGCGGGGATCCTTAGTGGAGGTCACATCTCGGCGTCTGCGGATAATGGCCTGCGTGAACACGCAAGAGTTCCGCAATCCTGCCAGTTAACGAATGTAGGAGAAAAATGCTCGATCGATCTTGCGAGACAATTAGACGACTTGTCTTCATATGCGCTCAGCAAACGATGGGATGCGGAGTTACCTGCGTTCGACAAAACAAAGCCAAAATCTGAACGGTGTGCTCTTACTCTCACGTGGTTGAATAGGAATATCGAGCGGCTTTTGCACGTTGCTCAGTACGTGGAAGAGCGATACCCTGATCGAAATCGGCGAGTGAAGATCTACCCGCAGAATATCAGGGTGATTCTACCAAAATTGAAAGGATTGAATGCTGACCCATCCAAGAGAATTGAAAAATGTACCTGGGTCGCGCGAACTATTTACTGGCTTTCTCAAACTACAATCGAAAAGATGGTCATTGAGGATATTCAGGATATGATCACAAGGATCAAAGGAGGACTTGGCAAAACCCAAGGGGAAGGAGAGCGAGCGGGCAAAGCCTATTTGGAAATGTTAACGGGTGCTACATTGGACAGATGAACATGACTGGCCCATTCATTGTATTCGATCTCGGCGGGACGAATTTGCGAGTCGGGGTGTCGCAGGATGGGAGCACAATTGACGATCTGCGGACACTGCCCACGCCTACTGTCTTCGAGATGGGGGTGAGTGCGATAGAAACGGCGGCGGGAAAGATGCTTGGCGGCAGCACTCCGGCGGCGGTCGTTGGTGGAATCGGATGGGCACTTGATAAGACACATTCCTACATTTTTCGGTCGACGAAGAAGAATCTTCTTGATTGGAACGATAAGCCGCTTCGCGGGGAACTCGCGAAGCGGCTCGGTGCGCCAACGAGGCTTGAGAACGATGTCGCGCTCGTCGGTCTCGGCGAGGCGCACGTCGGGGCCGGGAAAGACTCTGTAATTCTCGCCTATGTTACCGTCTCGACCGGCGTGAATGGCGTGCGGATCGTGGACGGAGCAATAGATCGAGCGACCTACGGCTTTGAGACCGGGAAGCAGATCATTTCTGCAGGAACATTAGAAGATCTTGTCTCGGGGACGGCGGTTACGAAAAAATTCGGCATTCATCCGAAAGACTTGGATTCGCTCGATGAGAGGAACAAACTTGCCGACTTGCTCGCCGAAGGTCTCTACAATACCATTCTGCACTGGTCGCCCGATAGGATAGTGCTCGGAGGCTCGATGATCATCGGCGTGAATCCCATCCCGATTCCGCGCGTAGAGGAATCGCTCGCGAAGATTCTGACTATTTTTCCCGAAGTGCCTGAAATACGCATGGCGACTCTCGGGGATAGCGGCGGCCTCGAAGGCGCGCGGATCCTTGCAGCGCATTTGACGTAGCGTCGCGCGGATTTCCTAATATATGGACACGGCGTGTCCATAGTTCCTGTCCCCATAGGGGAGTTGCGAGGCTGTTGCGAAGGGAGCCCCCCTGGTATAATGGAGCGACTATTACTAACAGTGCGATTAGCATAATTACTTTTTATGGTACGAAAAGCGAATCCGGCGTTAATGAAGCCTTATAATCTTTCCGCCGAGCTTGAGGCGGTCGTTGGCACAGGCCCTTTGCCGCGAGGCCAAGTGGTAAAGAAGATGTGGGAATACATTAAGAAGCACAATCTGCAGAATCCCGCGAATAAGCGGAACATTTTGGCGGACGCCAAGCTCAAGGTTATTTTCGGCGGCAAAGGCGAAGTCACAATGTTCGAGATGACGAAGCTGGTGTCTGCCCACATGAAATAGAGGGCCTGTCCCGTGACCCTACTTTGGTCCCTCACTTTCATACAGTTTCTGATTCCTTAAACGTCGAGGATAGGAGTAGAACGAACTGCTTGAACGCATAATTGTAGAACGACAGCGAAAGAAAGTGTGGGATATGGTACGAGACTCGCTTGGAGCTGGTAAATTCCGACGCGTTTCCACAGGTTTTGTGAGGGAAGTGCCTGCGCTCGCTGACGCTAGTAAATCCGATGGAATTTATCTGCGTCTTCGTTTGGTGTTACTCAAGATTGTCGCGGATCCGATTGGGAGTGTTCCCGGAAGGACAAGATGTGCATTCACTTTGGTAGGTCGAACCCATTCAGTTTTGGGGCTGCCAGGTGGAGAATTTCTCTCCCGTCTCAGAAAACCTTTTCGCCAATGAGGCCTAAGTGTTCTTCCGGTGCTTTCATCTCCATGCCGTTGCGATTTTCCCTGGACATTTACACCTTGGAGGACAAATATTTTTGCAAGATCGCTAATAAGTCCTCGCGGATCAATCTTCTTTTTCTTCTTACGCACAGGTTCTGGTGTTAAGGGCGGCAAGGGAACCGAGGCCTGGCCTTGATCAAAATAAGCCAGATGCAGACAGCATCCAGCGATTATTCTGTTCATGACTTTTCTTATCGGGTCTTCTTGTTCTGAAATTTCCTCGATTTGCTTTTTAGGATCAATATAAATTGTAACAGCTGGAAACATGTTTTGGTAAGTCTCAAGTGTATAGCCATCAAGTATTTTTCCTTTTTTTGCTAACCATTCGAAATATTCGGGGATCTGTTTCCCTTTGGCTACTTTTTTTAGGGCGTCCTCGAATACTTTACGATCGTCGCGCGAGTAATCGTGCAAGGTTTTTCGATTTTTGTCCGAAAGGAAAACACGAACGCCAATGTAAGGGTCGGGATTTTCTCGGAATTGTATCAGTGAAACTATCGCGCATTCAAAATAGTATCCTTTTCCCTGCCCTAAATCCCACCACAAAGGCGGGTTGAATTCAATCGCAAATGCGTTGAAAGGCAAAGGTACATCTTCCCACGTAAGATCTCCATAATCATCGTTCGTAAATATCTTTTGCAGATGTTCGGGAATACAAAATGCCCTCCTTGAAAAGGCGACCCATGAAGCAAGAAAAGAAGGGAGATCGCCTTCGATTCCGCTTACGGGTCCTCTTTTTGGCTTTCCCTGTACTGCTCGTGCCAGAATTCTATTTTCTTCATCAACAGATTCTCCATGTAGGTAGTAGTCGCCAATCTCTTTCATCTTTAATATGGGATGAGTGCCGAGATCTAGCAGATACTGTCGAAAATTTCTCCAATTAACTATACCGCCTTTTAGCAGTTTCTCGCTGTCTATAGGACCAGTGATCTCGCGAGATCCACTGATTAAATTCCTTGTATGAGCTTCGGCATGAGCACATTGCGTTTCCCAATCATATAAGGTCCGGGACAGAATCTCCATAGTACGTGATCCCGGACGTTCCGACGACTCAGTAAATTTCGGGATTTGTGGTTCCTCATCCGGTCCGGACCTTGTGTCAGATGGAGCGAAGGCGGGTAACGATTCTTTTACCATTCCTCCATGATAGCATTGCAATGAATTGCGCTCGATACAGTGTGGATGAAAAAGTCGTCGCTCAAGATTATGGAATAACGACTTTTTATGAAGTTTCCAACGCTTTACGCTGCGACGACTTGCTGGTCGATCATCTGGTGGCAGTCGGCGACAGAAATTACGGGTTGACCTGGGTGCTTCTCCGTCATGTGCGCCTTGATGCCGTTTTCGTCCATCATGCCTTTCAGCATCGCGACCGCGCCTGCGCGATCTGCCGCCTCGACGGTCATCGTGTCTCCGCAATTGCACGTCATCTTAAATTGAGCCATATGTTTTTTGCTAATGAATAAGTGCTAACACTCGATCACAGATCGTTTGAGTACCAGAAATCTGCGGGGGTTGGGTAGAGGAGCTGGGCGCGGGCTTCGTCCTTTTTGAGCGCGATGTAGGCGTCGAGCAAGCTTTTCGCGAAGACGCCGCTTTTTTCAAGCACCGTATCTTTCCCGAGCGCATCCAAAGTTTCCGCGAGTGAGCCGGGAGTTTGCTGAACGCCTTTTGCTTTGTGCCAAATGTTCTCATCGAACGGTCCAAATCCCATTTTTTCCGGATTCAGATTCTTTTTTACTCCTTCAAGCCCATAGACAAGCTGTGCCGCGAACGAGAGGTAGGGATTTGTCGTAGGATCGGGGCAGCGGAATTCCAGGCGCTTGGCTTTTTCTTCTCCTTTGAAGTACATCGGAATACGCACTGCTGCAGAACGATTTCGCATCGAGAACGCGACGGACGTTGGCGCTTCGAAGTGAGGCACGAGTCGTCGGTACGAATTGAGCGTCGGGTTTGTGATGCCAAGCAGGGGGCGAATGTTCGAAAGGAGTCCCGCGGTGTAGGCAAGCGCCGTTTTTGACAACTCGGCATACCCTTTGGGGTCGTAAAATACATTTTTGCCATTTTTAAAGATGCTCTGGTGCGTGTGCATGCCCGAGCCGTTATCGCCAAAGACGGGCTTTGGAAGAAAGGTAGCGTGCATGCCGTATTTTTTTGCAAGATTGCGCGCGACATATTTATATTTCATCACGCGATCTGCCATGGAGACGAGCGAATCGTAGTGCATATCAATCTCGACTTGCCCACCGGTTGCGACCTCATGGTGGTG
>CAYJVW010000003.1:10971-12963 GCA_964373725.1 uncultured Candidatus Saccharibacteria bacterium | reverse complement strand
GGTCCCCAGTACGAAACGGTGCCCACACCGCTCTTTTTCAAATACTCTTCTGCTTTTCGTGCACTGTAGCGAGGATCCCGCTCGAATGCCTGCCCTGTTATAGGATCGTAGACATCGCAAATCGCAACTAATGTTTTCTCAAAGAACGGATCAAGAAAGAGCGTCGCGAGATCGGGCTTCAAGAGCATGTCGCTTTCCTGTATTTCGCAGAAACCCTTGATACTCGAGCCGTCGAAACCATATCCTTTTTCACCTTTCACTACTGTAAAATCGCGCGCTACCATCGTCATGTGCTGCCATACGCCGCGAACGTCAATGAATCGCAGATCAACCTGGTCTACTTTACCGGACTTGATAAGCTGAAACGCACGTCTGCTGTCCATACCGAAAGTATTTAAATGAATTTTGTAATGGCTACTGTCCCGATGGGGATACTAGTACGGGATGGGGAGTGCTGCAAATATATACAATAGTGTTAGAGCGTGGTGTGATATGTACAGCAGCTATATCACAGTTGCGAAGTGGGCGCAAAACACTATAGTGCCAAGGGTGTAAAGTTCTTGTAATTTAAAAATAATACTGGATGTTTAATTCTGGATCACTATGGAACAACTTCTAGCTCTGAAGGGCAAGATGGGACTGCTTCAGTACGCGTTCGTCTTATTTTTACTGGGGTGCGGTGTCGGATATATTTCAATGTCGTTTGGCGGGGCTTCGGCGGGCGCGTTTGATCCTGCATCTATCGACACGGGCGACACTGCATGGATGCTGGCAGCGACCGCACTTGTCATGATCATGACGCCGGCACTCGGATTTTTCTACGGCGGCATGGTGTCGTCCAAGAATATCGTGTCGGTTATCAAACAGACGGTCGTCATTCTCGCGCTTGTCAGCATTCAGTGGGTCGTCATCGGCTACACGCTTGCGTTCGGGACAGACGTCAACGGCATCATCGGCGGCTTGAATTTCATGGGACTTCGGGACGTTGGTTTCGCCCCCAATGCAGACTACGCTGCGACGATCCCGCATCTCGTGTTCATGATTTTCCAGGCGATGTTCGCGATCATCACTCCTGCGCTTATCATCGGAGCGTTCGTGGGCCGCATGCGATTCAGCACTCTTATCGTGTTTACGCTCTTGTGGGCCACACTCGTATATGACCCAATCGCGCACTGGGTGTGGGGCGTCGGCGGATGGATTCGAAACATGGGAGCGCTGGATTTTGCCGGAGGAACTGTCGTGCATATGAGCGCGGGTTTTTCCGCGCTTGCAGCGGCAATTCTTGTAGGCAAGCGATTGGAGCAAACAAACGGCGATAACGCGAACAACGTGCCGTTTGTAATTTTGGGCGCAGTGCTCTTGTGGTTCGGCTGGTTCGGATTTAACGCAGGCTCCGCGCTCGCCTCGTCCGCGCTTGCCGCGAGCGCATTTGTCGCTACTAACACGGCCGCAGCCGCAGCCGCGCTCACCTGGGTCGCGCTTTCGTGGATCGAGCGCAAGAAACCATCTGCCATGGCTGCCGCAATTGGAGCGGTGTGCGGACTTGTCGCGATTACGCCAGCCTCCGGATATGTCGGCCCCATCGCGTCCATCGCTATCGGCATCATCGCTGGTGTCATCACCTACGTTGCCGTCTACATCCGCAGTAGAAAGATGAAAATAGACGACACGCTTGATGTGTGGGCGGCACACGGCGTGGGCGGTCTTGCGGGCGCCGTTCTCACCGGGTTTTTCGCGGAGAAAGCGATCAACGCGGCAGGAAATGATGGAGCGCTTTTCGGCAATCCGGAACAGCTCGTCGTACAGATCATCGCGGTTATCGCAGTTGGCCTCTACGCGTTCGGAATGACGTATCTCATCCTCAAGCTGATCTCGTACGTGATGCCGCTCCGCGTTACGTCCGCGGACGAGCAAGAAGGTCTCGACAAATCCTCGCACGGCGAGGCGGGGTATCGGTTTTAGCTATGGATGTGTAAGGGCTCCCCTCACACA
>CAYJVW010000003.1:0-10871 GCA_964373725.1 uncultured Candidatus Saccharibacteria bacterium | reverse complement strand
CGGCGAGGCGGGGTATCGGTTTTAGCTATGGATGTGTAAGGGCTCCCCTCACACACGCACGAGGATTCCCTAACGCATGACCTTATCTAGGACAGGGACGCGCGAGACGCAAATCATGCGATATACTGACGGCATGACTGGCCATTCGACAGATTCGACCGATTTGGATAACTCAGGGCAAGCAAGCTCATGGTAAACCACCGTACAGGGCAGTATTTTCTTCTCCTGCTTCTTGCGGGGACGCTTGCGATAACATATTTCATTTTCGAGCCGTTCTTGTCGGCGCTCGTTCTTGCCGCTGTGTTCGCGGTGATACTCCAACCCGTGTATCGCAGGATCCACAGAGAGATGCCGCGATGGCCGAGCATCGCGGCGCTTCTTACAGTACTCGCGAGTCTCGTGTGTATTCTCGTGCCGCTTGCATTCATCGGAACGCAAATAGGATTCGAAGCCGCCAGTTTGTATTCATCGCTCGCTGACGGAAGCGCAAAAGCGCAGCTTACATCTTTCTTGATCTCGCTCGAGCACATGGTGGGAATCTACGTGCCGAATACGGAAAGTTTCTCGGCGCAACTCTCGAGCAATATCGAGATCTACGCGAAGAGTGCGCTCACGTGGCTCTTGCAGCACCTCGGCGCCGCCTTTTCAGGCGTCGCGTCGCTTTTCGTAAGCCTCTTTATTTTCTTTATCGCGCTCTACTATCTCCTCCGCGATGGCGCGCATGTGAAGCAGGCGCTCGTGGAACTCTCGCCGCTTCGCGATGCGCATGACGAATCGGTTTTTCATAAGCTCGAGCTTGCGGTGAATTCCGTCATCAAGGGCAACTTGATGATCGCGCTCATCCAGGGTGTCCTTTCTGCGATCGGCTTTGCGATCTTTGGCGTACCGAATCCTGTGCTGTGGGGAACGGTGACTGCGATCGCTGCCTTGATTCCTGCCGTCGGAACAGGACTCATATTCATTCCAATCATCTTGTTTCTCTTGGTAACCGGCAATGCGTTCGGCGCAATCGGGCTTTCCATCTGGGGTGCGCTCGCTGTCGGTCTCATTGATAATGTACTTGCACCGCGTCTCATCGGAAGCGGAATGAAATTGCATCCGCTCCTCGTGCTGCTCTCGGTTCTCGGCGGCGTTACGTTTTTCGGCGCAGTCGGCATCTTTCTCGGCCCGCTCTCTTTGAGTCTTTTGTTTGCATTCCTCAGCATCTATCGAGATATCTCGAAACTAGACGCATGAAAGGTATCAAACCCCTCTGTCATGCCCTGGACCCGGCGCAGGCGAGACATACTCGCCCGCGCCGTTTTGCGGCAAGCCGCGAGGTTTTAGACCATAGCTCCCTGCGTCGCTCGGAAATGAATGCAAGCATTCATTTCTCTCGCTATCCTCGGCAGATAAACAATATCCACTTTTTCCACACTACTCCACAAAGGGTTACCCTTAACCCAAAGGGTAACCCTTTGGAACTTTCCACAAAGGGTAACCCTTTGTTGTCGGCGGTGCATGAGTAATGCCTGTGCTAAGCTCTAAACTATGCTCGTTGATGAGGCATTGATAAAACTCTCCGGCGGCGATGGCGGCCGCGGGATAGTCGGATTCAATCGCACGAAAGGGAATATCGGTCCTACCGGCGGCAACGGCGGGCCGGGCGGCGATGTGATATTGGAAGGAGTTTCAGACATCAGCGCGCTTCTCCAATTTCGGTATAAAAAAGACTTCAAGGGCGACGATGGCAAGCAAGGTACATCGCGTCTTCGCGACGGAAATCGCGGCAAGGATCTCGTTCTTAAAGTCCCGACGGGCACCGTCATAACGAATCTCGAAAATGGCTGGACGCATGAATTGACAAAAGAAGGCGAGCGAGTGACCGTTGCGAAAGGCGGGTATCGCGGGCGCGGCAATTTCCACTTCCGCGCCTCGACAAATACGACGCCGCTCGAAGCTGAAGCGGGGGAGCCGGGCGAGAGCTTTTCGTTCCGACTCGAATTGAAGATGATCGCAGACGTCGGGATCATCGGCCTCCCGAATGCGGGAAAATCTTCGCTTCTCAATGAACTGACCGGCGCGCATTCGAAAATCGGCAATTACGCGTTCACGACCCTCGAGCCGCACCTCGGTGCGTACCACGGACAGATCCTCGCCGACGTGCCAGGCCTCATAGAAGGTTCGTCGGGAGGAAAGGGGCTCGGCGATAAATTCTTGCGGCACATCGAGCGCACCCACGTACTTTTTCATCTGGTCTCGGCAGAGTCCGAGGATGTTGCACACGACTACAACATAATTCGGGCTGAACTCGAAGCGTACAATCCAACGCTGGCGAAAAAACAAGAGTATGTATTTTTGACAAAAGTCGATCTTGTTTCTCCCGATGATGTCCAGAAAAAACTGAAGCTCCTGAAGAAACTGAACAAAAATACCATCACGCTTTCTGTTATCGATGACACGAGCCTCCGCGGAGTAAAAGATATCTTGAATAACCTGTTGCGCGAGAAATGAAAAGGTGTACTCGGACAACAGTTGTTCTTCGAATACTACTGCAACCAGTGCGTCGCGGGGGATTTTGCGTAGTATGATTGGAACATGTCCGATCCTGATGCGAGCGCAGCTTCGAGCAACTCTGATGTTCCGGTCGAGGTTGCTGTTTCGATTCCCGCACCTGTTACAGAACTTACTTTTGCACCAGAGCCAGTTTTAGAAAACCAACATGCAAACACGCTGCCACCGCCGGAGGCGGTGGCGGCTCCTGTTCCGGTTTCCGAACCCGAACTTGTATCGCCTCCGCCTCCGCCTGTGCCACTGGAATCTTCTCCTTTGCTAGCTCCGATTAAAAATCTCGCCCAGCAAGCGCTTGAGAAGTTGCAGTTCCGCAAAAAATCGCGTCTTGAAAAAATCGTCGCGCTGGCGCAGAAAAAGGGAAGCATCGTCAACGACGACGTCGAGAAACTCTTGCACGTGTCCGACTCTACCGCCCAGCGCTATCTAGGTGAACTCGTAACAACAGGCAAACTTCGTCGTTCTGGCTCGACAACCCACATCAAATACGAACCAGCCTGACCCGACCCTCGGGTCAAACGGCGCCATTTGACCCGAGGTCTTGAAAACTCCATTGCCAAACGCATATAGCATGTTACATATAGAGTATGAATCTAAAGACAGCACGTAAGATATCTAACGTCATCGACAGCCCGCGAAACGGGTTGTGTTTTGGATGACATAAAACAAATTCCTCCAAACCAGAGCCCGTCTCCAAAGCGGGCTTTTTTCTTTCCCACGTCCCAACCGAAAGGAATGAGCATGGAGAAGAAACCATATTTGGAACGCGACACCGGCGGCTACTGGGCGATAGGGCGGGAGGTCGGCGGCCGAATGATTCACCTCATTGAAGGTCGCCTGACCGACGAACCGGCCGATCCGTTCGATGTACTGCGCGCGCTCAATATACCTACGAGCGTCGCAAACCTCGATCATTACTTCCCTCCGGGGAAGGGAGGCCGATGCCCGACACTCGATCTGCTCGAGTTATTCTCCCGGCTAGACCGCATCCCCAGAGATGAGTGTGGCGTCTAAACTCGCACCCGAGCTTCGGCTCGGGTGCTTTTTCAGATTTCAGGTGTATTCTGGATGTGTTACTGGCGCTCCATTTCTACAATATGTCAAAAATTCTCATCGGCGTGGTTGTTGTTTTGCTTCTAGCCGGCGGCGGTGCGTTCGTATGGATGACGCTTCCAACTACAACAAAACCGGCACTACAGCCCGCGACGTCGCAGCCCCAGCTAGAAACGTACGCATCGTCCACGCTCGGCTTCACTATCAGCTACCCCAAGGGATACACGGTCAATGAGACGTACGCATACGACCAATTTGGCGAGAAGAAACTCATACACGGCGTGAAGTTTGCTATTTCGGGAGAGATAGCAACAGGCACGAATTTATCCGCGAACGATACGGGCGTCTCCGTCGAGTGGTTGCCGCGTGCTAAGAACTGTACGGGCGATATTTATGTTCTCGCTAACGTTTCCGCGGTTAACCTGACAGAAGGCACCATCAAGTACTCGATCGCAACCACATCCGAGGGGACAGCGGGCAACTTCTTCCAAGAAACCGTCTACGCAATCGCTTCAAGTACTCCCTGCACGGCAGTCCGCTACTTCATCCATTCCAACAACATCGGCAACTTCGCGACCGGCACCGTCCGCGAATTCGACCGCGTCGGTCTACTAAAGGAATTTGACAAAATCCGCCAGTCCCTCAAGTTCACGAGGTAGCTGCCTCTGAATTCGGGAGGGCACGTCATTATCCCCATGCATCCGAAGAAATGGCCGCATATCATGCTAGTCTTTTGCAAAAGACTAGCATAGAGAAAAATGAAGTATGGCAGGGAATGTGTATAGAAAATTGGAGCGTATCGTAAAGGGCTTTGCAAACCACCGACGGTTGGCGGTCCTTGACCTTCTCAAGCGCGAACCGGAATTGTCGGTCGAGGAGATCGCAGAGAAACTCAAGATAGGATATCAGAACGCCTCGGACCATGTGCGAAAGATGGCTATCGCGGGACTTGTCGCGAAACGGAGCGACGGCTCAAGTGTTCGGCACAAGCTTACATCCCGCGCAGAATACATTCTAGTGTTTTGCAAAAGACTGGAATAAGAATTGGAGGATGTAAAAAAGGGAAGGCGGGGTGGGGGAGCGGATTTTGAATAGGAACAGAGATGTGGGATGATTTTTTCATGAGTACAACGAAGAAATACAACGTGCGATCCAAAGTCGTCCCGTACCCGGGCATGGCGGCGTGGTATTTCGCATACCTCGACAAAAAGCAGGCCGCCATCATAAAGGAAACGCATGGCAAGGCGAAACGAGGCTTCGGTTCTATCCGCGTCGCGGTCACGCTCGGAAAGACGAAATGGCAAACCTCGATCTTCCCCGACAAACACTCCGGCTCCTACGTGCTCCCTTTGAAATCGGCAGTCCGCCGCGCGGAAGGAATTGACGCAGGTGACACCATCACTTTCACACTCGAAATATAGACGTCGCGGTTACTCACATTCACGTATGGCACCTCTTTAAAACAGTCATGCTTATCTTCCTCATAAAATTACTGATCGTACTTCTGTCCGTGGTGGTAATTCTGGGAATGGTGCGTACATGGCAGATGGAGACGTCTCGAAATCAAATACTGTTTGCCGGCGGGAAAGCACCGGAGATTGCGCTGGATGGATTCTATAATGGCCTTGTTGAAGGGCTGGAAATATCATGGATGGGCAAAAAGTTTGATGCCGCGACACAAACAGGGATTAATGTGTTCGACGATGGAAATGGTGTACAGGAAGAGCGGTATCCATTCAAGACTGCATTCGCGAAAGGAATAGAAGACAAGCATACCGACGTCATCACGATTGACTACAACATTCCCACGAACCCCTTCTGGCTCCGTCCTATTATCGACGAGATCGTAGAAGTCGCTCCTGACACGTACCTCGGCAAGCTCCACGTCCGGCTCATTCCGGGTTATCCGTTCACTGTGAGCTATTTCGAACTCTCCAAATAGTGCTATTCTGAAAGAGTTATCAACGTATTATTATTTGTATGCATACAAACGCTTCAAAGGCAGGGCTTGTCGGTGGAATATTTTTAGGCGGCATGCACGTGTTATGGTCAGTCGTGGTTCTCCTTGGATGGGCGCAGCCCTTGGTGAATTTCTCGATGTGGGCGCATATGGTGGAAAAAGGGATCGTCATTAAACCATTCGAGATTGGGGCGGCGCTCACTGTCATCGTGGTTGCAAGTGCGATTGGCTATGGCGTCGGGTACGCGCTCTCCTCGGTCTGGAATAAGGTGCATAGCGCGTAACGATATGGCGACAGCGGAACAGCGGAAAGCGGCGCGAAAGAACATCAAACGCGCGCAGAAGGCGTGGAAGGGAATGACCAAGCGGCAGCATTCGCTCGCTCAGCCGCAGGGTCGAGGACGAAAAAAGCCGGGCTCAACTGGGAAAGGGCGTTTCTATCGCATTATGGTTCGCCCTAAAGTCTCATTCGTGACATTTCGCGTGCAGGATGTAGGACGACGAGGCGGACTCGAGCGCTTGGCAGGCAGGCGCTCGAGCGGGAGCTGGGATACCGTTTCGTGGCTTGTGAGCAAGGATGCGGCGCGAGTACTCCCGAACGGACAGTTGAAAATCACCGGCGCGAAAGAGAAAACGGCTCTCAAGCACATACGCGGCCCCATCATGCATGTAAAAGGCGATATTTTCCGCGCTCATCCGGCACGTAATGTTCCCGAGAGTGAGAAGCCGACACTCGCGATGCGACGCGCATACCGCACAAATATCAAAAAAGCCCAGGCGGCGCGAAGGAGATAATTTGGAGAGGAACATGTTGCGGAAAGTTACAAACGTGTAGAATGGCCGAATGGAATACACTCACCACAAGGGCACTTCCATTTTTCTAAACCGGATTACCGGTAAGAAAAATTGGTCGCTAAAACGGTCACGAAGGGCGAAATACATGCGGCTCCGCGTGCACCCGGGAGGTGTCGTCGTCTTAACGGTGCCTTTTAACAGCGAAGAGAGCGCGATCAGGCAGTTCGTATCAAGGCAGGCTGAATGGTTGAAACGCGCAGTTGCGCGGATGATGCAATACAAAGCACTGCCCGTTTCCGGGAGGAGGGATTATGTGAGGTATAAAGAACAAACAAGAAACTATATACAACAAAGGATTGGGTTCTGGAATAAACGGTATGCATTTCAATACAATCGAATCGCGATAAAAAACAATCGCCGTACGTGGGGAAGTTGTTCGCGGAAGGGGAATCTTAATTTCTCATACTCGCTTCTCTTTCTGCCCCGCGAGCTTGCGGATTACGTTGTTGTCCACGAACTGTGCCATTTGGCGCATCCGAATCACTCGCGGGCGTTTTGGGCGGAAGTCGGAAAGGTCATTCCCGATTTTCAAGCACGAAGACAAGAATTACGCAGATACCTGCCCCGTTAGAACAACAGTCGCGTTATCTTCAGGAGCATCAGGAGCACGGAAAGCATGCATCTTTTTTCTAATGGGACATGTCGCGGGTATACATGCAAAAAGTGCTTCCGTGAGATAGGGGAATGCGCGGCATCTCACGAGAGTGTCTCACGCGTGCCGAATTGGGGCATATAGCACAGATACAACGGCCGTTGCATCTGTACTATACACGCATCACTATCGCCACTGTTGTATCTTTCATGTACCGGGTATACAGTGCCGTTATATGATGAAATACGCAGTTGCAATCGGGGTAATTATCCTTATTGTAAGCGGTTTTTTCTACGTGTATCAGTTTAATTACACGTTCGAGGAGACTGCAGTATATGACTCGGACACGATCCTCGAGGGAGACGTCACCATCGCGGCAGGGGAGCAAACAACGTTAAAAAACGGCGCAGTGCTTACGGTGAGAGGAAACTTGGACGTGCAGGGAGAGCTCGTGTGCGACGGCGGCTCAATGAAATTGGTTGTAGGGGGAGCGTTGACCATTACAAGCGGCACACTGGAGTGTAAGGGCGGAGGGGATGTTGCAATCGTTGCAAAGGGTCCGATCACATTCGGCGATGACGCAAACATCGTGTCAGATGGCAGCGTCCAGGTTGTTGATGATGAAAGCAAGCTTGCTAAAACGGACGGGGACATCGAGGCAATATTTAATGAGACAGGGGAAGATTCGGGAGAAGGCACGCGCATCGGCCCGATGATAGAGGGCGGGAAAGTAGGCGGTGGGATTTCTCTTGTCCCATCACTTCCAGGATACGCATCGCTTTTCGGCGCGATCGATGTTGCCGAGGCGCAGAATGCGACCGACAAAGATGGAAACCCGATTCCCGGTGTCGTCATCTCGGGCACATGGACAGTCGGCGAAGGCGGGGCGCCGCCTTCCGGTGTCGACGTGCAGACGCCAGAAAAAAAGATCAAGAAAATAATTCTCAATTTTAATTTCGGCCAGAATGGCGACGTTGCGCTTCAAAACTTTCACCTCATCGGCCCTAAAGGGCGTTCGGGCGAGGGCGATGAAGGGAAATCCTGCAATGCGCGTGGGAAGGACGGCGAAGATGCGTTCCGATTCCGTGTGGTTGCGCGGAACATAACACTCGACGAGTTCAGGCTCGAGCTTGGAGACGGCGGCGACGGAGGCTCGGCGGAAACCACGAAAAACTGCGACCCAGGTATTGCGAAGGGAGGCAAAGCGGGTGAGGCGGGCAACTTCAAGATGACGGCAGTAGGAAAAATTCAAATTAACTCATTTCATATTGTACCGGGCCGCGGAGGTTCAGGCGGAAGCGCAACCGCGCACGGTAAGGATGGTCTGCCGGCGTGTCCGGGTGAGAGGGGAGGAGATGCAACCGCAACCGGAGGCGATGGTGGAAAAAACAAAAAAGAACTTGCGGCAAGCGGCGCAGTCACAGGAGTTGGCAATGTTACGATTGATGTTGTAAGGGGTGGATACGGGGGTGATGCAGTTGCTGATCCCGGAAAAGGCGGTAATGGCACCGCGTGCAAATGTGCAGGCGGCCCAGGCGGCAAGGGCACTGCGACGTCCGGCAAGGGAGGCGATGCGTCGCTCTCGGGGATCGCAGGCAGAAGCGAGGGCGGAGACGGAGGCAACGCCGACTCTCGTGGCGGCACGGGCGGAAACGGAGGTTCGTGCAAGGTAAATGAGCCAACTGGCGGAAACGGCGGCAAGGGAGGCGATGCGAAATCAACCGCGGGCAAAGGTGGCGCAGCGAACGCGAATGGCGCTGACGGAGAAGTGAAAGACGAAACCGGCGGTAATGGGGGAAATGGTGGCGATGGCTGCGGCCCCGGAGGCGGGGGGAAGGGCGGCATAGGGAAGCCACCGGGCGCTGATGGCGCGAAAGGCAAACTCATTTGCACTAAGGAGAAGCCGAAGACCGCACCGGACTCTGGAAGTACGAGTGTTGTTCCGGGTGGTGACGCGAAAACGACGCCCACAGAAGGCACGAAAGGTGGCGCGAGTGTTGAAGGTTCTTCAGGAGGGACACAACCGCCAAAGAGCGTCCAGGCAGTTCAATACCAGGGTAAATACCTACCTGTCGATCAGCTCATTGTAGAAGATGAGGCAGGATGCGGCGCGGATCATTGGCATGCGGCAGAGGGCGTCGTTATAGCGACCGACGGGACACGGGTTGCAGATCCTGGACCGCAGTGCGGATACGGAAAAGTGAGCGCCTCTCCGCCCGTCACGGTAGAGGTGCGCTAGCGCTCTTGCGCGGCAAAAACAAAAAGCGCGGCTACAACAAAAGACTCCCGTTAGGAGTCTTTTATTCGCCCGATCAGCGAAGCTGATGTAGGGGCGCTTTTTGAGCGGTTTAAGCTCGGCTGACCTTGACCGCGTTCGGTCCTTTCGGACTTTCTGCGATCTCAAATGTCATGGTGTCGCCTTCGCGGAGCTCATCGAACTTGACGTTCACGAGCTCGTTGGAGTGGAAAAAGAGATCTTTTTCGCGACCTTCGACTTTGATGAACCCGAATCCCTTGTCGGTGAGACGGGCGATTGTTCCTGTTTGCATAGCAATGGAAAAATTCACGAGTAAATATCAATATTACAGTACGCTGGAGTTGTAGGTCGATCCCCGCTTCTCTGGATCAGCCCTGAAATTGATAGGGGGAGCGTACCATACATGTCTATCGTACGCAAGGCGCTGTATGACCGTTCGGTTTGAACCATTTAGTCGCTCTCGCTCTTTACCGCCTCGTACACAGTTTTCGATATTGATGCGATCACAGACTCCGCCGCTTCGAGCGTCGCGGCGCGTGTCATGACGCACAGGAGATACGGATGCTCGGGCAGATAAATGATGCCGCAGTCGTGGAGCTCTTCGCTAGGTACGCCGCCTCTTTCGCTGACGACGTGTTCTCCCCATTTGTGTGCAATTTTAATTCCTTCGGGCACACCGGCAACCAGACCGTTCATATAGGTCGTACGCGTAAGGAGTTCAAGCGCTTCTTCCGAGGCTTTGGGCGAAAGGTACGTCGCATTGTAGAGAATTCTAAAGAACAACGCGAACATTTTGCTCGAAATCTGATAGCGCGAAGAATCGTCTCCTGGGTCTTCAATGCCGAGATCAGAATACACTTCTGCAAGGGTATTTTCGTCTATCTGCGAAAGCAGCGTATACGTTGCGCCATTATCAGAATCGATGATCATGCGCTCGAGAAGTTCGCGAACTGTGTACGATCGTCCCACCTCCAATGTCGATTCAGCCTCGAACTTGTTGCCGCTGCCGATGCGTTTGTATGTCACATATTCATCAAACAGGTTCGGATCAGATTCGCGCTGCTTGTAATACGCAATCAAGACCGGCACTTTGAGGAGACTCGCAGGGTAGTAGCGCGCGTTTTTGTCGATCGCGATCCAGCGCGCAGTTTTCAAATTGCGGTAGTAGACCGACACTGTTTCGGCGACTCCTGCAGCCGTCAAATCAAGAATAACGTTTTGCACGTGCTCCTTGAGCGATACGTATTCTTTGAAATCGACTGCCTCGGGAGTCTCATACGCGACAAGCGCGTGGATCAAGGGAAGAGAAGAGTCTGCGGAGCGTAGGGGATAGACAGACGCAAGAAGCGCGGTGCGCTCGGCAAACGCGCGCATCGATGCAGAGCCGTATCCGAGGGCTGCTCCTAGGATGAAAAGCATCCCACCGATCACAAGCGCGCTGCGCCCTGCTGCGCCCTCGAAGATTTTTTTCAACATGCTCTTCAGTATATCTCGCCGAAGAAAGAGCGCACGAATGCGCGTGTAAAACTTGCGCGCGGATGATTACATACCGAGCAATTTCCCGAACAGCACCGCAACTGACGCAAGATACGTGAGCGGGTTCA
>CAYJVW010000002.1:43021-46355 GCA_964373725.1 uncultured Candidatus Saccharibacteria bacterium | reverse complement strand
AAGCACGAGCATCCCCGCTAGATTAGGCTGCGGGGTATTCGGCGTAGTAGAATAATCTCAATTTCGATCTCGATCTCAATCTCGATACATTAGCGCAACACGCATTTTATAAATTCGAGATACGGCAGCGTCGGATAACACAGTGCTTGGGTGTTCTGTTTCGTTTGAGCTGGTTGCGTTTTCTTCGGCGGTATTTCTGTTTTAGGCATTGTTTTGGCCGGCGCAGTCTTTTGCGTCGCCTTTGTCTCTTGATCTTCCTTTGTATCGATACTTTTCTTCGCAGTTCCTTCCACAGTCACCGTTACGTACGCGGTGATCGGATCGACATCTTCCACCTCGCAGGTTATGCCGAATCTCGTTGTACTCATCAGTGCCAAAGTCCTAATGGTGCCGTCAGTCAAATTTTCAGAAAGCACGTTGCCCACAGCATCAAACACATCGCAGCTTGTTGTGTGCACGCTGGACCATGCGAGACGCACTGATGCGCCAGGAATAACTTTGCGCGGATTGGAGATAAGAATGACGACCGCCTTTTGCGGAGTCGCCGCTTTTGATGTCGTTTTTTTATCGGGCAAATTCAGTGTTACGGATTCGGTGGGCGACGAATACACCGACGTCGTTGACGGCGAGATAATCGGGGTCGGCTGTGGTTGCCCCGAAGGTTTCGGTTTCTCCTCTTTCGGCTTGAAGAAGTCTTTCAACATGCCTATCAGCTTACCGAGCATATCGCCTAGACCTCCTCCGCCTCCGCCTCCGCCTCCTCCACTCGAAGGCTGCTCTCCACCGCCGCCACCTCCGCCACCTCCCCCGCCGGTTCCAGGACCTGGCGGCGGCTGTGCGGGCGGAGCTTTGGCCGGCGGCGCTTTTGTCTCTGGCGTCTTCGTCGGCGGCGTCTTCACATCTTGCGGCACATCCGTCGCATCCTCGGGAAAATCAGGATACTCGACCGGTTTCGTTTTTGGTGGAGGCGATTCCGCAGGCGGAGGTGGTGTTGTTATCGGAGGAGGAGCAGGTGGATCAGCTTCTGGCAATGGAGGTCTAGGATCCGGTGGTGGAGCAGATTCCTTAGCAAGAGATTTTGTGTACTCCTTAAAATCTTTTTCCCCACCCGGATCCAAGTCTTCGTACTCACTCCAATCCAATTTTTTGGTGGTATCAGGAGGTACATAACCTGCAACGGGAGGATCTGGTAAGGGATCTATGCCCCGTGGTTGTGGTGCGTCATCTCCCAATTGCCGGAAATCACCTCTATAGTCTCCGTCGAATGGCGCATCCTCCAGAGTACGACTGCCGAGAGTAGCGCTGTATGAATCAGACTGCCAATGATCCGAGCCACCTGTGCTCCCGTATCGGCTTGGATCCAGCACAGAGTCTTGGAGAGGCACTACTGAATATTCCGACCATCCGTCGCCTGCGGTCCTCCAATAATTCAAATATGAATCAAGCGCCCTCGCCCTCCATGCTTCTGCCACAGCTTGCGCCTGCATATCCACCGTGTTCGCAGCATCCGCAAAGCTAGCATCAACCTCAGCCCGGAATGACTCCACTCTATACGCGGATTCCAGTGCGGCAACCGAACGGTCACGCTCTATTGCGCCTCGGGCAATTTCGCGCGACTCCCGTATGGCAGTCTCACTTCTTGTTGCAAGCGTTGTGATTTCCCTTCTCACTCGCGTGTCTCCTTCTGACGCGTTTTTAAGTTTATTGTCGATTTGCTTGTTATTCGCCTCGATCACGTTAATTCTCTCCTGTATTTGTTCCGCTTGATCTTTTGATAGCGCTGGATTATTCACAAGATCCTTCAAATTTCTCGTAAGATTTTTATTGTTTTCCATTTCTCTCTTTGCTGCTTTGACTGTGTCCGCATTTTTCACATTACGCGCCGCTTTTGCCGCTTTGTCCAAATCTTTTTGAGATTCCTTGAGACTCTCTTCCGCTTTTTTTGCGTTCTCCAGATCTTTTTTCAATTGCTCCGCACGAGCCTTTGATTCTTCGGCTTTTGTTCTAAATTTGTCGGCCCCTTCCTTCACCTCCTTAGCCCCCTCCTCAGCCTGTTCCAACCTTTTTTGCTCTTCCTCGTATTTTTTTCTTGCGGCCTCGATTTGAGCTGCTTTGTATTCTGGACCTTTTGCGTCCGCTTGGCGTTGTAATTCTTCACCTGCCCGCTTCTGTTCACCAAGCCGCTCTTTCTCGGCTTCTTCCGCCACTGCCATTCTCGAAGATTCCAAGGCTTTTTCCCACGCTTCCGCATTCTCCGCGTATTCGCTTTCAGTTAGGTCAAGGGCGTCCCAATTGATCTCACCCATCTGTATTACTCCGGGCTCTCTCAGAAGAATTGATGATTCAGATTCAGGATATCTGAGGGATTCGAGCGTGGCTCCATCAGGTATATGTTGGGCAGTCGCAAGATCGAATCTGCCATCTTTTGATCGCGCCTGCAAATCTTCAAGAAGTCTTTGTGATCGCATTATCTCGTGATCCGAGAAGCTGTATTTTTCCGGATTATTGATAAGCTCCGCGCGCCAATCCGGCCCAAATCTTGACTCCACAATGCGTTTGCCGTTCTGCACAGCCCGATTCAAACTTTCCGCATTCAGGTTTCGTTCACGAGTAAGATTTACCATATCTCTTTTCCACTGTTCATCCACTTCCCTCTGAGCTAATTCAAGCGTTCTTTCCTGATCTTTCAGCAATTCCTGCAATTCAGAATACTTCTGATTCTCGCCCGGCATAAAACCTTCGGCCGTCTTCGCCTCCAAATCTTCTATCAAAGTCCGCGTTCTTTCCGCTTCAAGAGCCGCAAGTCTCTCTTTCTCGAATTCGAGTCGATTGCGGTTGCCCTTTACAAAAAGACTTTCTTTATTATTACTATTGCGCGGCGGAAGTTCTCCTTTTTTCGAACGAGACTCCGCCTGCAACGCTTTGGTTGACGCGTCGATCTGCTTTTTTGCGTCAGCGATTTTTTTGTCTATGTCAGCAGTAAGTTTTGTATCGCGCGAATCTTGCGGCTTGAAATCTTCTAGTTTGTAAAACTCCTCCCATGCCTTCTGCGTCTCCTGCGCAAGTTGCTGAATATAGTCACCAACCAACTCTGCAGCCGCTTGTATTTCAGCAAGCCTTGTCTCTGTCCATTCTTGCAAAACCTTTGCCATGTCGTTCGCAAATGCTTTGTCAGTCCAATCCTGCAAAACCTTGGCCATGTCGTCGGCAAAAGCTTTCGCGTCCGTCCACTCTTGGAGAACTTTTTCCATAGTATCGGCAAAAGTTTCGTCAGCTTGTTTCTGCATTGCCGCTCCGCGGTCCGCATCCTCACGGTCAAATTGAGACACATCGC
>CAYJVW010000002.1:28784-42921 GCA_964373725.1 uncultured Candidatus Saccharibacteria bacterium | reverse complement strand
GTCAGCGCCAAAATCGTACGCCGGACCGGGACTACTGTAAGCAGGAGGATCAAAAGAACCCGTTACTTGCCCGGCAGTTGACGGAGGAGAAGCTGGTGCGCTTGCGAGAGGGGGAGAATAGGGGTCAGTCACCGGCGTGACAGAAACACTTCGATTTGCACCCTCCCCCCCTAAATTTCTCGCGAGCGCGCCTGTCACATCCAGCTTGCGCGTACCACATCCAGGACAATGGTCTCGCACAACTCCGATATCGCACTGTCCGCTGCTTGTGCAGAGCTGAAGACGCTGGCCATACCGATAGGGACTTCCATCACCGACAGCTATTACCTTATCTTTGTTGGGATCAAATCTCTTGCCCAATTTATCTGTGTTGGAATCCTTCCAGTTCGGATTATCTCCACAAGCTCGCGTTCCATAACAACTTGTAGCAGCTGCAGGTTGCGGTTTTTCGCCGTTAGTATCGATTTTCGGCGTCGGAGTTGGTTGCTCGCCTTCGGGACCTTCTCCCCCCGCTAGCTTATCTCGTAAGTCTTGCAAATAATCTCTCGCGTCAGCAAGCAAGTCCTTCAAATCTTGCACATCAAGTTCGGAAAGATTGTCCGCGATTTTTTGCAAAACTTCTCCTGCCGCTTGCACACCTTGTGAAATTGCCTCTCCTACACCGGAAGCAATCTTTCCCGCTCCCGATTGACCGCCCTCGCCGCTTCCCGAACTCGGCGCACCGAATCCTGTGCTTTGCGGCCGTGTACCAGGTGGAGGAGGAAGGTTGCCGCTCTCTCCGAAATCGCTGAACCGTTGATCAGACGGGGAAGGAGGAGGAAGAGTACCTGTTTCTCCGAAATCGCTGAACCTGAACTGTTTTCCGAAATCAGGCCCTGCTGTTTTCGGGTCCACGACATTGTAGTCGTCCCAACTTGCTGGGAGATCTTTACCCGGATTCGGTGGCAACCCGTCCGTATCTGTTTTGTCTAGCGGATTTGGGCCATCTCCTTTTTGAGGCGGTGGCTGCTGTCCTTCTGTGGCTTTCTGCATTTTTTCTTCAAAATCCGCCTGCGCTTTGTCCAAGGTCTCGCCCGGATCTTTCACCGGCTTTCCATCAGCGGCATATCCCTCTGTGCAAATTTTCCCAAATCCCGAACAATAGCCGTCAGCTTTGATGACGTCTCTCACTTTGCAATCTTTTCCTTTGCGGCCGTTCTTTGTGGGTTGCTCACCCTTTTTTTTGTCTGGCTCTTTACATGCATCCGTTAGCCATTTTGTTTTCTTATGCTGCTTTCCTTCACATAGTGACAAAGAACAGTCCTCGCTAGTAGTTATTGCCTGCGGTAGTGCGCGAGATTTCGGAATCTCCACAATAAACGCAAGCAAAAAGCTGAAGCCAAGCAACGCGAGAAGCAACCCAAAAACATGGGACGTGTGTGTCTTGTGTGTCTCTTTAGACATGCGGTGTGTGTCTCTATTGTACAGGAAAATGGGTACAGAATTCCGTTGTCCCCGCCTTTTATCGCCCATTCCGTCGTACGATAACTCCGTCCGACCAGATGGAGTTATCGTACCCTTCACCAGACACCCGCGCGTCTAACGTGTCAGGATTTACTCTAGATTCTTTCGACAAGGAGATTCGGTACTCGCTTGAAATCGCGCACGTTGCGCGTAACCAATGTCGCCCCTGTGAAGAGCGCAGTTGCCGCAATGACGCTATCTGGCAATTTCGTCCTCTGTTCGCGGCGCAACTTTCCTGCAATACGCGCAATGTTGGAATCGAGCGGGACAATTTCGAATGCGCCCAACAGTTTCTCGATACGGTCGTTCTCCTCAAGCGTCAGGTCTGCATAACTAAACAATTCGATCTCCGTGACAGTTGCCACATAGGCAGGTCCCGCTGCGAGAATCGGTTCAATGATACGCCGGACAGCCTCATCCTTCTGTAAACCGGTTCCGGTTTCTGACTCCTCGGCTCGGAAATGAAAATGAATACATTTTCATTTCTCTCGCAACGCTCGCCAGTAAGTAATAAATGACGGTATTCGTGTCGAGTGTATACATTTATCGCTTTTTCTTTTTTGCCCGAAGCGAGGGCAATTTTCGATCCCATTCTCGACGCATTTTCTCAAGCTCCCTTATCGGATCAGGCTTCCGATTTTTCCACATGCCAAACGCCTGCCGGAGCGCGGCAAGACGCTTCTTTGGACCCGTGATTGCAGGCGGCGTTACCCATACATTACCTACTCTTTTCATTTGTGTCGGTCGCATTGAATCCAACATTGTTCTGTTCATAGGCTAGTGTAGCATTGTGGCGGCAAGATACAAATTTCGAGTACAAATCAAGACGAGTCAAGAACCAACGCCTAGCAGCACCAGAACCAGCCCAAAAGCATGGGACGTGTGTGTCTTGTGCGTCTTTTCAGACATGCGGTATGTGCATCTATTGTACCAATCAAAAAGCCGCCAAAATGCACTTTCTCTCTCCTTTGTGCATTTGAAACACCTACAAGTCAGACTTGTATACGAGGAATGCTATTCAAAGCGCCTTCCGGACCCACGCACCGTGAACCACGGACAGGATCGTGACGACTCCGCGGTCGTCGTCCACTTTGTATACAATGATGTAGGGCCATTCGATGAGCTCGCGCGTCCCCTTCCTTCTCCCCGGCCTTCCAATCATGACCAGCTCCGGCAGAAGAATGCTGTTCATCCTCTCACGCAGTACGCGCACCACCCTAACGGCTGCACTCGAATTATCTTTGGCGATCCAATCGTAGATGCCGTCGAGATCATCGACTGCTTCTTCGCGGATGACCAACTTCATATCCCGCGTCGTTTCAGGTGAGCGTCGAGTTTCTTCATCGTAAACGTCTTTGGATTTTTCTTTGCGAGCCGATGCTCTACTTCCGCCAACTGTTCGTCTGACAACTGGATCTGCGGAGTGTCGATCTGATTCACAAAATTCATAAGCCCCGCCGCCGCCAGGTCTCGGTCTGTTTGCGACAGCTCGCGCAGCCGCTCGAGTGCTTGATCAAGTAACTGTGCCATATAACGATCATCGTAACATATCTACCGAGTTTCTGTAGTCGCGGTAGCTAGATTCCATACGCGATCTCGTCTATCCGTTTCGAGAGATCGCGAGATCCGCCGCGCTTGCCTTTCACAATATGTTTTTTCGCCAGGCTATAGAACGTCGAGCATACTGCTCGTTTCGCTCTGGAGCGCGATTCACGAGAAAAGGAAGCTGTGAATTTCTTAGTCTCGACTGTCATACTTAATAACATATCACGTCGATAATGGAAATACTACTTTAAAGGCAACCAAGAAATAACACCGCGCCGCATCAGAAGCAACCCAAAAGCATGGGACGTGTGTGTCTTGTGCGTCTTTTCAGACATGCGGTAGGTACGTGTATTGTACTAGCAAAACCAGGCATAAAATCCGCTGTCCACGTTGCTGCGAAACGCATGCTAAACTTTGCCTATGAAGCGAAAGGGGTTAGGTGCTGCGGTGAGAGGTCTTGCTGCGGCCTCGATGTTTATCGCGCAGCCGGGCCATACAGCTCCTCATTCGCGATACATGGAACAGCGTGTAGTCGAGACGCAAATGGATGGCGAATCGCTCGAAGTTATTTCGCAATTTGAGTCAGCCGTCAGGAGATGGAATGAGATGATAGAAAGTGCAAAACACCGCGCGCATAACTTGGTTGAAGACAGCACCCGGCACAATCCTACACTGGAAAAAAAAGAGCAGATACGGGCGGCTCGAGACAATTTTGCGAACTCGTTCTCGAAAGTCTCGAGATCATCGAAAGAACCCGACCAGCGCACCAAGCAACTTACGCTGCTTGGAGAATTGAAATCGATTTCTAGCAAATTGAAAGCAGTTGATACCCTTATTTATAAAGGTGAAAAAACACGGTACCTGGATCCACGGAATGCCGCGCTCCGCAGCGAGGTAATAAAACTGACGAAAGAGGTGCAAGATGTATTTGGGCCCGACGCGACTCGAGAAAACGCGATAATTGATGCGTTTACAGAATGGCTTCTGGATAATTGGCTGCAAGACGAAAAAGAAGAACACACCCCGCGCGGTGAAGGACCGACGGGCTAGCACTCCCCACGCTAATCGCCTCACTTCGGTCGAAACAAGCCATTAAGACGAGCCGTTAAGCAGTGTATAAAAATACGCACTAGACATCTCCATACAAGTCAGACTTGTAATTACAAGTCTGACTTGTATTCGAGAAATTAGGACTCAAACTCGTCGAGGCTCTTGAGCCGATCGAGCATACACTCTCTTGCATATTTCTTGAATTGACCTGGACCCTCAAAAATATCGCCGAATATATCCTTTTCAATAATTGCAGACGCAGAGCTCGCAATAAAATCACCGAGACTGCAAAACTGGTACGTCTGCGCCCATTCAAACGCATCGTTGAATTCGCTCATAGCGAGTCGCAATCCTCCCCTATACAATTCAAATGGATTTTTTATCATCACATATACGGCCAGGTTACGCAGATACCCATCGCCGTGAATATCGGCTGTCTTTCCGCGATACGAACCTTGAAAGAGACTCCCCTTTTCCTCGTATTTTGCATTGAAATGAGTAGACATGCTTCCGCATAGTTTTTGCATGAATTTTGACATACCTTCGTCGCGGATCTGCCGTATGACGAGATGGAAGTGATTTGGCATCAATGTCCACGCAAGTATGCGAACAAGGGGCTTCCTCTCGGGCCAGTCGGATGGTCTTTGAAACATCGGTAATCTTGCTATTCGCTCATCCCAAAATTGATCTCGAAATTCATCATTGGCATACCATAAAAGATTCACGAACCGCAACCGATCCGCATTATCGCGTACGATCGGCATTCCGCGCGCCCCGCGTTTTACAACGTGCACGATTGAATCAATACCATGAGGTTCAACTCGCATATTCAAAATACTACAAGTCAGACTTGTAATTTACAAGTCTGACTTGTAGATAACTGCGCAGACGCGGATTTAGTAGTCTTCTCCTCCCATGCCGCCTCCCATGCCACCACCCGCTGGCGCGGATTTCTTTTCTTCGGGTTCGTCGGCGACCGCGGCTTCGGTCGTGAGCAAGACTGCCGCAGCAGAGGCCGCATTTTCTACACAGCTTCGCGTGACTTTTACGGGATCGATTATTCCTGCCTCGAACATGTCCACGATCTCCGCCTCCACCGATTCGCTTGCCGCATTGAAACCGTATCCTGGGCCTTTCTTGACGATCTCTTGGAGAACAACCGGACCATCCTCACGTCCCGAATTTTTCGCGATCTGGAGAAGCGGCGCCGAAAGTGACGTAAGAAGAATTCGGTAGCCGATAGTCTCCTCGTCGTGCGCCTTCGGGTCTATTTTGCGCGAGAGTTTCTCTGCGACTTTCGCAAGAGCCGAGCCGCCCCCAGGAACAATGCCTTCCGCGATAGCCGCCTTCGTCGCATGTACCGCATCCTCGATTTTGTCTTTCAAATACTTCATTTCAGTCTCAGTCGCGGCACCCACCCGAATGACGGCCACACCGCCAGAGAGTTTCGCGATGCGTTCCTCGACTTTTTCTTTATCGAACTTGGAATCCATATTCTCCGATTGCTTGCGGAGCGATGCAATGCGCGCTTCGATCTCTGATTTCTTCCCCTTCCCGCCGACGATCACCGTCGAATCTTTCGTCGCGACAACGCGATTGGCTTTCCCCAGCATCGAGAGATCGGCATTTTCAAGTTTGATGCCAAGATCTTCGGAAATAACCTGCGCGCCAACCGTGATCGCGATGTCCTGGAGCATGTCTTTCTTCCGATCTCCGTATCCTGGCGCCTTCACTGCAAGCACATTGAACGCACCGCGGAGCTTGTTTACGACAAATGTCGCGAGCGCTTCTCCGTCTACATCATCTGCGATGACGAACAGGTCCTTGCGGCCGGACTGCGCGAGTTTCTCAAGAAGCGGCAGTATTTCTTTGATGACAGAGATTTTCTTGTCGGTGATGAGGACGGGTACATCTTTCGTCTCCGCTTCCATGCGCTCTGCGTTCGTTATCATGTAGGCAGAGACATAGCCTTTGTCGAATTCCAAGCCCTCCACGAAATCGGATTCGATGCCCATGGACTGCGACTCTTCGACGGTAACGACGCCGTCTTTCCCAACTTTTTCCACAATGTCCCCTATAGTCGCACCGAGTTCGGGAGATTCAGCCGAGATGGCCGCGACTTGCCGAATTTCGCTCTTGCCCTTGACCGGCCTTGCCATCTTGCGCAGTTCCTCTACCGCGTCTTTCGCCGCTTTTTCAATGCCGCGACGAACCATCATCGCGTTTGCGCCGAGCGCGGTTCGCTTCAGACCTTCGTGCACGATGGCTTGCGTGAGAACAACTGCCGTCGTCGTTCCGTCGCCTGCTCTGTCATTTGTTTTGGTCGCTACCTCTTTCACTATCGCCGCGCCCATGTTCTCGAATTTATCCGCGAGCGTGATTTCTTTGGCGATGGTTACACCGTCGTTCGTGATCGTCGGAGAGCCCCACGAGCGGTCGAGTGCCACGTTCCTGCCGCGAGGACCGAGCGTGACACGCACCGCGCCCGCGACGATATCCACACCCCTTTTCAAGGCACCCCTCACCTCTGCATCAAATATGACCTTTTTTGCTGACATATGTTTTTCCTAGTGGCTATTGGCTAGTGGCTAATGACTATTTTACGACCGCTAATATATTCGATTCTTGTACCATGTAATACTCTTCGTCGTTTATCGTGACTTCGTCGTATCCGTATTTCGAGAACACGACTGTGTCGCCGACCTTGACGGAGATCGGTATTAGCTCACCCTTATCTGTCTTTTTTCCCGGACCTACTGCGACAACCTCGCCCCGCTCCGGTTTCTCTTTCTGTGCAGTGTCCGGAATGATGATGCCGGAAGGCGATTTCTCGTCTTCGATCTCCTCCGGCTTCACCAGTACGCGATCGCCGAGCGGCCGAATGCTCAAAGTCTTTTGTTCTCCTTTTTTCATGGGAATATATTGATGATTAGGCTTATACAATGTGGCGGGATTATAGACACTCGCCCCCCGCTTGTCAAACAAAAGTGCCTATGGTACACTTCCCGCGCATGGTTCTCCTCCAGATTGCGCTCCCGTACGTGCAGATCGGTCTTTCCGCGCTTCTCATCGTGTGTATTTTGCTGCAGCGAACAGGCGCGTCCTTAGGCGGCGCATTCGGCGCCGACAATTTCAGCTCGGGTTTCCACACGCGCCGGGGGTTGGAAAAAACCCTGTTCCAGGCTACTATTGTGCTCGGTATCCTTTTCGCTTTGTCAGCATTTGTAAATCTCGTTATTAGTTAGTCTGTTATCCTGCTGCAACAAGTGCGGCAGACCGGAGCAATCCGGGAACTTGTTTTCGTTACATGGAATTGCACGACCTCCATACGAATCCGGATACACCGGAACTTCCGCCCGAGCAAAAAACAACTCATATCGCATCTGCGTTCACGAAGGAGCGCAATCTCCCGAAGCTACATGCTCTCGAGCGCGTTTTGCGGATACTCTCTCCGGGCGAGCGCATGCTGTTGTACACGTTATCTCTTCTTCTTGCGGGAAGCGCACTTATTCTACTGATACAAGTGAACACGTACGTGAGTGTCATCTCGCCATCGCACGGCGGAGAGTTGCGGGAAGGGGCGCTTGGCACTCCGCGCTTTATCAATCCACTCCTTGCAATATCGCAAACGGATCAAGACCTGACGACACTCGTGTATTCGGGACTGATGCGCGCGAATGCCGAGGGAAACCTTATCCCCGATCTTGCGAGCGATTATGAAGTTTCGGAAGACGGCACTACGTACACATTCCGCATTCGAGAAAATGCAACGTTCCAGGACGGCACGCCCCTACGTGCGGAAGACGTCGTGTTTACTGTCGCTCTCGCTCAAAACCAGGACATCAAGAGTCCTCGCCGCGCAGATTGGGAAGGCGTCGTCGCGAGCGCCCCTGACTCACGCACAGTCGTTTTTACCTTACCCCATGCGTATGCTCCATTTCTCGAAAATACGCAGCTCGGAATTTTGCCGAAAGCTCTGTGGGAGCATGTCTCTCCGGAAGAATTTCCCTTTCACACGCAAAATACGCATCCCGTAGGCAGCGGGCCATACCGGATCCGCGATATACAATCCGATGACCAGGGTTCTGTGGTTTCGTACGAACTCTCTTCGTTCGAGAACTTCACGCTGGGTGCACCGCACCTGGAGACCATCATTTTTAGATTTTATCCAAACGAAGAAGCGCGACGTGCGGGATTTTCTGCGGGGGAGATCGATAGCTTCGCTGGCGTTTCTCCTCAACATATATCGCCCGAGGAGAGGTCTGATGCGCGAATCATCTCGCTCCCCTCAACTCGTATCTTCGCGATTTTTCTTAACCAAAATCACGCCCCTGTACTTGCGGATGCGTCGGTTAGGAAAGCCCTTGAGAAGGCGGTTGATCGAGAAGCACTCATAGACACGGTGATCGCCGGATACGGTAAAGCAGCCGAAGGACCGATTCCGCCTGGCCTCCTCAAGGACACGCCAGCGCTCTCGAAAGGTACGAGTACCAGCCCCGTTAGAGGCCAGCCGTACACGGCTGCTGAACGCGAGGTTCATGCCTCCAACGGGGCGAGCTCTGCCGACGCCCTCGCAGGTACATATATAGAAAAAGCGCGCGAGGTACTCTCCAAAGGCGGATGGAAATTCGAGAGCGCCACCACATCAAGTGCCGATGGCGCTCCGCCAGCTGGCCGATGGATGAAAGGAACAAAAAATAAACAAACGCTTTCTTTCGCGCTTGCAACAGCTGACACGCCGGAACTCGCGGCAACAGCGGGAGCGATTGCAGAAACCTGGCGTGCCCTCGGCATTGATGTGAATATACAGGTATACCCGCTTGCGGAATTCAATGCGAACGTGCTGCGGCCTAGGAGCTATGATGCCGTGCTCTTCGGAGAAGTTGTGGGACGCACACTTGACCTTTTCGCATTCTGGCACTCGAGCCAACGAAATGACCCCGGTCTCAATCTTGCGCTTTACGCGAATACGCGTGCCGACAAATTGCTCGCCTCTGCGCGCACGGAAGTGGACCAAAAGAAACGCGAAAGTCTGTATCGTTCATTTTCCGATATCGTATCAGAAGACATCCCTGCAATATTTCTCTATGCACCTGAGTTTCTGTACGTCGTGCCGGAGAAGCTGCAAGGACTCTCCTTCGGCGCTCTCACGTCTCCGTCGGAGCGCTTTCTTGGCGTGTACGAGTGGTACACCGACACCGAACGCATCTGGAGCATATTTGAATAAAGTATCAAATCCCAAGTATCAAGTATCAAACAATATCCAAGTATCAAACAAAAAAATGCAAACATTTAATTACTTATGACTGATACTTATTTGATACTTGCTACTTGATACTTAACTTATTAACTGACTTAATTTACTAAACATATGTTCCCTTCATCCAACACTGCGGGTTCGACTGGCTCACCGCGGGCAGGCTCCCCAGGACGTCCGCATGACCGCGCGCCGCGACCACCGCGAAGAAATTTTGCGCCACGCCGTCCCCCCCGAGAGAGACGGGTGCGCCTCGAACACCAGACGTCGTCTTCGGCAGAGCGCGCGAGGATTAGCAGCGCTCCCATCCCGCCTCCCCCATCCGATACGGTTCGCATCATTCCCCTCGGCGGCGTCGAAGAGGTCGGTCGCAACATGACAGCTGTCGAAATCGGAAACGATATTTTCGTTCTCGATTGCGGATTCCAATTCCGTGAAGAAGAGACTCCGGGAATCGACTACATTTTGCCGAATACCGGCTACCTCGAAGAGCGTCGCGACAAGATCCGCGGACTCCTTATCTCGCACGGACACCTCGATCACATCGGCGGCATTCCCTATTGTCTTGACCGTATCGGAAACCCTACGATCTATACGAGAAAACTCACGGGCCTCATGATTAAAAAGCGCCAGGAAGAATTCGCACAAACCATACCCGTCAATATTCGCGAAGTCGAGAAGGACGAGAGCATACGTCTTGGCAGCCATACGGTTCGCTTTTTCGGCGTCACGCACACTGTTCCTGATTCGATGGGCATCATCATCGAGACTGCATGGGGCGATGTCGTCTATACGGGCGATATCAAACTGAATCACGAAGATGGCATACCTTCGGAAGAAGAATTCCGCGAATTCGAGATCTTCAAGAAGCGCAAGGTCTTGTGTCTCTTGATGGACTCCACCAACGTCTGGCAGCCCGGTTTCTCGATTCCCGAGCGCAACGTCTATGCTACGCTGGAGAGAATCGTCCACGAATCCGCCGGCCGCCTCATCATCGCCATGTTCGCCTCGCATCTCGAGCGCCTCATCCGCGTCGTTCATTTCGCTGAAAAATACGGAAAGAAAGTCGTTATAGACGGCCGCTCCATGCGCACGAATATTGAGATCGCCCGCGAGATCGGGCTCATTAAGTACAGAGACGACACCGTCGTTGCCGTCGAGAACATAGCAAGCTACCCGCCGGAGAAACTCTTGATTCTTGCAACTGGTGCGCAGGGTGACGAATTCGCTTCGCTTGCTAGAATCGGCAACAAATCGCACAAATATATTCGGCTGCAACCGACGGACACCATAGTGCTCTCGTCATCGGTGATCCCCGGCAACGAACGAGCGGTTCAGAAACTGAAAGACAATCTCTCGCGCCAGGGCGCGCACATCATCACCTATCACGCTTCCGACGTGCACGCTTCGGGACACGGAAATCGTGAAGAAGCTGCGTGGATCCATCGCCAGATCAAGCCGAAATTTTTCGTGCCCCAGCACGGCTACCATTATATGCTACGCGTGCATGCAGACCTTGCGGAAGAAATGGGAGTACCGAAAGAGAATATTGTCATTCCTGACAACAGCTCGATTGTTGAGATCATCAAAGACGAAAAGATAGTGAAAACGCAGTACAAAGCGCCGTCAGAGTTGCGTGTCGTCGAAGGTCACACGGTTGGTGAAATTTCCGACGTCTTGATGCGCGACCGAAAGGCGCTTGGTCAGGAAGGTTTTTGCGTCGTCGTCGCGACAGTTGATCGCCGTAGCGGCCGCTTGCACAAATCTCCCGACATCATATCGCGCGGCTTCGTCTACCTTCGCGACAACAAAGAGCTGATGGATCAAACGCGGCTCATCATACGAAAGAGCGTCGAACAGTCTATGCGCAATCCCCGCTCGGCCGACCTCGACGCGGCTCGCGAAGACCTCGCCGACTCCGTCGCCCGTTTTTTGCTTCAGAGGACAATGAAAAGACCAATCGTCATTCCTGTGATAGTTAGTGTGTAGTCTCGGGAATCAACCCTTCCGATATGAGCGATGCAAGCGCTTTTTTAAATTGCTCCGCATAACGACTTCGTAAATCGTTACTGTACCCGTCTTCTGCATACGCACGCAATATAGCTCCGCGTACTTGACGGAGTGAACCTTCAAATTTTGATTGCTTCATATAGTGCGCGCTTTTTTCGTTGAGTTTCACCCCGCTTTTCTTAAGATACGCCCCATAATCCATTAACGCCCAATGCCATTCGCGTGGGTCTTGCCCCTTTGCCGCTTCCTGCGCAAGCGGGAATATTTCCCCATCCGAAATATGGACACGGCGTGTCCATATTTTTGAAAAGTGATGAATAAATGCCGTCCGTATATTCGTTTCGACCAAAACCTCCGGCTCGTTGAAGGCAAATACCCGGACTGCCTTTGCCGTATAGTCCCCTACTCCAGGTAATGCTCGCAACTCTTCATATCTGGAAGGTACTATAATTGTCCGATCGTCCAAAGATAGTACTAGTTGTTTTGCGGCGTCGTGCAGGTACTTTGCACGTCGGTTATATCCAAGCCCACTCCAGACTCGCAATACATCAATCAGCGGAGCATCGGCGAGTTTTTTGACGGTCGAAAACTTTTTTAGAAATTCGCGATATTTAGTGACAACGCGAGAAACTTGCGTCTGCTGCAGCATTACTTCTGATACGAGTATTTTGTATGGATCTTTGGTCTTACGCCATGGCAAATTATGTCGCCCACTCTTTTCCCAATACCCCAAAACTTTCTTGCGAAATTTAATTATGTCCCCTTCCATATGCCGATATATCGGTATATGTGTCATAGATTGTAGATAACGTCTTTCCTTTCCACCACAACTTTCCACTTCATCCGCTTTGCCGTTTTATAGAGCTTCATGTTTGGATTAAAGCAAATGGGTTTCGCGACCATTTCCAGAAACGAGATGTCGGATTCGGTATCTCCCACCCCTACCGAATGTGACAGCGTGAGATCTTCGTTCTCGACTGCTCTCTTCACGATATTCGCTTTATTATAGATCAAATGCTCGTCTACCACATTTCCCGTAAATAATTCTTGCGGACCGATTTCATACACCAGCCCATATGCCTTATCGAATCCGAGTCGTGGACAAAATTTATCCAACACCGTTTTCGGCGAGTGAGATACTGCCAGCAAGAAATATCCCTTCTTCTTTAATTCCGGCAAAAGATCGCGCGTATACCGATACGTCTGCTTCCACCGCACTTCCACCATTCGGTCGGCAGCGTCAGCAAGTGCAGAATAATGAAGCCCTTTTAGATGTTTGCGAAAAGCAGTTACAAGCGCTTCCACATACGAAGCATAATCTCCCTCTCGATCGAGCCACTTCTGCCGCTCTCGTTCGTATACCGCTTCCGCTTCCTTTGGAAACGAGCCGTCAATGATGAGCTGATTTACTAGCTGAATCAACAAACTGGAGCGAAAAATCGTGCCATCTACATCAAAAACCGCGACTCGACGTTTATCAGACATTCCAATATCCTACCATTCAAAAAAGATCAGGTGGGGGCCAGAGCTGTTGAGTCCAGAGCGAGTTAACGCTCCTTCCCGCCAGGTTAGCCCCCTGTTTCCGCAAAGATACTACCTTGCGCTTGTGAAATATTCAAGCATTGCAATTACTTATTTTTTGCTCCATCGACTTTCTTCAAAATATCCGATTGGAAAGTGAATGTCGTGTTTTTCTGTGCCTCGAACCGCTCTTCCGCGAGCTTCACAAGTCCTAGCACAAGATCCATATTCGATACGCCTGCTTTTTTCCAGTTGTGATGATAGAGGCTGCCGGGCAGTGTATTCACTTCATTCACGTACACTTTCTTTGTACCCGCATGGACGAGAAAGTCGACGCGCGAAATACCCGATAGATCGAGCGACCGGAATACCCTAACCCCAAGATCTTTTATCTCTTTCGTAAGTTCATCCCCGATAGCAGCAGGTATCTCGCTGTATTCACTGTTTGCCCCGCTACCTCCCTTCTTTCCTCCCGAAAGATATTTATCTTTGAAATCGAAGAATTCTGTTTTATTGAGCGGCCTCTCACAATGCGCAGTGCGTAGTTCATCATTCCCCATGATCGGCAATGTGATTTCTAGCAGAGGCTCGATGCTTTCTTCGACAAGCACCTTGTTGTCGTAATGGAGTGCAACTTCGATCGCGTTTTCTAATTCTGCATCACTTTTTGCCTTTGCCATTCCGATAGATGAACCGAGGTGAACGGGTTTTACAAATAACGGCCATTTCAATTTTTTTATATTTTCTATAATCTTTGATTTTTCTCTCTTCCAATCGGACCCCATAAACCACACATACGGAACGACCGGCATGCCTTCCGCCGCGACTACCTGTTTCGTAAGAACTTTATCCATCGCAACAGCGGAGCCGAAAATATCGCACCCGACAAACGGCACGTTTGCCATGCGAAGAAGTCCCATGAGCGAGCCATCCTCGCCATAGGTTCCGTGCATCGAAGGAAATACAACGTCAATTTTTATGCTTTTCGAAAAAAGACCCGGCCATTTTAAAGTGAGTCCTCCATCGAACGACAGCTCGATCTTTTTCAAACTCTTCAACCCCTCTTCCCATCCGTCTTTCTTGAAAAATCCAAGATCATTCATCGCCTTGTCCGAATACCAGTTTCCCTCCTTCGTAATATAGATAGGCCACACGTCGAAATTGCCACTCGCAACAAGCGTATCAATAATCGGAATATGCGCCGTGATTATTGAGACATCATGCTCCGCGCTCCGTCCCCCAAAAATTACG
>CAYJVW010000002.1:5170-28684 GCA_964373725.1 uncultured Candidatus Saccharibacteria bacterium | reverse complement strand
ATGCGCCGTGATTATTGAGACATCATGCTCCGCGCTCCGTCCCCCAAAAATTACGGCGATGGTTTTCATACTTTCGACAAATAAGCGCGGACTTTCTGTACTGCCTCTTTTATCTGCTTGATATCTTTTCCAGTCGCGCGATTTGCAATGGCAAACTTCATTATTGGACGTGCGGAGTCAATTTTTCTTCCAAATTGCTCCATCCAATCATGACGGGGAAACAGCCACACATGAAAGCTATGCTCCGTATCTTCGTTTTGCCACACATACGCATCATGAATCTGCAATACTTCTTTCATTGCGACCCTGACCCTCTTCAGAAGCTGAATGAACTCATTTAACTCGTCCGCGTCAAAGTCGGCAAATGATCGCTTGGTTTTGTCCTTCGCAGCAATAATAAAAAATCCGACAATGGGAACTTCCCAGTCTTGTCCCACATCAAACGTTTTTGTCTCAATAATTTGATCCGACGGGAACAATTTTCTCATATTCTATGGCAACTGCTACTGATACTGATCTGGCCAGTCATTTTGCAAGAGTACCACATCGCCTTTTACGGTCATGTGCGGAAGTGCCGCGTACACCGAAAGGCCGTCATCGAACCATATGATCTCGCCTTTGTATCCGGACTCTTTCAAGCCTTGCTCAATATACAGGGTGACCGAATTGCGTATCAATACGACCTTTTCAATCCCGGCCTTGGCAAGCTGCCGCCCTATTTCTTTATGCACTGCCTCTTTTCTCGCACCCATTTCAACAAGCCCGGGCGTAACGTACCAACGTTTTCGCCCCACGAGAGACGCCAAAAAATCGATCACTGCTTTCACGCCATCGGGATTTCCGTTGTAACTGTCGTCCAGCGTTGTAACACCGCTTGAATCTGTCTTCGGCTCTAGCCGATGATCAAACGGCTTCGTCTCCCCAATTCCCATTTCGATTTGTTGCGGCGTAAGTCCGAGGCTTGTCGCGATGTTAGCAGCAACCGCAAGTGCGCCCACGTGGTGCAGTCCTAGAAGTTTTGAGTGCGCGTTGACTCGCGCATCGCCCTTCACTAAAGTGAACGACGTGCCGTCGAGACCAGTTTTCGCGCTTTCAACCCCCCAACCCTCTACACCTTCGCGGCTGTATAGCATGTGCCCCTCTCTCGCTTCTCCTCGTGCGGTATCATTCTCACCGTTTACATATATCATTCTAGCATTTTGCAAAATGCTAGAATAATGTACAGCGGTTAAGAAATCGGCTAGTTCGAAAATTGTAGCCGCCGTTTTATCGAGTGTCCCGAATTTTTCAAGATGCGCTTCATTGACCCCCGTGATGATACCGATACCCGGCTCCACCATCTCGCAAAGCTTTCGAATGTCACCTGGATAATATTCTCCCAACTCGAAAATCAATACTTCCTCATCGCCTTTCAGAGATTTTACAAACTGCGCTATACCGAGCGGCGTATTATGGCTTCCCGATGGAGCCGCCACTTTCTTGCCAGCGCCAAGAATCGTTTTCAAAATCTCACGCATCGAGGTTTTTCCATAACTTCCTGCGACCGCTATTTTGATGGCTTTGTGTGCCGCGAGTTTTCTTTTTGCCTGACTCATTAAGACTTTCTCGACCGGAATTTGCACTATTCGTAGTTTTAGAAGCGCTATCAATACGCCCGAAACAATAAAAAAGGGAATTTCGTAGAGCAACACAGCGAATGCAAGATAATTCCACGGCGTTGCGAGTGTAAAGAGCGAAAGTACAGCAAGCGCACAAATGAAGACGATCATGAGCCAGCCAGCCGCGTAAAGAGCCAATGCCTTTCCTGTGAAGATTACGTGCTTGCGTTTCTCGACATTCCTGAAATCCGTCACGCGCTCGTGCCATTTTAGAAAATGGCCGATATCGTATTCACTCGCCTGCAGCATGTAGACGAGTGAGCGAATGTAACGCGGGTGATATCGCGAAAGTCGGCGAATCATATTAAAAATTCTCTCATTAATCTTGAGACTTCCTCGGGTCGCTCCCGATGAACGAAATGTCCCGCTTCATCTATAACACGGAGCGTTGAGTGATGAATCAGTGTATGTATCCGCTCTCCCTGTTCGATCGGCGTCGTCGTATCATTTTTCCCCCACACAATAAGAGTCGGCACGGCGATCTTGGAAGCAAATTCACTTAGATCTTCGCCCACGACAGAAACAAACGTTTCTTTTAGCGCACCTGCGGTAAAATAATCGCTGCCGATTGATTCATAGAGAACTTGGCGGAGCTGATTCCGCCGTAGACTGAACGGCGGAATGATTGTTAAAAATCTTCCTATCTTCGCCACAGCACCCAATATTTTATTTCGAAAAGTCCTCCTTTTTGCCAAACCCGCTGCGGCAATAAGCACGATTCGCTTCGGTTTCAATATGCCGGTTCCTACTCCCTTGATTGCGATGCGCCCGCCAAATGAATGGCCGACGATTGCATCGACGTGCAGATCCAGTTTATCGATGAAGCTCCGCACAAAATCCACATATGCAGAAATATCCCATGTATTTTTGGGCATCTCGCTCCCGCCGAATCCGGGCAAATCGAGCTGTACTATCCTGTATTTCGCGAGGTACGGGATCAACTCATCAAACGTATGCAACGAATCTTTCCACCCGTGCAGCATTAAGACTACAGGACCGGAACCCTGGTCGTCATACTCTACCGCGAGATTTTGGACTATTGTTTTCATGTTTTAGGCCATCTCTTCGCAGCCGCCGGCCACAATTTCGTCAGCGGGTGCTGCGAACAGTCATGCTTGTGCGCCTTGCAAATATAACGTCCATACAGCACAAGTCCATTATTTACGTACTTCCAGTCTTTTTTTGGGATAAGCGCTTCAAGGTCCTTTGAAATCTTCTGCAAGTCTGACTTGTCGGAAAGATCGAACTTGCGAGCGAAACGCTTTACGTGCGTATCGGTCGGTATCCCCGGCCACTCTTTAAAAAGCTCGCCCAAAATAACATGTGCAGTCTTATAGCCCACACCAGGAAGATGCTGCAATTCTTTTGCCGTGCGAGGGACCTTGCCGCCAAAATCGTCTGCGACGATTTTGGCGGCCGCAACAATATGCTTGGCTTTATTCCTGAAAAAAGAGACCGAAGAAATCTTTTTCGCAAGTTTCCGAGGTCCGACCTCGGAAAAATCGCGAGGAGTCTTGTATGTATTGAAAAGACGCTCGGTTACGCGATTCACGACTTTGTCCGTGCACTGCGCAGAAAGAATCACCGCAACTACGAATTGAAATGGAGTCGTGTACGTGAGTTCGCTTTTTGGTTTCGGATACGCGCGCTTCAAATACGACACGATCCTACGTGCTCGCGCATTTCGTGCCGTGCCTCGCATAGTTGTTAGGATTCTGCTACAGAGCTTGCTTTCGGCGGTAATTCCTGCTCTTTGATTCCCCCGAGTGCGCAAATTTTCGCAGTCCAATCCTTTACATCAACGATTGCCGTGCGAAGCGACTCCTTCGAAACATCTCCTTCCTTGACGCGACCTGCAAGACCTCGGCCATTTCGCAACGCCTCTGCGAAATGATCTGCTTCTTCTAGATATTGATTAGACAGCTCATGTGCAGATCCAGCCGATAAAGCGGCAATGATATTTTCGAATCTAGCCTGAACTTTTTCGGCTTGATCAAGCGCTGCTGTAAGACGAACCCGAAGCTGACCGAACTCTTCCTTCGTTGGAATCTGGTGAATTTTTCCCCCCTTATCAACGTCACTCATAGAAATCCTCTATTGAATTACTATCGGAATCTCGACAGACGCGTCGCGTGAAGCTTCTCCTGACGGATTATCTTTGTGGAGAATCAACGTCGCGGGGCCGCTATAGGATTCTGTGATTTGAACGGTGGCGATGAATGGAACAAAGCTTTCGGTCATCCATTCGCCTTGCGCCTGAGCCGGCGTCATCGCGAGTCGTTTGCCGTCTGCTGATACAACTTCTACGGGAAAACTCGCTTCGAAATACCATGGGCCACGCGCTTGTCCAAATACTTTAAATTGAGGTAACACGGTTACTCCCGACGGAATATTCTCAACCACGATCATGTGTTTGTCCGCATTTTTGTACACGATTCCCCCGTTATTATTCCTTCCAAAGAGATTTGCACCATAATCAGACATCGCGAACCAAACTCCGCTTGCTATGACCAATAATGCAAGCACAATCACAACGTTTCTGGTATTCATATTTTGAATTCTGTTTATTGTATATTATTTCCTCTTGATGCGCGACACAATAAATATGGTAAACGGCAAGAGAAGAGCCATTTGAACAACGGGAGAAAGTCCGACGTGAAGCAAAGGAATAAGGGGCATGTCGGGTAGATATTGCCACCGATCGAGTGCAATTCCCTTGTACTCAACGAAAAGCGCGATGAGAAAACCGAGCGTCACAAGCATGAGATAATCTCGCCTTGTTGCACTCGAAATCCACTCGACACTTCCTTTAAATCCCGAAACGAGCGCGAACGCGCCGAGCGTATAGAGCACATCGCCTATCGCAGCCAAAAGGACTACAGGAACACCGCCGGTCCAACTTTCATACCCGGTGTAGAGCTGCACATGTAATGATTCCCATCCGAGGTGAAGCGCGAATGAAACGAGCGCGACCAGCGCGAGTGTCCGAAATAAAGACGTCATGCAAGGACGCGCATCAAGATCTGCGCGAGGCGCTCTGGATCATGCCGGATGAGCGCGCGCTGCAGGGTGTCGCCTTTTGCCTTCTTGACGAGACCATTCGCGAGCAAATTCGCGCCCACGAGTTTGTGCCCGCCATTTAATCCTTTTTTTCCGAGCGCTACCGGCTCTCCCTCATCTCTATATTTTCGAAGCAGCGACTGCGCCGGTTTTTTTGTGTTGTATACAACCGTATCGAACAATCTCTTTTTACCGACAGCTTGTTCAAATGCGCGAATATAATCGCCGACCTCAAAATCATCGGTGTGGCCATTTTTATTCATTAAATTGACGATGTACACTTTTTTCGCTTTTGAGCGATGCACCGCTTCGCTGATTCCGGAAACCAGAAAATTCGGAATCAGTGATGTATACAGGTCCCCCGGCCCGACAACAATGAGATCAGCCTCTTTGATCGCCTGAAGTGCCTTTGGATTAGCCGTGCCATTTGGCCTCAAGAATATTTTTTTGATTCCGAACCGTGAGAGCAATTGGTAGTCCCCGAGAGCGTCCTCGCCGACGATAACCTTACCGTTCTTCAGCTCAGCAATGAGTTTCACTTTGTCGAGCGTTACAGGGATCACGCGACCGCGGATATTCAAGATGCTTCCCGCAAGATCGAGTGCTTTATCCATGGAGCCTGTAACCATTTCGAGCGTCGAGATAAAAATGTTTCCGAAATTATGGCCTTTCAGTTCGCCTTTATCGAACCGAAAATTCATGAGCTTGCGCATCACTTGCGGAGCACTCGAGAGAGCGACGAGACACTGCCGCAGATCCCCCGGAGGAAGAACTCCGAATTCATCCATGAGGCGTCCCGTCGATCCGCCGTCGTCAGACATCGTGACAATCGCCGAGAGCTCGACAGAGTGCTTTTTAAGGCCCTGGAGGAGCGCAAATCGCCCCGTTCCACCCCCGATGGTGACTATCTTCTTCATGATTCCGCAAACTCTATACTGGTAAGGGTATGTTTGCAAAGTCACTCTGCCAACATCACTGGTCGTATTTTCAAGATACGACCCGGAAAATGAGATATAGCACAGATTCCACGGCCGTTGAATCTGTGCTATATCCGACGATACAAAAGAAATTTGACTCATCGCACTACTCGATCGAACTACTCGAACGAACACGAATTGCAAACTTTTTTAATGCGGTAATCACAGTTGCCAGCGGCAAACCAACAATATTCCAGTAATCGCCTTCGATCCTGTCGATGAGAGCCCCTGCCCGCCCCTGTATCGCATAGCCACCTGCAACATTGAGCGGTTCCCCAGTTTTGACGTATGCGGCGATTTCTTGTGCGCTTGCCTTTCGCAAATGGACTCTCGTTGACACGACGCGTTCGATCCAGCGTCCAGTTTTTGAATCAAGTATGACAAACCCTGTGATGATGTCGTGCCATCTGCCAGAGAGCATCGTGAGCATTTTCCTCGCTCGTGCCGCCGTATGCGGCTTACCAAGTAATTCTTTCCCAAAAATGATGAATGTGTCTGCGCCAATGATGATCGCATCCGTATGTTTCTTCGCGACAGCCTCCGCTTTGCCTCGCGCCATTTTTATCGCCAATTTTCTCGGAGAAAGTTTGAGCCCTAGATTCTCTTCAAAATTGCTCACGACAACTTTAAACGGAAGTCCTGTTTTCGCAAGAATCTTCTTCCGCCACGGCGACTGCGAAGCAAGGATGATTTTGCGCATTCCCCTCAATATACATCGGAAATCTGCAAACTGCAGCATAGACTATTTATGGACGATCGTCCATAAATAGTCTATACGATGTGAACATGTGCACAGGCAAAGTTGCAGCGCGTTTGTTATCTGCTACTATGCGACCTACACACCCCATACGTATCAAGAGTGCGGTTATCCTTCTTCGTTAAAACTACGAAGGAGAGCGAGTTCTGGCTCGTTGACCCGCCGGCAACTTGTCCTAGCATCGGAGAATAAGCCCTTCGACAAGCTCAGGGTAAAGTGCCACCTCCAGCCCTAACGGGAAGATACCTATAAAAAATATCTCCCATAGGGAGAATTTTTTTAATAGTTATTAGCCACTAGGGTATAGCCAATAGGAACAATCCGAAGAAAGGAATTCTCACTAGTGGCTAAACCCTATACCCTAAACCCTATTTACAATGTTCCATTTACTTGAGAGATACACAGTAGAAAGCGTTACGTGCGGCCACCCGGATAAGGTCTGCGACCAAATTTCGGACTCGATTTTGGATGCAATGCTTGAACAAGATCCCTTTAGCCGCGCGGGTGTAGAAACGTTCGGCAGCCACGGCACGCTCATGATCGGCGGAGAGGTCAAAACAAAAGCAAAAGTGGATTTTGAGAAGATCGCGCGAAAAGTTTACAAAGAGATCGGGTACACTGAAAAATTGGAAGTCTTGGTGCGTATTGCGCAACAATCCCCCGACATCGCGATGGGCGTTGATACCGGCGGCGCTGGCGATCAAGGAATTATGTACGGATACGCCACGAACGAGACAAAAGAGATGCTGCCTCTCGGTGTTGTGCTTGCACACGCCTTAGCACGACGTCTTGAAAAATTGCGCCGCGACAAAACACTTCCGTGGCTGAAGCCGGACGGAAAGACACAAGTTACAATCTCGAATGGAAAAGTCATCACGGCATTGTGTTCCACACAACATGACGCAAAAGTTTCGCAGGAAGAGATTCGCAAGCAGCTCATTAAGCACCTGTTCACGCCGGTTCTCGGTTCTATAAAAAATATTGAGATACTCGTCAATCCGACCGGCCGCTTCGTACAGGGCGGGTTCGAAGCAGACGCAGGGCTTACTGGCCGTAAGATCCAGGTAGACACATACGGCGGCCTCATGCCGCACGGGGGTGGCTGTTTTTCCGGAAAAGAACCGATGAAAGTAGATCGTTCGGCCGCATACATGTGCCGTTTCGTTGCGAAAAACTTGGTCGCGAATAAATATGCGAAGAAAGCGCTCGTATCAGTCGCATACGCGATCGGACGTGCGGAACCCGTCATGATTGAAGCATTCGATGAGAAAGGTAAAAATCTCACAAATATCGTAACGAAAAAATTCGATTTCCGGCCGCAAGCAATCATCAAACGACTCGACTTGCGTCGCCCCATCTATCGCGAAACCGCGGTGTACGGCCACTTCGGCGTCCCCGGCCGCCCGTGGGAGAAAATCGTAAAAATCTAGATTTTCTCGACCGAAAGATCCGGCACCCGCTTAAAGTCGCGGACGTTGCGCGTGACAAGCGTCGAGCCGGTGAAAAGCGCTGTTGCGGCTATTATGCTGTCGGCGAGTTTTAAGTTGTATGCGCGACCGACTGCACCTGCCTTTCGTGCAAGAAAGGAATCGAGAGGAATGGTAGAGAACCCGGAAAGAAAATGTACGATTGCTGATTCTTCTTCGTTTGTTAATCGGCGATACCTTAACAGCTCTGTTTCCGTGATGACAGAGATGTAGATCGGCGCTTTGTTTTGTATCGATATATCTACAAAGCGTCGCACTCCTTGGTCGGCATGGAGGTAATAGATGATCGTGTTCGTGTCGAGAGTGTATATCATCTATCCAATCTTGCGATCCCATCCGCGTCGAATTTTCGCAAGCTCACGCAAATCTTCTTTGAGCGACCGATGTTTCCACGCACCAAATGCTTTTCGCAAAATTGCGGCACGCTCTTTGGGCGTCATAGGGACACCTGTACGACTGATCGACTTTTGGGGGTGCTGTGCCATCTTGCTCATGACCTGCAGTATAGCGCATAAACCCACTATCGCGACTTCGACCCGCCTGCGCGCCTGCCTGAGCGGGTACGCTCGCAGTCAGGCAACGCGCGGGCAGGCGTCCCCGGCCGCTCGTGGGAGAAGATTGTAAAAATTTGAATCTAGAAAAGGTAGCGGGCGCCGGTTTGACGCCGCCGCCCGCAGTTTAGTGTGATCCGATGATCGGAGGTGCGCTAGTCGACTTTCTTGACGGCCAGCGACTTGTGAGTCTTAAGCGCTGCTTCGACTCCTCTCTGCAATCTCTTGACATCCGCCTCATCGCTGAAACGGATATAAACGGGAATCTTATTTTCGTTCGTCAAGACTTTGCAGGGGAAACCGACGCTCTTTGCTGCTGACTCGACCTGCGAAAAGGACGTGAGATCTGCTCTCATCATTCAATCTCCTCTGTTTCAGTCACGGCGAGACTATAGAAGAATATATATATATGCGCAAATGCTATTCGACCGTGACTGACTTCGCTAAATTTCTAGGCCGATCAACGTTGAGTCCCTTTTCTTTCGCAAAATAGTACGCGAAAAGTTGCAGCGGAACGACATTTAGTATCGGCGAGAGCATTTCTATTGTCTCTGGCACGTACAATACGTCATCGGCAAGTTTGGCTATCTCCAAATCCCCTTCAGTCGCGATGGCAATGACAGGACCTTTACGCGCCTTCAGTTGCTGAATGTTCGAAAGCATCTTGTCATACACACTATCCCTTGTCGCAACGACGACGCTTGGAAATTTCTCGTCTATCATCGCGAGCGGTCCGTGCTTCATCTCGCCCGCGCCGCAGCCTTCAGCGTGAATGTATGAGATTTCCTTCAGTTTCAATGCGCCCTCGAATGCGATTGGATAGTTGTACTTTCGCCCGAGAAAAAGAAAATCCCGTGCAGACGCATATTTTCTCGCAAGTGTTTCAATCTCCTTTGTATGTTCCAGGATCTTCCGCAGCTTCGCGGGAAGTTTTTTTAGCTCGCGCGCGATTTCTTTTCCTTGCGCCGCACTCATCGCACGTTGTCTACCAAAAAACAGCGTGAACAGCGCGAGCGCGGTAAGTTGCGAGACAAACGCTTTTGTAGAGGCTACACCAATTTCCGGACCCGCGTGATTGTACACCCCTGCGTCTGTCTCGCGCGCAATGGTCGAGCCGACTGTGTTCACGATACCGAGCGTGAGCGCTCCTCTTCGCTTGCCTTCGCGTATTGCTTCGAGCGTATCGAGTGTCTCGCCCGATTGCGATATCGCAAGAACCGCGGTCTTCTCGTTGATGACGGGTTTTCTGTAGCGGAACTCGCTGCCAAGTTCAACTTCGACTGGAATACCGGCATGTTCCTCGAGCATATACTCACCGACCAACCCCGCGTAGTACGCCGTGCCGCACGCGACGATAATAATTCGTTCAATCTTCTGTAACTGTTTCGCCACCGATTCGAGCCCCCCAAGTTTCGCGAGCCCCTTTTCCACTACAAGACGTCCGCGGAGCGTGTTCTCGACGACTTCTGCGCCTTCCATTATTTCTTTCAGCATAAAATGCTCGTATCCCCCCTTTTGAACTTCCTCCGCGCTCCACTCTATTTCTTCGTGCTCACGATGAACGCGCTTCGCGTTAAGTTTTATTATCTTGTGCGCATCAGGCGTGATGATGGCGACCTCGCCGTCCTCGAGAAATACAACTTTTTTCGTATGAGGCAAGATGGGGGACGCGTCGGACGCGATGAAGCGCTCCCCTTTCCCAATCCCGATCACAATGGGCGAGCCCATACGCGCCGCAATCAGCGTGTCCGGCTCTCCTTTATATTGCATCGCGATCCCATACGTTCCTTGGATGTCGTTGAGCGCCGCAAGCGCCGCTTTCTCGAAATTCTTATGTTTTTTCAAATGTTCCTCGACAAGATGCGGAATTACCTCTGAATCAGAATCGGAAACGAATGTATGACCCTTGGCCGTTAAGTCATGTCGCAATTCCTGCCAATTCTCGATAATTCCGTTGTGCACCACCCAGATCTCCCTGTCACCACTACCGTGCGGATGCGCGTTCACTTCCGTCGGCTCGCCGTGAGTCGCCCATCGCAGATGGGCGATGCCGCTTTTCCCCTTAAATTCTTTCGGAACCCGCTTCTTTAATTCCGTAACAGCGCCTGGTGTCTTTATGTGGCCTGACTCCGGCAGAAATATGCCTGCTGAATCATAGCCTCGGTACTCCAATGAGAGAAGTCCGTCCAATAGGACTTTGGAGGCATTCTTCCCTCTCGCACCAGTGTATGCAAATATTCCACACATCTCGTCAATCTAGCACAATAGTTTCCTCGGAACCTAGAGCAAATTTACAAGGGCAAATTCCCCCCCCCTCTCTCTCTCTCCAAATCCACGACAATCCCTTACGACCGCGTGAGTTTGTCGTACACAGACCACAGCCCACCTATACGACAAGCTCCCGCGACCGTGTATGATTGTCGTATGGGACAGATGGAAGAATCCAACAGAAAGAGAATTCGAAACCGACAATTGAAGGCACTTGTACTCGGCACCGTCGCAATTGCGGGCGGCCTCGCAATTGCACTTATCGCGCCTAACGTCCTCGGAGCCATGGCGAAACTTGGACTCCTGCCAAAAGGGCGACAAGGAGAATACATTGGCACCGCAAGACGCCGACTAGTGAAAGATGGTTGTCTTATTGAAAAAGATGGCTTTCTTCGCCTCACTCCGAGAGGAGAAAAACAACTGCTCTCCCTCTCAGCGACAATTGCGAGACCCCCAATCCTGAAACGCTGGGATGAGAAATGGCGCGTCCTCATATTCGACATTCCGGAGCGTCGTCGAGCAGTTAGAGACAAAATTCGCGGAATGCTTCTGTCCTCTGGATTCATAAGACTTCAAGATAGTGTATGGGTTTTTCCCTACCCGTGCGAAGAATTTGTTGCACTGCTAAAAGCTGACGTAGGAGTTGGAAAAGATATGCTTTATCTCATAGTAGACTCGCTGGAAAATGATCTTCATATTAAGAAGGCTTTCAAACTTCCTCCGCGGCATAGCAACCCGAATCCACCGCCACTCCCCAAACCCATCGAGATGGCACTCGACGTCATTCTTCCGAGACACGACAAAATCACACGGTCGTAGGGGACTGTCGTGGTTGCGTCAGGGAACAAGAATAGCGTCTGCGATGTCGTTTCGAAATGTATTTATCGCACTATCGTCAGGCGATCTCTGCGGATACGTTCTGTTTGTGAGTATTGCGAACGCGATGTCACGCTCGATGTCGCAAACAACGCTCGTTCCGGTAAAACCGGTCTTGCCGAACGTATGCCCTGACCGATGCTTTCCCATAAATCGCGCCTGATTCAACTCCCACCCGAGTCCGGTCGATTGTCCCAGCTCCGGAATCTGATTCGTAGCCATCTCTCGAATTATTTTATTCGAGAAATAGCGCCGCCCGTGGATTTCCCCGCCATTCAGCACCATTTCAAGAAAATTCAAAAGATCCGGCGCGGTCGAGAAAAGCCCCGCGTGTCCTACTGTCCTACCTTCCTTTGCAAAAACCCGCGCGCTTTCGTCATGGACAACACCGCGCTCTCCTTCCGACGGCGCTATCTGGGCATGCAGTTTTTTTTGCGGAAGAAAACCGGTTTTTTTCATACGGAGCGACTTAAAGAAATTATCGCTCGCAGCTTGTGCGATACCAACGCCGAATTTTCGCTCGACTATAAGCCCGAGCAGTAACGCGGGCGTATTCGAGTACTGGAATACCATGCCGGGTTCATGACGCATGTCCTGTGAGAGCACGAATGAAAGTATTTCGTCTGCTGTTTTATCTTTAAGCGTCGAGAGTTGCACACCATCTATCGTGTACGTCAGGAGATGCTTGATAGTGACTCGATCGCTATAATTATTGCGAAATTCTGGAAGATGCGATGCGACAAGACTGTCCAGGCCTAGTGCGCCTTTATCTATGAGCGCGAGAGCTAAAGACGCGGTCGGCATTGATTTCGTGATCGATGCGACATCATAGATCGTCTCGTCTGTGACGAATGGGGCATCAATATCGTACGTAAGGTGCCCGAAAGGATATGTTTTCCTCTCGCCATTCGCCCGCACGACCCCGACTATTCCGCCAGGGGCTACATGTTCTTCGACTGCTCGACTGCATCGCTCGACTATTTTTTCGTGTATCGGTTTCATAATATTTGTAACCAGTAAATTTTGTCGTGTTCTACCAGCTTTCAATCTCAATTCTCTATATATCACATTCGCTCATTCGTACGAATGAGCGAATGTGGCTGTCATAAGAAAGATAGTAGCAAGCGTACAGGTTGCGCTAGATTGCTCTGAATTCGATAAAATACTTGCGAACTGCGCTGCTCGTGCTCGACTATATCTGCCGCAGAAAGCACAGCCAGATGTTTCGATGTGGAACGAAAAGACAATTTGATCCTCTCAGCAATACTGCCAACTGTAGCTTCCCGATTCTTTTTTAACGTGCGAAGAATCAAGAGACGACGTCGGTTTGCCAGAGCCTTCAGCGATCGCTCAAAGTTACGATCATCCATATTTCTATGCTAACACAAGAAAACGGTCATTCTCCCATTCGTACGAATGAGGCTGACAAAATTTGGAAACGTAATCGACCTAGTTCCCAAACAATAACGTATGCAATTCTTGCTTCTTTTTCTCGTCGAGACGAGCTCGCCATAACAGAGTCCGTATTCCGGTAGAACGAAAATTCGAGTCATCGGAGAGCTGGAGTAATTCGTCGAAGGTTACAAGACGAGACGCGATCTTTTCTCCAGCCTCCGGCTCGGGTTCCTGTTTTTTAACGCAATTTCGTGCAACAAAACAATAAAGCGTCCATTCCATTTTTCCTGACGGCATCTCTTCGCTCAACAATTCCCAATCATCTGAAACATATCCAGTTTCTTCCAACAATTCGCGCATTGCTGAAGTTTTCGACTCTTCCCCGGGATCACAGCGGCCGCCTGGCACAGAAATAAACTGGCCGCTATCCGGTTGCTCTTGATGTTGGATCAGTATCTTGTCTCCGACGACGGCTATCACTTCGACAGTGTCCGGCCTTTTGAGTCGTTCGAACGTCCGCACACTCCCGTCGAACATCTTCTGTTGCCACTGCCATACTTCAAAAATCACACCTTTGAAAACCATCTTCGCATCCGGAGGCATCGGCTTCTTCCAGGCCTTAGACATAGTAGAGGATTTCTTTCTTGCGCTCCCGAAGATCTATCGGATACACGCCGGTAAAGCACGATGTGTTCAGCTGGGATTCTGGGACACCGATTGAATCGATCATGCCTTGATACGAAAGATACTGCAGAGATGTCGCGCCGAGAAATTCGCGGATCTCTTCCACGGATTTTGTCGCTGCGATAAGTTCATTCTGTTTTGCAATGTCGATTCCGTAAAAATCAGGATATTTGACCGGTGGCGACGAGACGACAAAGTGCACTTCCGAAGCCCCTGTTTCGAACAGCATCTCTATGATCTTTTTCGAGGTAGTGCCACGTACGATAGAATCGTCCACTACGATCACGCGCTTCCCGCGAATGACACTTTCTCGAGGATTCAATTTCATGCGTACCCCCTGTTCGCGCAAGTGCTGTTCCGGCTGAATGAACGTGCGCTGGATATATCTGTTTTTTCCGATCCCGAATTCAAGCGGAATTCTCGATTCGCGTGCATAGCCAAGCGCAATCGGCGTCGCGGTGTCGGGAACCGGGATCACGATGTCTGCATCTATTTTTTTCTCGCGAGCCAACTGCATGCCGAAGTTCTTCCGCACTTCGTAGACAGATTTTCCCAGAAGCTCGCTTGATGCGCGAGCGAAATAGACGAATTCGAACACGTCGAGTTTCGGATTCGGGGTTACAAGCTGTTCGCTTTTCATGCCACTCTCGTCAATAACGATCATCTCTCCCGGATTCACATCTCGAACGAGCGTCGCGCCGATTGGACTAAATCCGCATGTTTCCGACGACACTATCCAGCCGCTGTTCAGCTGTGCAAGAGAGAGCGGTCTGATGCCGCATACGTCGCGAATGACAATGAGCTTGTCTTTCGTCATGACGAGAATGCAAAACGCCCCCGTGATCAACGGATATGTTTTCTTGACCGCCTCTTCGATCGAGAGCCCATCTTTTACGTATTCAGCTATTCCTTCGGCAACGAATCGGGAATCTGAAATATCGGACACATCGTGACCGCGAGATTTCAGAAACTCTTGGAGCGCAGCGGTCGAAGGCAGATTTCCGTTGTGCGCAAGCGCGATCGAATCGTTAGAAACAAGTATCGGCTGCGCATGCGCAAGTTTTGAACCTGCCGCTGTTGAATATCTATTGTGCCCTATCGCAACATGGCCAGTGAGACTCTTGATCGAATCTTCCGAAAAAACTTGCGACACAAGTCCCATCCCTTTGTGGACGGCTATGCGCGCGCCGTTCCCCGCTGCAATGCCAGCGCTTTCCTGCCCGCGATGCTGGAGTGCGAATAGCCCGAAGAACGCCAGGCGGCTCGCGTCGAGCCCCTTCCCAAAAACACCAAACACTGCACATTTTTCTTTGATTTCTTCCATGTCGGATTGTACCACAATTCTTTTACTCACGCATCCGGATACATTTCTTTTATCTCCTTTGCAAGGTACGGATTCCACATCGCACCCGTTGCCGTCATGACGACGTCTGCTCCTGCATCTCGATACTCTTTGAAGTCAGCGGGAACGGTAACACCGCCAACGCCGACAACGGCAAAGTTCGCACCCATTTTTTTTCGCGCCGCGACTAATTTCCGGGTCATCGCAAGTCCCGCCCATTTTATAGCGTGCCCGCACACGCCGCTCTTGAGCCGCACCGGACTTCCGGGCAACGCTTGTTTTCCTGCCGCATCGACGACAGGAGCTGCAATCGTATTAATCGACGCGACTGCCTCTGCGTATTTATTTGCGACGTTTGCGAGTTCCTCGATCTGCGCATCGTCGCCGTAATAGCCGACTTTCAATATGAGAGGAATGGAGCCGATGCGCGCCCGTATTGCCTCTGTTACTTTCGCGGTCATATCGAGGTTGTAACAGACGAGGCCTTCATTCCCGATGTTCGGGCACGAGAGATTTGCTTCAAGTATTTTCGCACCCGTTTGTGATGCAAGCTCCGCCGCTTTCGCAAAATCTTCTATGAACTCTTCCGCCGTCTGATTCTCACGGGCGGTTCCCATGAAGCTCATGATCATCACCTGCCCACTTCCTGCAGAACTCACTGCCTTCTTCGCGTCATCTTGCCAAACTTGCGGCGGACGCGACGGCACACCGAATGAATTTGTTATCGAAAGCGGCTCACGATACTCTGTGTCCGCAACTAGCGGCTGCTTTGCTTTCTCAAGCGTCAGATCGCCATCGATATTTACCGACAGAACATTTGGAAACGGGTGGCACGGAAACTCGCTCGCTCGCACTGTTTTATACACCGGCATATCAAATCCTTTCTGAAATGCCCCTGCAACATACTTGCAATTAAGAAGCGGTCCTGCAGGAATGCCGAGCGGATAATTTATTTTGACTCCCAAAAAATCAAATCGCGGCCCGCCTGCGTGCGCCGCGCGGGCAGGCTCTCCCGCCGCGACATTTACTCCGTCTGCAAACCCATTGAACGGCCCTTCGACATAATTCTCCTCGTAGGACTTCAACGGGTCATAAAACGGCGCGCGTAACATATGCGCATTATACACGAAACCCCGAAATACATCTTTCTATAACAACGCTACCCGGATTTCTTTGACTTTCTTTAGGGCCTTATCATTGGTGATAAATTTCTGCGCCCCTGCATCAACTGCAGTCGCAAGATGGATAGCATCAGGCGTGCTAATGCTATATTTCGCTCGAAGATCGGAGGCGATCCACACAATTCTTTCGTTGAGACCGACAATGGAGAGATTTGGGAAATTGCGCAGGTGGTATTCGTATTCTCCGGCAATATTTGCTTGTCCTCGTTTCTTCGGGCCAGTTAGTATCTCGATCATTCCGATTGCAGAAAATATCCCCTGCGCCTTGCCATTTTTCAGGGAATTCAGCACGTGAGCAGCTTTTGGCGCGTACAGAGGATGTTCCTCAAAGAGATAAATGAATACGGATGTGTCGAGACCGATTAGCGCCATGTTGCTCTCTCCGTCTTTATATACTTCACCGTCCCTCCGAGAGCATGCCAAATGTCTTTCCCGAGACCTCGCATCGCTTTAACAGGATCCATTGGATGCTTAACAAGGACAGCCCTGCCATCATCAAGGGCATGCATCGCGACTGTTACACCCGCATGCAGACGCATACGCTTGCGTATCTCTTTCGGAATAACCACTTGATATTTTTTTGAAAGTGTTGTCGTTGCCATATGATCTTACTCTCTTATGTATCTTGTCTTACAAAATAGCAAAGGTAAAACCGCCTGTCAAGCCGACAAAAATACCTTCTTCAGAATATCGTTTTCTCCAATAGATGACGCTTGTCCTTCGGCGACAATACGGCCGTGAGAAAGCACATACGCGCGATGTGCTATGGACAGAGCCGAAGCGATACTATGCTCGACGATAAGTATCGCAACTTTGCGCGCCTCGTTTATGGAAGTATTGTACGATGTCCTGTGATACGGTGATTACATATGAGGTTCCAGACCAAAACAGAAATAATAGACGCAGAATATTGTGCGCTGGTAAACTCTGCGATGCGCAACTGGTTAAGCATCGAAAATGATGACCTTATTGATATCGATAGCACGCTCAAGGAGTAGCTACCGGACTTTAGTGAATCTCAATGTGTCGCCGCCGACATAGGTCATTTCGAGTGTGTCAGATGTAATGCGCAGAATCTTAAAGAACATTACTTCTTCCGGTGTTGTGACTTTCAGATAGACAATCCCCTCTTTAAGATCGAACGGTGTGCTCTCGCCATCGGTGCTCATGAATGTTTTCCACATTGCATGTAGCGTCGCGGCCTCGTCGCCTTGATATGTGTCGATGACGGTACTGTCGGCGGCAAACTGCCTGGTAAATTTGGAATCGTCCGTGCTTTTCCATGCGCCGATGATGTCGCGCGCGATCGCCGTAGAGGGTTTTATCGTACTGTGTTCTTCCGGTGTTTCTGATGCTTCTTTTTTCATATCCGTCTTGTTGGACTGACCTGCTGATTTTTCAAAACCGCGATCGTAGCCAAAATAGTAACCCCCGATACCAGCGAGAATCAGAAGCAACACAAATATCATTTTCATAGCGCTATATTACCCATTCGCGATAGACCGCGCTACCATGCCGATAATAAAAATGCCGATAAAATTCATAATGAACGAAATCAACAGAAATCGCTCTTTGCGTATTTTCGAGATTCCAAGAAGCGCGAGGCCGAGTTCGTCGGGAAGAGGCGATGCGATGACAAGCGCTCCCACCAGCGGAAGCAATCTATGAAAAAGTCTGGTGTGAAAGAGCGCTTTCAGGCGTTTTGCGCTGGAATGACTGACCAAATAATCGACATCTTTCGCGACGCCGTCGCGGACGAGCCAGAACAGCAAGTAGTCGCCGCATACGGCGCCAAGCGCGCCTATGAGAGCAACGCTCATCAAAGGCGCATCTTGGGCAAGTTCCCCCAATACCACGATCGCGGGCGCGGTCGTAAGGATCGAAGTAAAGAAAAGCCCGGCGACAAAACTGGCCACTTGCGCAAGACCGTCCGTCGATGCCAGCAGGGTGTTAACTATGCCCGACTGCACGATGAGATACGCGAAAAAAATACTCGCCAAAACCGACGCGCCACTGTGCGCGAGATGCCTCTTGTTTGCGTTCACGCCTTTCATTGTAACTCACATAATGAATCGCTGTACGAAACTTGAGTTCCCAAGGGTTACCCTTTGTAAGTTCCCAAAGGGTAACCCTTTGTGTACACTCTGTCGCATAATGCAGCTCAAGTTCGGGCTATTGCGGCAATACGATAACTATGTGCGGTCGGACATAGTTATCGTATTCGTTGACTGCAACAACAAAAAGGGCTGCACCGAGAATGAGTTTTGCGGCGCGATTAAGAAAAATACTTCCGTATCAACACGTCGTACCGCCACTTTTGAAGTTTCGGCCATTCGTGCATGCGGACCGCAGACCACACCGCGCGGCAAAACTCGAAATCATGCACGTAGTCCGAGAGCTTCGGGAGATCGTTCTCGCTCGCAATGCCGTCAAGAAACGCGAGATATTTCTCTCGCTGCCCCCACGAAAAACGGTAGCGTGCAAAATATTCGTAACTGTCCGAATCGGGAAACTGATCGATATGAACGAGCGCGGTTACAAGATCATATCCCCACGGCCCTTTGCACGCGTGCTCGAGGTCAATGATGCCGTTCGAAAATAAATTCTGCGGATTAAAATCGCCGTGCGAAAGCACGTTTGGAAATACCGACAAACGCTCAATAATTTCTGCAAAGCGCGCCTGTATTCGTTCGGCGTATTCCGGCAATTCTTTGCAAAGCGTCCTCACGTGGATCGCAGCTTTGAGATCGCGCAGGCTTAGAGGGGGAACAGGTGCGCGCAGCTGCGCGCGCGCATACATATCAACTGTGGCGGTAAATTCGGCAAAATGCGTATCGCTGACAACTCCGGCAGTCTGCCAATCCTCGGCAAACGCACCGCCGAGTCGCTGGTCGCCGAGCGACTTCTCGATAAAATACGCTTTTCCGCCGTGCTCCCCCGCTGTAAGAAGTTGCGGAACACGGAAACCGGCGCCTTCCATGAGCGTGTGCGCATCAAGGTGTTTTTTGATAACACGCGGCTCGCCGATGCGAAGATATTCGCCATCTCCCCGATACACGCGCGAGAGCCCGCCGCGCTGTACGCGGACTAGCTCGAATGTCTTTCCGCTGAGCGCGAGCGTCTGCGGCATACCCGGTTAGTACAATTTCGAATTATTCCCCTGTGTAGTAATGGTGACAGTCATTAGAAAATTTGCTCTAAACATCTTGCGTACCTGATGATGAATGTTCATAGTAAGCGATTCGAAATTGTCCTACCGTGCACATCAGGCATTTGGGAATTCTACTGCCTTGCTTCCCCGGTGAAAAGGAAACATAGGGACTTCATCACTCTGCGTGTGGTACTCTAGTCTCTGGGGAAACCAGCGTAAAAGTTTTGGCGATCGTTGCGAGCGAAATGAAAATGTAGTCATTTTCATTTGGAGCGAGATGCCAGAACAGGATCTTTCAGGATCCTTTACGCCATGGTTTTTTTCGACCCAACCGGAACACGGAAAATACTATTCTGGACTCTCGCGTCTGCTTTTTTCATAGCAATCCTTGCTGCGGCTGCGCTTGCCTACGCGGCGCTCCTTCTCACCCCTACAGCGGATGCTGTAGCGTACGAGCCGCTCTCGAGTGATTCAGGAGAGTTCGATAAAACAATCGCGCTCACCTTTGACGACGGCCCGCATCCGACCTACACCCCTCTCGTCATGCAGCTTCTCCAAGAGGAGGAAGTGCCGGCGACATTTTTTCTTATCGGCGAACAAGTCGCACACTACCCCGACGTAGCAAAACTCATCGTCCTCCACGGCTTCGAGATCGGTAATCACACATTTACCCATTCCGAGAATGTAGCGAGAAGCGAGACCAGGCTTCGCAGCGAACTCGTGGCAACCGACCGCATCATCAGAAGCGCGACTGGCCGCACGACAAAACTATTCCGGCCGCCATTCCTTGAGGATGTCAAAGTCGGCGAATTCGACGGCGGCAAAATCGAAGGCGACGAGATACGCTGGGCGGAAAATGCGGGATTCATCGTCGTCGGCGCAAATCTCGATACGCAAGATTGGAATGTAGAGCCTGGCGAATCCGAGACAATCCTCGCGCGGCTTGAGGATGAACTTCGGGAAGACGGGCCAACTGTCATTATCATGCACGAGAGTGCGGGAGATGGTGCGACTATCGAAGCCTTGCGCACGTTTATTCCACTCGCAAAAGAGCGAGGCTATCGCTTTGTGTTGGTATCGGATTATTTCGGATTGACGAGGGATCAAGCGATGCCGTATGCGCCGGATGGCACCGTGCTGGATGCGATCCTCGTAAGCGCCGAGAGGGCGCTTGCGATGAGTTCTACTACATTTAACACCATCGTTCTCATTGTAAGCGTTCTCGGACTCGCGCGGCTTTGGACTATCCTTGCAACGAGACGGCTGCTCGCGCCGCTTTTTTCGAAAACGCTACCCGCCCACGCGGCCCGAAAACGCGAAAGCATGCTTGTCCGAATTCCCACGCGCTACCGCGTGCTTCGCGCGCTGTGGCGAAGGGAGCCGCAATTGGATCAAAAGGCAACCATCATCATCCCCGCATACAATGAAGAAGCAAACATCGAGGCGACAGTGCGCTCGGTGATGTCGTCGAGAGAGCGGATGCCGGTTATCGTCGTTGACGACGGCTCTACAGATAACACTGCATCAATCGTGAGAAAGCTTGCCGCGGAATTCGATCCGTGGATAACGCTCCTGCAGAAGAAAAACGACGGGTCGAAAGCAAGCGCACTCAACTTTGCAATTCCCTATGCCGAGAGCATCCTCGTATGCATCGACGCGGATACGGTGATAGAACCCGATACCATCGAATTGCTTCTCCAACATTTCGACGACCCTAGAGTCGGCGCTGTCGCTGGCAAAATATATCCTGCGATGACCCGAACGCTCTTGGAAAAATTCCAGTACCTCGAGTACATGCAGGGGCAAAATCTTGAAAAACGAGTTATGGCCATGGGGAACGCTATAGGCGTTGTGCCGGGCGCTCTCGGCGCGTGGAGAAAATCGGCCCTCATTGAAGCGGGCGGCTATTCAGACGGGACCGTCGTCGAGGACCAAGACTTGACGCTCTGTCTTCTCTCTCGAGGTTGGCAGATACGATTCGAGCCACGCGCGCATGCGTACACCGAAACCCCGAGTACCGTTCGCAATTTTTTCAGACAGCGCTCGCGGTGGGTGTACGGCACTATTCAATGCACGTGGAAATACCGCGCGTGGCTCTTCTCTCTCCGTCGTCCGCAGCTCGGATGGATCATCCTCCCGAATCTCATATTTTTTAACCTCTGCGTGCCGCTCTTGATACCGACTATTGATGTTGGAATGATTCTCGGACTATTCGGATGGATCGATATCTGGGTCGTGCTTGTTCCGTTTCTCGTATTCACGCTGTTTGACATGTGGTGCGCTATAGAAGGAATCGCGGGCGAACGACGCCTCGCCTATCGCCTGATCCCACTCGTCGTGTGGCAGCGCTTTTTTTACCGCTACTGTCTCGCCGCAGCCGTCGCACAAAGCTTCGTGCTCGCACTCGCCGGATCATTGGTGCGCTGGGGTGCGCAAAACCGGCGCGGCGAGTGCCATCCGGCGCTCCGAGATATGCTCCCGCAGGAAAAATTCGATTACCCGATGTTCAGCAAAATTTCCTGAATTTGCCCCCGAAACGCGGATCTTTCGCCATAGTTATACGATCCGCACTTTTTGCTCATCGACAAAAGGTTTGAATTCCGGTCTAAGCGCCCCCATTTGCACGAGGTCGACACGTTTGTCGAGCGCATCCTCCAGCTCATATTTGATCTTCATATACTCAAATAATCCATCGAGGTGTTTGAATCGCACGAGAATATCAATGTCGCTATCATCGCGATCTTCATTACGCGCCGCCGAGCCGAACAAATACGCTTCCCCTACATTGTGGCGATGTAATACTGAAGCTGCGCGTTCTTTAATATCCGAAATAGGCATAGTGTGGCAATACACCATATCTACGATGCAGTGGTTGCTACCCGCTGGTCTCGTACTCTTCCGGAATTTATTGTGTAAGGGCTCCCCTTACGCATTTACTTGTAGCTTAACTTCGTTATTGCGGGAATATTCTTTTGGTTATCTGCGAACGAATATTATCTGGAAGTTGCGTAACGGCTCGCATGACTTCACGCGGAGTGCGGACTGATGCAATTAGCGGTGATAGAGCCGCTATATATTCTTCGCCCAGTCTTAATTTAGTAGCGTCATCATATGCCCACGGTTTATCCATAATTTTGAGAGGCCGTCCATAAGAAAAACCAGTGGTTCCGAGAAATGCACGAAGACCGACGTTACCCTCGCCGATATTTTTATATGCAATACCAGATCCAAAAGACATGCGTCGAGCCACATTTTCCGGCAGACAAATCATCGCGTAAAATAAATTTTGCAGGAAGTTCTGTTGTTCTGGCGCAGACCAAACTTGATGTGACAATGTCTGGCCTCCGGCAAGCCGCACGAGGATATCCTTTGATTTGTTAAACCAATCAGCCGGAAGCGGTTTATCAAGAATATCCGTGTTCACTTCAATTTCTGGCATTTCTACGGGCTCTCCCACAACACGTGGTGTGTTATTAAGAATTGACGTCAATTGCGGAACCAAAGCCACCGACCACTCGCTAGCAGGAATTGCAATGTAATGTGATTCTGAGTAGATGCGTCCCTTCGTCATGTCTGCCCCATCTTCGGATCTTCCTGACGCCAAGCCGCATATGACATACGGAACGCTGTCCACTATCCTTGTTACTTTTACAATTGGCGAGTATGGCATCTTTTTCCAATCTGTTAAATCATCTGTGCCAAAGGGAAGACGGGTAAGATGCGTCAAACCTGCCAATTTCCTCATGTTTAAATCTGTAGGCACTGCGGTGAGGTGATGATCTACACCTTTCTCAATCGGGCCGTCAACACGTTGCACACTTTTCCCAAACTTGAATTGATGGCATTTGACAATACGCGGTGATTCATTTGCTTCCGCGCGGTCAGGTATATTTGGTTCATTCTGCGCTATGGCAGCGTCAAGTTTTGCTGTCCGTTCAATTATTTCTTGCTCCGCTTTTCTGTCGCGCTCGGCCTTTTCTCTCGCTTCTCGTTGCGCGAAAGATTCTGTTGATGATTTATCGCCGCGCCCAAATAATTTATTGAAAATCATACCGGAGAGTTAAAAAGTAATATCTGTAGTGTAGCATCTTTTAAAAATGCGTGAGGGGAGCCCTTACACAGATCCC
>CAYJVW010000002.1:0-5070 GCA_964373725.1 uncultured Candidatus Saccharibacteria bacterium | reverse complement strand
TGTGATGATGTCTCGCCAAGGCCCGGGAGGAACATCGCTCGTTTCCACGAGACGCCAGCGGACTTCGGAGACGCCGCCAACGTGAAGACAATCGCGCATCGCAGGAGAGAGGTCGATCCCCGCTCGTTCATCCGTTTTGTTACGAGGCTCTGTTGCGCCTCCAAATACATACGCATAGTCATCTTCCCCAAACGGGCCGACATCCTCCCACTGTCCGAAGCACGATGTCCCACCCGACGCGACCTCGACCCATCTATTTTTGAGTGCACTACCGTCGGCTGTACTCGGAAAAAAATCCGGAGCATCCGCCTTTCTCGCGCCGGTATCATCAAGATCGTTGTACGGCAGCGCTATATAGAACGGATTTTCTTTCGGCACGAACGCACACGGATAGAAGCCGCTCCGACATTCCGGATCGTCTGTGCCGCCAAAATGCTGCGTCCACTTTTCGTCCCATGCACTCGCATCGTTTGCGATAAAGCCGTTCTCTCTGCCTGCCGCTTCCCCAACCCAAAATACTGTCGCTGTTGCGGCTTTCCACTCCTCACCGAGCGGCATTGCCGCTTTTGTTCTATCAGGCGTCGGGAGAGCTGATCCGCGCGACAAAAAAAATGCCATGGCTCCAAGAACCACCATCGCCACGATGAGCCCCGCAACTACTGTTCGCGCCATGGAAGCATTCTGCAACACCGCTGATTAATTTGCCATCAGCGCGCGGCCTTGTTTAACCGTAACCGTTTTGATACCAATCGATTTAATATAATTGACGAGTTCCTGGAATCGTGCCGGAGTCATCGTATATTGATCGCCGCCTGTTTTCACTTCGTGGATACAGAGAATGAACCACTGTTTATTTGCTTTAGCCGCATCTATCTCTGCCTTGATCTCCGACATCGGATTCGACGTTTCGACGCACATGGCTTTAAGGTCGAACTTGTCGCTTGTCACAGTATTCAAGCTCTCGTAGTCAATACCGCGCGCCACCGTGTACCCTGCCTGCTGCAGAAGATTCTTGATAGTGGTATTTACTGAACCATACGGATACGCAAAAGAAGTGACAACTTGGCCGGTAAGATTTTGCAGGTATGTTTTGGAATTTTTTATCTCGCTGTTAATAGCGCTCTGTGAGAGCGTCGTGAGATCGGTATGCGTCACGGTGTGTCCCGCGATCTCGTGCCCTTTTTGCGCAAGATCCTTCACTTGATTAGGTGTCATGAACGTGTCCCACGCTTCCTGGATCGGCTCTGATGTGAGATAAAAGGTCCCTTTAATTCCGGCATTCTGCAGGACCGGGAGCGCGTTCACGTACTGCGACGTCCATGAATCATCAAAAGTGAGAGATACCATGCCTTCTGAAAATGAGCCCGGTGGTGGAGGCGGAGGAGGTGGTGGAGGCGGAGGAGGCGGTGGAGTTGCTGCGACGTTGACTGTCGCATTTTGCGAGACACTTCCCCCCGCTCCAGAACACAGAAGCGTATACGTCGTTGTCGCAGTTGGAGTTACGACCTGGTTGCCCGAGACCGCCTTTGCGCCGCTCCACCCATTCGATGCAGTGCACGAAGTTACATTCGTTGAAGACCACGTCAAAGTGGATTGCTGACCCGTGGTAATAGAGCTCGGCGACGCAGTGAACGTAAGAGTGGGAGCGCCGGGCGGAGGAGGTGGCGGAGGAGGAGGATTTGAGCCTTTCGTGAGAGACACGTCATCGATGACAAGCGTCCCTGTTTTTTCAATAATATGGAAGACGGAAGCTTTTGTAACGCCTGCCGGTATTTTGAGTGTCCCTGTAATTTGCTTCCAAACATTCCCCGAAGATGGCACATCAAGAACCCAGCCGTAGGTTACGGAACCGCTCGTCTTCGTGAACGCCACATCAATTTCAGTTGCGACATTCGATTTGTACCACGTGCTGTACGTGTATGTGGCGCCCGCCTCGACGGCAGCCGCTGCAGGCTGCCACCTGCCGTCCCCGCTGGAGTTCGAAGCGAGCGTCATCGAAACGGCTTTCGCGGATTTGCCGGCAACCGGATAGGTAAACGTCGGCGATGGCGTTCCCCAATATGTTCGTGTCCAGCTCGCCGGATTGCCATTTGTGCCCGCTGTTTCAAATGAAGGATTTTGAATCAAATTAGGCGCGGCCTGCGCATGAACGAATTGCGGTACGAATGCAACGCTCGTCGCCGCAAGCGCGCCGACAATTGCACTGATGATGAGCTTTCCAAGTCGTGAACGAATCATAGCTGGCATAATGCCACCCCCGAGCGAGTGGTCCCCGCTCGTCACCAGTTTCCCTTACTACACATGGTACCCACAAAAACGTGAATTGCGCTGTGTATAAGTGACACATGCACAACTACGACACTGCTCCGAGACGAGTCAACTGTACTTGACTGCCATCAAGGACCGTCCTTGATGATATGATGAGGCGCATGGACAAACTACGCGAAGGAGGCTGCATGTGCGGCGCCGTGAGATACAAAGCGGCGGCGCCGTTCATCGGTGTCATCAGCTGCCACTGCAAACAATGCCAACGGCTCCACGGCAATTACAATCCACTTCTGATCGCAGAGAAAGAGAATTTCACGTTCACAAAAGGCGAAGATAACATCACGTGGTACAACTCATCGGGAGAGAGCGAGCGCGGGTTTTGTAAAACGTGCGGCTCCGCCATGTTCAAGCAAGATAAGAGGGGTCCGAAGATTAAAATATCTGTTGGAAATCTCGACGACACATCCGGCCTTGTGAACGTCAAAAATGTCGGGGTAGAAAGTGCAGGAAACTATTACGTCATATCTCCCGCGCGAGAATCATGATTGCAGCGCATACGTCTCACATGCACATCACGCCCGTAAAAGTGATTCGAAATATTCTGTAACCGTATTCTTATTGCCCGCATCGAGCGCAAGAGGAATGAGCCATGTTAGATTCCGTAGTATCGGCAGATTTTCTAAGCTAACAATAACGTGAAAGAGCGACCGCTGGCTACCCTAGCTTACATTCGGAGAGTTGCGAAGGGGGGCTTACTACCACACGACGATTCGCGGCTCTTGCGAAGGCGTGGGGGCCCGACCAACAGCTTGCTAAGGAAGCGCAAGCGGCGCATTCGATTAAGGAAAGAGGATGCTCACCGCGGCACGTCAAAAATCGAAGGATCTATATTCCCGCCTAGAAGATGCTGTGAGATTTTTTTACCCCCGTATATCGAGGGCAATATACCGACGCCGTTGCATCCGAGATTGTAGAAGAGGACCGGATTTTTCGGCTCCGGCCCGATAAGTCGCACGCCGTTTTGAGTGTAGCCCATGAGTCCGTGCCACGTAAATACGTACTCGATTTTTTTGTTCGGGTCTATGTCGTACACGGCGCGGATGAATGTATCAATACGTTCTCTCATTCTCTCGGGGTACTCATCCTCATGCGAGTAAGACGCGTTTTCGTCGATGTCGGTATCGGGCCCGCCGACAGATACGAGATTGTGTTCCGCTCCTTTTTCATATTCATACGGGCGTCGCGTCAGGTAGTAGTATGAGTTCTCAATGCCTGGAAGAGGATCGGTGTAGTAGCTGATGGCTGTGGGCGGCTTGTTGAGTTTCTCCAAATAGCCCGACATGTAGCCTACTTTCCCATTTACGAGATGGTGGTATTTGGTGTCGATATCAAGACCATTCTCATTAATGATGAGGATGCTCTCGAATCCGTTGGTGCACAAGACGATGCGTTTTGCATTCACGGTGTGTGTGTCTGCGTCGAGTAGTGCATGACCGTCGCGGAGAATGACTTTGCGGATGGGCGCGTGTTCATAGAGCGTGAAGCGATCCGGGTACCTCGTTTGGAGGTACCCCGCAACTTCCTGACAGAAGAGCGCGCTATTCATGCATCCCTTAGGGAACGACAGGACGGCAATGAAGCCAGGGTGTTGCGTTTCAAGCAGCGAGAGGATGTCCTTGTCCGGTACGAGAGCATAGAGGCCATCGTATTCATGCGGGATAGTATCAACGAATGGCGCGTTTTCAGACACAAGTAACCGCCTCGCGGAAAGTCCCGCGCGTTTTCTAATAAGACTATTCTTAAGGTGCCATTGCACCTGCTCATAGCTCGAAAGTCCCGCATGACCAATGAATCGCGAAAAAGGAATGTCGAGTTGTGCATCCATATACATCTCGTCGAGCAAGCCCCACGCGTCCTCGATCACTTTTTCGCCGCGTGCTGCCATCTCGAGCCCGAATTCCTCAACGAGACTTGCGAAGCCGCGTTCAAAGTAGCTCACGATCTGCCCAGCATTGTGGCCCGTCGCGCCATGGGCGAGCTTGAAGCGCTCGAGCAGACAGACGCGCTTATCCGTGTTTTTGAGTATATAAAAAGCACTTGAGACGCCGGCGATACCCGCGCCGACAACGGCGACGTCAGTATCGAGATCGCTCTCCAGCTTTCTATGCGTTCGATTCGCGTCGAGCTGGTGGATCCATGGAGAGATATTTTTTCTCATTCAGGCAAGTATATCAGCCCTTCGCCCAGCATCTTCATGGCTTATATAAGAGGAGTGGATTTATGCGAATAATTTTGTCGTCGTTTGCTTTTGGCTCTCCGCGACCGTCGGTATTGGAAGTGGTGATGTAGAGGAATCCATCGGGACCGAGAACAACCGCGCGTATTCTTCCGAATTCGCTCCGAAAATGACTTTTGATCGAGACTTGTTTTTCGCCTATTATTTTTGCTTCATATAATGATTCGCCGCGGAGTCCACCGAAGAAAAGGGAGTTATTAAGAAAAGCAATACCAGCTGGAGCCCAAGTTTCGTCGGGACCTGATTGCGCGATAGGGGTTTCCATCCCTGCTTTTTTCTCGTCTCCCTGAATAATTGGCCAACCATAGTTTTTACCCTTTTCAATAAGATTAAGTTCGTCAAGGCCGGAAAGAACGCCGGAACGCCCGTGCTCGGTCGCCCAAAGCCGACCCTTATCGTCCCACGCAAGACCTTGAGGATTTCTGTGTCCGTATGAATATATAACGTTACCGAACGGATTGTCGCCAGGAATTCCGCCGTCATCTTTGAGGCGTAAAATTTTGCCG
>CAYJVW010000001.1:18191-50342 GCA_964373725.1 uncultured Candidatus Saccharibacteria bacterium | reverse complement strand
GTGGTGACGATAAACACGCTCTTGTGGAAAGAAATTGGCGCACGAATAACATCGCCGGACGAACGGAGACAGCACTTAGTAAATGCAGTCGAAATCTCTACTACATACAAGCAACTTATCGAACAAAACGTGCAAAATGACGAGATTCTTGCGTGTCTTTACTTGAAGTACTTATTTATGCAATCCAATTATAAAGAAGCTGTCCAGCTTGCTCAAAAAATACTGTCTTCATCCCCGGAGCGCAGGTGGTCGAGACGAGGCTTGGAGACATTCGCCACAGCGCTTCTTGTGTGGCTACCGGATGAAAAAGATCCGGAAGGACGTGAGGTAAACGAATTTAGGCGAGCAATAATATCCGTCTTTGCTCGACATGACGATCTCCGCCACATAATCGCCACTGCTGAAAGAGAAAAGATGAGATATGGGGATATCTTTGATTCATGGACTCGGGAGATGATCTCCTCACGCAATATACGATACTCGAGCGGAGCGCGGGTAATGACAGAGGGACTGCTGCCTGTTGATTCTGCAGCAAGAAAGGAAATCGGCAAACCAAAAACAACGTAGCATAGTATGTATTTATCCGACATCGACATCAAGAAGGCGGTCACGGCGAAAACGATCGTGCTGAAGCCCTTCGACGAGTCGCGTCTGCAGCCGGCGAGCTATGACATTCTTCTTGGAAATACATTCCTCCTCAACGACTCACATTCGACGGCCATCATTGACCCGGTCAAGAAAATTTACTCCCCAACGAGAGAAATAAAAGTGAGGGATGGCGCGGAATTCATCTTGCGGCCCGGGATCTCAATTCTTGGTTCGTCCAAAGATTTCTTCGGCTCCGATCACTATCTGATCCAGCTCTCGGGAAAGTCGTCGCTCGCGCGGGTCGGTCTCATGATCCATAACACCGCGGGTATCGTAAACCCCGGGCATTTTCTACACATCACGCTTGAGATCACGAATCAAAACAACATTCCCATAGTTCTCCGGCCCGGCATGAAAATTGCCCAAATTACGTTCTCGATGCTCTCCTCCCCGCCTGCGCAAAACTATCGAAAAACTGGACGTTTTGCGAAAAACAATTGGAAGCATTTCGTCGGCGAGAAGAAAGCAAGACGCAAAATATACAGGGAACGCGAGGAGAAAGCTTAGACCCATACCCCACGCCATTACTGTGGCGGTAGCAATATAGGATAGATTCCACGGCCGTTGCATCTATCCTATTTCGTGTAAAGTACCGTTTGATTCAGAAATCCCGTAGGATCAATTCTAGCCTGAATGAAAGGCTTCAAACCCCATGGGCTTGCCCCTGGACCCTCGTGAATGAGCTTCTCTCGTTCACGAACTTCCGCGGCAAGCCGCCAAGGTTTAACCTTTGCCGTCTGCGACGCTCGGAAATGCAAATGCTCCGCATGTGCATTGCTCTCGCTATCCTCGACAGATAAAAACATGATATTCTCCCTCTATGAGCATGCATCCAGAATATCAGTATCTCGACTTGCTCCGAAAGACGCTGGAGGAGGGTGAAGAGCAGGTTGATAAAGGGACAGGTGTAAAAACGTATAGCTGTTTCGGAGCGCAATTGCGCTTTGATCTTGCGCGAGGGTTCCCCTTACTCACAACAAAAAAAGTCTATTGGAAAGGCGTGTTGCATGAACTGTACTGGTTCATGTCGGGACAGTCGAACATTAAATACCTCGTCGATAACGACGTGCATATTTGGGATGATTATCCGTATAAAATATATAAAGAAAAAACGATAAACGATAAACGATATAGAGAACTCACAAAAGAGGAATTTATCGCAAAGATAAAAAGCGACGGCGAGTTTGCAAAAGAACACGGAGAGCTTCCGCATATCTACGGAGAGATGTGGCGTAGGTGGCAGGCAAAAGACGGCCGAACCGTTGACCAGCTCGGATGGGCAATTGAAGAACTCCGCAAAGATCCCGATGCACACAACACGCTCGTTACGTCATGGAATCCGGAGTACCTGTACTCAATGGCGCGCCCCGGAGAGGGCGCTCGATTCCCTATCTGCCACAACATGTACCAACTCAATATCAAGCGCGGCAAAGTGTGCATGCAACTGTACCAGCGAAGCGCAGATATTTTCCTCGGCGTCCCTTTCAACATCGCAAGCTATTCACTCCTTAGTGCGATCGTCGCGAAAATCCTCGGCCGCGAAGCTGGAGAATTTGTCCACACGTTCGGCGATTTTCATATGTACGAGAACCATCGCGAACAGATAAAAGAGCAACTCTCACGCGAACCTAAACCATTCCCTATAATTTCATTTGCGCACGACTTCGACTCTCTCGACTCGTTCAAGCCGGAATACGTCAAGCTCGAAAACTACGACGCCCATCCGTCCATCAAGGCTGAATTGACGATAGCCGGCGGGTATAATAAGGTCATGCATTCCCAGCAATCGTAAATTCATATGATTTAGCTACCCATTAATTTATAGTTTATTGTTTATAGTTTATAATGTATGACTCTTTATCCCCACGTCAAAAAACAAGACCCGCAAGTGTTCAAGGCCCTCATGGGCGAAGAAGAAAGGCAGGCGGAAGGACTCGAATTGATCCCGTCGGAAAATTACGTATCGAAAGCGGTACGGGAAGCAAACAGTTCCAATCTCACGAATAAATATTCGGAAGGCTACCCCGGAAGGCGCTATTACGGCGGACAGAAATACACGGACATCGTAGAAAACATCGCACGCGACCGCGCGAAAAAACTCTTCAACTGTAAATTCGCAAACGTGCAGCCGCATGCGGGTGCTCCGGCAAACGTCGGTATGTATTTCGCACTGCTCCAACCGGGAGACACGATCCTCGGGATGGATCTCTCGCATGGCGGCCACCTCACGCACGGACACCCCGTCACCTACCTCACGAAGATATACAAATTTGTGCGGTACAAAATGAAAAACGTTGACACAGGCGAAATTGATTATGACGAAATGATGCAGGTTGCTAAACGCGAGAAGCCGAAAATAGTGCTTGCCGGCTACTCCGCGTATCCGCGAGAACTTAACTACACAAAATTCGTCGAGATCGCGCGCGCCGTCGGCGCGCTCGCAGTCATGGACATCGCCCACATCGCCGGCCTTATCGCGGGCCGCGCAATGAAAAACCCGTTTGATTACGGATTCGATATCATGACGACGACAACGCACAAGACTCTGCGCGGCCCGCGCGGTGGTATGATCTTGACACGCGAGGACGAAGGATTGGCGAAGAAAATAGACAAATCGATCTTCCCCGGTCTTCAAGGAGGCCCCTTGATGAACGCTATAGCCGCAAAAGCGGTGTGTTTCGGCGAGGCGCTGAAACCGAGTTACCGAACGTATGCAAAACAGATCTTAAAGAACGCAAAAGCGATGGAAAAAGTGTTCAAGTCGAGCGGCATTCGCATGATAGCGGGCGGCACAGACAGCCATCTTATTCTTGCCGATGTATACGGCTCTCTCGGAATTCCCGGAAAAGAAGCCGAGACGCTTCTCGACGAAGTCGGCATCACGCTCAATAAAAATTCAATAGCAGATGATACGCGTGGTCCGATGGACCCCTCCGGCATCCGATTCGGTACACCCGCCATCACGACTCGCGGGTTCAAAGAAAAAGAATCCGCAAAGGTCGCCGAGCTTATGATTGAAACGCTTCAGAACAAAGAGAACAAGAAGCTCCACAAACGCGTCCGCGAAGACATCCGCACAATGTGCAAGCGCTTTCCTATTCCTGATTCGTTTGTGTAATCGATTGACACATGCCTCATACGATAACTATGTCCTATAGGACATAGTTATCGTATCTCGAGCATTCGCACGTACATTACTTCTTGCCCTTTTTACTATTTACTATTTACTTGTGCCTATGCTCCCCTGGGAACTTTCCCAACTGATCGAAATCATCGGCTACCCCGGTCTCTTTGCCATCATTTTTGCGGAATCCGGAATCATCGTCGGGTTCTTCCTCCCCGGCGCGAGCCTTCTCTTTACGTCCGGATTTCTTGCTTCGCAGGGGTTCCTCGATATCCGCATCATTGTGCCCTTGGTCGCCATAGCGGCAATCCTCGGCGACAACGTCGGCTATTGGTTTGGCGCGAAAGTGGGCGTACATCTCTTCGACAAACCGAACTCGCGATTTTTCAAGCGAGAATATCTCGACCGTACGCGCCGTTTCTACGCGAAATACGGCGCACGCACCATTCTTCTGGCACGCTTTGTACCTGTTGTTCGGACGTTCGCGCCCATTCTCGCAGGAGTCGCGAACATGGAGTATCGAATATTCATGTTCTACAACGCACTTGGCGGCATTTTGTGGGCGAGCGGCATTTCATTCCTAGGGTACATGCTCGGTCAAACCTTCCCGAAAACAGCCGACTACATAGAAGTCGTCGTTCTCGCGATAATTGTCGTTACCTGCATTCCACTCGCACGTGAGTTTTGGAAACATCGGTTCGAAACAAAGAAAATTCCGCGCGCAGTGCTGTTCGACGTGGACGATACGCTCGCAGTCAGCTGGCAGCCGCCGACTCAAAGCATGGTTGATAAACTTTCAAAACTGCTCGAGAAAATGCCGATCGCGATTCTTACCGCAGCGAGTTTTCCTCGAGTTGAAAAAGCACTTCTTCCTTCGCTCGAATCTCACAGCCATGCGAAGCATCTGTACGTATTTTCATATAATGGAGCAGAGTTGCACGTTCTGCAGGATGGAGCGTGGAGTTCCTTGTATCGCATTCCAATGACACCTGAACAGCGAGCACGAGCAGTTTCCGTAATCAAAGAGTGCGTCAAAGAGACCGGAATCATCGAAAAAGATCCAAAATACTCATGGGAAATTCTGGAGCGGGACTCGAAGATCGTCTTTAGCGCACTTGGACTGGCAGCGCGCCAGGAACACAAGCGAGCGTGGGATTCTGGGCTTGAAAAACGGACGAAATTAAAACGAGCGCTTGAAAAGAGACTGCCAGATCTTGAAATATTGATAGGAGGAACGACAACGATAGATATAACCGCAAAAGGCATACACAAGGGATACGGCGCTCTCTGGCTCGCAAAGCATCTTGGCGTGAAGCCGGGAGAGATGCTTTTTATCGGCGATGCACTCTACCCTGGCGGAAACGATTACGTCGTGATGGAAGCTGGCGTTGACACGAGACAGGTGCAGAACCCTGCGGAAACCGAACTTCTTATAGACAAACTTTTGGAAGCGATGGAAAGAAAGAATTAAAAAGTATCAAATCGCAAGTATCAGGTATCAAGTAAGTATCAATAATTAAGTTCCGAAGTATCAAGAGACCAGACCTCGTTTGATACTTATACACTTGATACTTGTTTGATACTTGGCACCTGATACTTGCCTGCCCCGTAGACGGCTTGCCGATCTTCGGGGATACTTATGAATATGATTCTTAAAGAGAGCATCGCGGCTCTCATCAAAGGCGACGTCGCAGATGACGCAGATACGCTGAAGAAATTCAGTCGCGATACGAGTATTTTCGAACGGATGCCGTCGCTCGTTGTGTCGCCAAAAGATACCGACGACGTGTCAAAACTGGTGAAATTCGTGGCTAGCGCAAAGAGCCGGGGAGAGAATATTTCTCTTACCGGCCGCTCCGCCGGCACTGATATGTCAGGCGGACCTCTCACGGACGGGGTCGTCGTGTCGTTCACAACATACATGAACCACATGATCGAGATCGGAAGCGATTACGCCATCGCCGAACCCGGCATGTATTATCGCGATTTCGAAAAAGAGACGCTCGCGAAAACCGGCATGCTCCTTCCCTCATACCCCGCCTCTCGCGAAATATGCGCGCTCGGCGGCATAGTCTCTAATAATTCGGCAGGCGAACTGACGCTCCGATACGGAAAGACGGATCGTTACGTACGCGAATTAGACGTCATCCTGTCAGACGGCTCGAAAGCAACCCTAAGACCACTCTCGAAAACCGATCTTGAGTCGAAAAAAAACGAACAAACTCTCGAGGGCGAAATATACCGACGCGTGCACGATCTCATCCAAAATAACTGGCAAGAGATACGGGCTGCAACACCTCGTGTTTCGAAGAATTCCGCAGGCTACGCGCTTTGGAAAGTGTACGACAGAGAAAGCGGCATATTCGACCTCACCAAACTCATCGTAGGCTCGCAAGGAACGCTCGGACTCGTTACCCGAATGAAATTGGGGCTTGTGAAGCGAAAAGAGCACCACGCGATGCTTGTCATGTTTCTCTCCGATCTCAAGACGCTTCCCGAAATCGTGCGCCGCGTTTTAGCACAAGAACCCGAATCATTCGAATCATACGACGATCAAACATTCAAGCTTGCGGTGCGCTTCCTTCCGCAGATATTGAAACAGTTAGGACTTGCAAAAGCAATTCATCTTGGCCTCTCATTCCTTCCAGAAGTCGGGATGGTTCTCATCGGCGGCGTGCCGAAACTGATACTCATGGCTGAATTCGCGGAAGACACGCACGAGCTCGCTCTTAAGAAAGCCATGGTATCGAGAGCGTCGCTTGCAGAGCTCGCGATTCGTACAAAGCTCGCTGCGGGGGAAGCTGCGACGGCAAAATACTGGACGATGCGCCGCGAAAGTTTTGCGCTCCTCCGAAAGAATCTGCGCGGCTACTACGCATCCCCTTTCATCGATGATTGTGTAGTAGATCCCGATACGCTGCCGCATTTTTTGCCCGAGCTGAATGCGCTGCTTTCCAAATACGATCTTATCTACACGATCGCGGGACACGTCGGCAATGGTAATTTCCACATCATTCCTCTTATGGATCTCTCCAAACCCGAAGCTCGGAAAGCCATTCTAGAACTCACGCCAAAAGTATACGAGCTTGTCGCGAAATATCACGGCTCTACGACTGGCGAACACAATGACGGCATCATCAGAACGCCATTTCTGAACGACATGTTCAGCCCGAAAATGCTCGAGCTATTTGCGGAAACCAAACACATCTTCGACCCGCAAAATATCTTTAACCCCGGCAAAAAAGTCGGCGGAACGATTGCGGATATAGAGAAATTTATGGTCAGGACGAGTGTCTAGCGCGAACAAACAACATCAGCACGATCAAAAGCGCGAACAGTGAAAATGCCATCAATGGGTACGTGATGTAACCAAATTCGAAGAGAATGCGTGTTGCGCAACTGACGCCAGTTGCCGGACACGGCAGAGAATTCGGGAACATTTGGAGAAAATGGTGGTACAGCGCAAATCCTGCACCAATAATCGAGAGCACAATCGAATAGTCTGCGATATAACTATCGCGCTTGAAAAGCGCCATGCCGAACAAAACGACTTGCGGATATAAGAAAATACGCTGCCACCAGCAAAGATCGCACGGCGGAATACCGAGGACTTCGTTGTAGTACAGATTTAAAAAAGCTCCTGCAAACGACAGAACAAGCCCAACCCAGAGACCCCAAGTCCCTACAACCGTCGCGTGCTCGGAGAAACCGGATTTCTTACGCAAAAACCACAATACAATGAGTACGATAGTTCCTGCCTGTAGTGCGATAGTTCCGAGTGCCAGAAGATAATTTACGGTTTCAACAGAATACATACGGTAGCGATAAGCGTTTAGATATAGTTCTCACGAGTTTTTTCTATACGCTAATCGCTATACGCTAGCCGCTATTCGATGGGGCATCCTGCTTTTGCAGCCAATTCCTTTGGTTGCTTCTCGCCTGTCAGTTTGCTGCCGTCGGCAAATATCCACGTCGGATATTGCTCGATTTTCATATCAATACAGATTTGAGTTTGTGTTTTTTGATCTGGATTTGAACATTCCACATACGGAAGAAGTTTTGCGGAATTGCCGAACATGCGCTTTTGCTCTTGACAATGCGGGCACCAGAATGCGCCATAGAATTTAGCGCCTTTCTCCGTAAGACATTGCGCGAGCGCATCATACTTCCCCGGCAGCGTTTTCATGTACCAGGTACTCCCGATACCTCCGACGATAAGCAGCACCACGACCGCCCAAAAAATAGTTGTTTTTGACATTAGGAGGTAATCTATCACAAGCGTCGCCAGAATGCCAATCGAGGGTGCGTGCATTTGGCGCACTTGCAGCCGTATGGCTCGATGAATTCTTTAAAGTATTCCTCACCGTAGTCGATTGAAAGCTCTTCCCCGTGTTCAATATCCCGCGAAGCAAAAATCAAGACTTTCCCGTCTTTCAATTCCGCCTCGCAATTCGGTGCGCATGAATGATTGATATACCGCGCGGTATTGTCGCGAGAAGAGCCATCTATCGTCCACGAGGCGTCTACTTCAAAGAGATACCGGGTTTTCATTGTGTCTGTCGCAGCGCTCGGAATATGCCGTCCCTTATATTCAAGAACAAAATCCCCTTCCCTTATTGAAGCAGCTGCGAAAAGTCCGTATCCGAGGCCCGGCTTTGAACGCCGCACGGCAAACCGCGCATGTAAAATCGCCGCACGCATATTTCTATTGGACTGGCACTATATACCAGAACAATCCAGGGTAAAAGGTGGAGAAAAGTTTTAGTGTTCATATAAAGGCCCTTCCCCACAAAGGGTTACCCTTTGTGGAAACACAAAGGGTTACCCTTTGCGAAAGACGGCATGCCCCCTCGTTTGCCTTCTGCCTTTTTACTTTTGCCTTATACTGTGTCTATGCCCGACGGCGCACTCACTGTTCAATTCGTACAAACAAGCGGGTGGGTGCTTTTTTCTGCAGCCACCTTGCTCTCGATTGTGCTCGGCGGAATTCTCGCATTTCATTTAACGCGCTTCGCGATGAATATGGCGATTTCGGCTACGGCTATCACGGCGTATGCAGCAGGGTGCCTGCTTCTCATTTCCATCATGTTCGCCGCGATCGTGGCGCTATAGACGTATGCCCGCACACTAAATTTGTCGTTGTCTCGTATGAACACAATCCGATTCATTCTCAATGAAAGCACCAATGCACTGACTCTCCAGAGGTCGCTGGATATATCTCGACAGGAATTACGACAAAATTAGTGTGCGGGTATGTCCGGAGCAGATCGCATCAAAATCGACGAGGGAGAGAAGATAATTCTGAAAGTCCGCAAGCATTGGATCATTCTTGTGCGCGATACCGCGGGCACACTACTGCTCGGTCTTCTCCCCTTCATCATTATTCCTATCATCGCGCGCACGGTGCCATCCCTCTACTTCGACGCGGTAGGGGCGGGAGCCCTCGCGAGCTTCGCCACTGCGCTTTGGCTGCTCGTTGTCTGGATGGCACTGTGTACGATCTGGGTAGACTACTATCTGGACATCTGGATCATCACGAATCGGCGAATTTTTAATATTGAGCAGATCAGCCTGTTCAATCGCCGCGTCGCGACGTGGGGCATGGAGCGAGTGCAGGAAATCACCGTACACAGCGAGAACGTGTTGCAAACGCTTCTCGGATACGGCTCGCTGGAAATTCAAACCGCGGGCCCCACGAATGAATACGCAAAGATCGAGGGCATCCCGGATCCGAACAATGTCAGAACCGTCATTTTGCAGCAGATGGGTCATTCTAAGAATGAAAGTACCAAGTGACATGTGTCAGGTATCAAACAAATACCAATATTCAAGTAGCAAAGTCTTGATCCTTGATACTTATTCATTTTTTTGATACTTGTTACCTGATACTTGATACTTGCCCTGCAGCTAAAGATAAGAACGAAGCACTTAACATGTATGTCGCATAAAAACGGAAAACTATCCACAGAGTCCTATAAGGGAGTCCGAGATTTCTACCCCGAAGATCAATTCATTCAGCGCTATATTTTCGAGCATTGGGAACGCATGTGCGAATTGTTCGGCTATGAAGAATATAATGCGTCGGTCTTGGAGCCTGCAGAGCTATATCGCAATAAGACATCCGAGGAGATCGTAAACGAGCAGACGTATACATTCACAGATCGCGGTGACAGAGAAGTAACGCTGCGGCCAGAGATGACACCGACATTCGCCCGTATGGTCGCGGCGAGAAAACGCGAGCTTCCCTTTCCCGCTAGGTGGTATTCGGTGCCAAATGTCTTCCGCTATGAACGCCCGCAGAAAGGCCGCCTTCGCGAGCACTGGCAATTGAATGCCGATATCGTCGGCGTGGCCGGCATCGAGGCTGACGCCGAAGTAATTGCTCTCGCGCACTCCATCATGCGCGCATTCGGGACTGACGAGCGAAATTTCGAGATTCGCGTATCCGACCGCCGCTTTCTCGATGCGGCGTTTGACGAAAGCGGCGTTGAAAAAGATGCGCGCCCAGCAACAACTCGCCTCTTGGACCGCCGAGAAAAAATCGATGATTTTAAAGAGCAGCTGGAAAAGCTGGTCAAAAAAGAAACCGCTCTCAAACTTACGGATCACCTGGGTCGCATGACTTCGACCGCCTACCTCGAGCAGCTTATGGCGCAGCTCAAGTCGCTCGGTGTTGGAAACGCAGTCGTAGACATGAGCGTGACGCGCGGCTTCGACTACTATACCGGCATGGTATTCGAGGTTTTCGATACCTCCGGCGAAAACAAACGCTCCATGTTCGGTGGCGGACGCTATGACAATCTTCTCTCGCTGTTCGGCGGAGAATCCATTCCTGCAGTCGGCTTCGCGATGGGAGATGTGACGGCACGGGATTTCCTCGAAACCCATAATTTGCTTCCTAAATACGCCCCTGCGACCGAGCTGATGCTTTGCGTCGTTGAGCCGGGAGCCCTGGTACACGCGAATAAGCTCGCGCAAGATCTGCGGCGCGAGGATGTAACTGTCGCGGTGAACTACTCCGGCAAACGCGTCGGAGACCAAGTCAGGCAGGCCGACAAAATGAAAATTCCGTTCGTTATCGCGGTCGGCGCCCAAGAACGCGACTCCGGCAAATACACGATCAAGAATCTTGCGAGCGGAAGCGAAATGACTCTGCCCGCGGATAGGATTGCAGAGCATTTGTTCAGCTCGCTGGGATAGTACGTAGTACGTAGGACGTAGTTCGTAGTATGGATTATCGACAGCTTACTGTCTGGCAGAAAAGTATGGATGTGTTGGTTCTCGTGTATAAATTTACCTCTAAATTCCCGACGCATGAAAATTTCGGACTTACTTCTCAAATGAGACGTGCCGCTGTTTCAATTCCCTCTAACATCGCGGAAGGTAGTAGACGACGCGGAAAAGATGGAAGAAACTTTCTGGTCATTGCTTTTGGGTCAGGTTCGGAACTTGAAACACAGTTAGAGGCAAGCTGGCGACTCGGATATGGAGACGCTGCTGATTTGAGATCAACCGAATCGCTGCTTGATGAAGTAATGCGGATGTTAAATAAGATGATTAACAGGTAGCGCTTGTGTTCTCTACGAACTACGTACTACTATCTACGAACTCGTATGCGCATTGTCACATTCGATATAGAAACCATCGGCGGGTTTTCGCGCGGTGTGTGGAATATTAACGACCTTGAGATGACGATTTGCTGTACGCATGACTCGGCCACCGACTCGTACGATACATTCCTGAAAGAGGACTTGCCACGATTGTGGAAACTCTTTGAGCAAGCAGATGTGCTTGTCGGTTTCAATTCCGACCATTTCGATATTCCCATTCTTAATAAATACTACCCCGGCGACCTCTCTACTATGCGTTCGATTGATCTCCTTGCCGAGATAACGAACGTACTCGGACGGCGAGTGAAGCTCGATGCCGTCGCAGAAGGCACGCTTGGCGCGAAGAAAAGCGGAAGCGGCCTTGATGCCATGCATTGGTGGAAAGAAGGCAACATCAAAAAACTTCGCGAGTACTGCCTGAAAGACGTGGAAATCACAAAAAAAGTCTTTGACTATGCGGTTAAGCGCGGGTCGCTTAAATACAAGGAGCTGGGAGAGATAAAGAGCGTAGTGCTTGATACCTCAAAATGGCTTGTCGGTGACACACGCCCCTTGACACAGACGTTAGGGTTTTAGCCAATGTTACACTTTTAGCCCATGGGGTAAAAGTGTAATACGAAGGAAAGTTGACCGGAGGATAATCTAGTGCTCTAAAAACTCGCGGTCTCTTGTTGCTGATCGTGCATGTTATACTGCTCCAGTATTTTTCTGCCCGCCTACGCCGAGGCTTCGGCGGGCAGGTAGGTTGTAAGCTAAAAAAATACAAGCCGTTCCTATGGACGCACTCCAAAAATTTTCTATCCCGATATCAATCGTCATCGCGGGTGCACTTGTCGCGAGCGCTTTATTTTTTGTAAACAGAGGAAAGCCCGCGGGCCCAGCTAATCCCGGCCAAGGGACGGTGCTTGAAAAAATCCGCGGCGTTCAAGCGGATGATCATATCCTCGGAAATCCCGAAGCCGACATAATTCTTGTCGAATTCTCGGACGCCGAATGCCCGTTCTGCAAACAGTTCCACGAAACAATGCATCAGATCATAAGCGAATACGGCTCAAGCGGAAAAGTAGCGTGGGTGTACCGACACTTCCCTATCGAACAGTTGCACCCAAAAGCGCCGAAAGAGGCCGAGGCGCTTGAGTGCGCCGCCGAGCAGGGAGGAAATGAGACATTCTGGAAATTCACCGACAAAGTATATGAGACGACGAATTCGAACAATTCACTCGATATTGGAGTTTATAATTCTCCAAAGGACGCTCCGAAAGGCCCCGATGGACAGCCATACTACTCGCAGAAATCTCCCAGAAGCAATACGGACGCGGGACAGCTCTCTGATTTCGCGCGCGAACTCGGCCTCAACGTCGAGCAGTTCGAATCATGTTTGCAAAGCGGCAAGTATGCATCGCGCGTCACCACAGATTACAATGAGGTCGCAGCAGCAGGCGGCCAAGGCACGCCGCACTCAATTCTTATCGTGGACGGCGAGCAAATCCCACTCGAAGGCGCACAGCCATACAATGTGGTAAAAGGACTCATCGATACGCTCTTGGAATAGTGGGGTAAATCCAAGCGCCGACAAGTCAGACTTGTAGATACAAGTCTGACTTGTCGGTCAGACGGCAGAAATGCAGAAATGCTCATACGATAACTATGTTCGACCGGACGGAGTTATCGTATACTTCCGCTATAGCCCTAATCGATAAATGTCGAATGAATTCTCGCCTTCGAACATATCTGAGGGATTCGGGAGATAGAGCCGCGAGCGAGCTATTTCCGCAGTCGCGTCGTTTAGAAGTCGGTGGAAGATCGCGAACTCCTCTTTGCAATTTTTGTACTCGATGATATATCGCCGAATCTGCTTTGAGCCATCAGCATTTCTTCGCTTCCGACATTCGTGCAAAATGAATCGCTTAACTGGTTTGCCATAGGTATTTTTAACGGTGTAATAGTTGAAAATCGCCTGAATAATGAACAGAGTTTTTTGGCTGCCGAGCGCGCTGAAATAATCCACAAACTTGTGATCCACGATGTCGAGTGATTTTTTATCAACGACTGATTTAACGACGAGATCCGAGATTGCCCGTATGGGAAGCGCGAGCCCTTCCACTTTCGTCGTTGCTTTCACCTCCACTCCGACAACATCATATTGTGGCGGCTTTTCCAAATAAAAACCGATTGCCTGCAAATACTCTCGCTCCATCGCTTTTCGTTTCTCCTTCCTCGCTTTCTTTGTCCGCGCCGCTTTGCCGAAGTTCACCTCAAAATCAGGAACATTTTGCAAATATCCAAGTCCGAGCTCTATTGCGCCCACTTTCGCAATACCACCGTAGAAATGCTGGAGAGCGACGTGACCGGCGCGCCCGATAATCCCCGATGGCGACGTAGGTTGGTCGTACACCTTCTCAACATACCGCTTGTACCACGCCAAGGGATTCCGCAGGAATGATATCAGCGACGAGTAGCTCCAGTGCGTTATCGGCACAGAAACACCACTCGGAAGCTCCACCCCCTCTTCGACTTCGGTATCTTCCAAGCCCTCAAACAGCCGCTCGTCCAAATCATCGCCCCAGTACATATCGATGAGTGTAGCACTTACCCCGCATACGCCGATGCAGACCGAAACGATATGACTATAATTGTCCGACCGGACAATCATAGTCCTACGTAGAAAATTGACTCCCCTTGCACGAGACTTGCCCCACGAGATACGTCTAGACCGCTTGTATCTGTGGGTATAGCATTGCCCCAATATGAGATCGGATTCATATACGCTTTTTGCAACACCGTATTGGAAAGTGATATTAATGGATGAACAAGCATATTTGGGTAGGTGCGTCGTCGTTTTAAATAGAAAATGCGGAGACTTAGCGGAAACAACCGAGGACGAAATGATCGACTTTCTTGCGCTTGTCCGCAAGTTAGAAACCCTGTGCCGGAAGACTTTTGGAGCAACAATGTTCAATTGGACCTGTCTCATGAACAACGCGTACCAAAATTCCCCGCCTGAACCACAGGTACACTGGCATTTTCGCCCGAGATACGACGCGCCGGTAAAAGTCGCGGGAAAAACGTTTGAGGACCCAAATTTCGGATACCACTATCTTCGAGGCTCCGAAAATGACCGAATCGAATCTCCGGAAATATTACAAACAATTCTTGCCGAACTGAGGAAAAATTTGTAATTTAACTCCTGCCTCAGAAGATATGAGCAAAGCAGCAACTATCAAACACATCTGGTTCGACTTTAGCGATACAATCGCGCATATCAATCGAGAGGTGTATAACGCAATTCTTTACTCATCCTATGCAAAGGCCGTCAGGAAAGAGAATAATGAGGCATTGAAACAAGAATTTGCCGAGACGCTAAAAAAGCATAAGAGCAATTCCGCTGTCTTCGCATCGCTGGGACTGCCTGCCGGACATTTGGCGGATAGCATCGCCGTCGTAGACCCGCACGAGTTGTATACTCTTGCTGACGAAAATATTCCCGACGTCATCAATCACTTAAAAGACAGGCTGCCAGTGTCTATTTTCTCGAACAACAAGCTCAATATAATTCTGCCTGCGTTAGGAATCGACACGAAATGGTTCACGCACATTCTCGGTCCCGAAACCGTAAAAAACCCGAAACCCGCGCTGGACGGATTTCACAAAATGATCGAACTATCCAAAGCAAAACCGTCAGAAATTCTCTACATCGGTGATGACGTCCATAAAGACCTTCTACCCGCGAAACAGGTCGGAATCGTAACCGGCCTGCTCTGGAAAGAGTCAAGCAAGGCAGACTATTGTTTCAAAAATTTCCAAGCGATTTTAGAACATCTGAACTGATTCTGTTTGCCCATGATATTACAACTTTATTTGCAGTCAATTGAATTAGCAAATAAGGATTAATTGGATAGATGCAAAAGCCGTTATCGGAGGGCTTCGGGATGCTGTGCGCTCCAGTGAGATAAAACAACACCAGCTGATACCGAAGCATTTAACGATTCTGCGCGGGAATGCATGGGGACGCGAAGCAAAATGTCGCAATGCTCGCGAGTTTTTTGGCGCATGCCCTCCGCTTCGCTGCCGATGACGAAGACCGCCGGAGCGTCGAATTTCTCCTTCGAGAGCTCGTTCTTCCCTTCCGCGTCCAGACCATAGACCCAGAACTTGCGCGTCTTGAGATCTAGAATGGTTTGGTTCTCGTTACCGATTCCGACAATCGGAATCGTGAACACCATGCCGGCCGATGCCTTTGCGACTGCTCCGGTGATAGGAGCCTGGTTGTACGCAGGAAGTAAAACTGCCGCCGCGCCGAACGCCGCGGCAGAGCGGATGATTGCACCGACATTGTGCGGATCAGTAATTTTGTTGAGCAAGACGAGCGCGGTCGAAGCAGTCGTCTCTAACTTGCTCATAAACTCCGCGTAGTCTTGGACGAGCCCGCTTGTTGCCACTCGCGCGACAATTCCCTGATGCACTGCGCCCCCCAGTTCTTGCGCGAGCTTACGATTCATCTCTTCGATGCGAATGCCGTGCTTGTGCGCGAGCGGCTTGAATTCGTGCTCGGTACCGGTAGAGAGAAAAAGCACCTGGATTCTTTCAGGCGCTGATTTGAGAAGCGCCAAAACCGCATGGCGTCCGAAAATAAATTGCGTTGTCATAACTATCGCATTAAAAAATAGATTCGCTGACACATAATTATCTATGCCGACTTCTCTGGAACGAGTCGTCGAATGCCTTCTGCACCGCGCTCCATGTTGTTTTGTCTAGCGCGCCTAGTTTTTGCACGATGTTGCGAGTATCGATGCAGGCTATCTTGCGTACTCTTACTACAGAATCACCCGGCAAAGCGGCGGCTGCAATATCGGCAATATTGATATCGCCTGGCCATCGCTTTCGCCTAGCGCTCGTAATCATCAGCACCCAACAGACGGAAAAATCTTCGACAAACCATGGTCCTGCATACACGACTACAGGACGAACCTTTGCTTTTTGTTGGTCGGCGAAGGGAAAGAGAGTAACCACAACGTCCCTTCTGTGCACATCACGCATACCTTACTTCTTTTTCAAAAGATCATTGTAGATATCATCAGCGGGTTCGTTCCACTCTGTGAATGTTGCAAATGGATTTTCAAAGGGATCATTCGAATTAAATGATTCTGCATTAAATGGAACAATGCGCACCAAGGGCTTACCTGCGCGTTCCACGGTGAATTTCTCGCCCCTCAAGGCGACACGATTCATGATCTCGCCGAAGCGTCTGCGAGCCTCCATCGCCGAAACTGTCTTATTATTTGAACTCATGCAACTATAGTAATCATATCAATCAGTACTGTCAATTAATCATCGTCCCGCGGATCATTGATTGTCCTTGCCGAGGTATACTTTCTCCATGTCTGAGATGAAGCAGGGCACAGAAAGAATAAATGAACCTAAGGAGGAGATATATTTGCGCACTGAAAAAGGCGCAATGAAGGGTGAAATTATCGCAGAAACCGATGCGGATCGAACAGTGCGAACACTGTGGACTCATGACGGCAAAAGTGTCGGCGCTATTGTTAAAATCCCCACGCAAGCAGTAGTTGGTCAACCGCTACGTATTCGAGTTGTGGGTACAGACGGCCAAGAAAGAGAGCACGAGACCGGAAACATGCAGTTAGCTGTACGCGGAGAGAAAGGCAAGCTTGTTACGATGGATGAACTCATAGCCACAGCAGAAAATCCAACACTCTCCACTTCTCTTCCGCAAAATCCAGGACATCCTGAGGAAGAATATAAAAAAGCACTTGCTCCATACGGCCATGATGGCGAACAGTACGCCAAATCAAACCCAGAGAGTGCGAAATGTGATTATCCGAGCGGAGATGAAGCGACAGGTTGGAAAATTCATCTAGATGTCGAACCGCAAGATGCGCAGCGCGTGTCCGAATACTTGAAACAAAATAATTACACACATAAATATTTATCCGGAGGCGATGAAAGCGAAGGTAAGGCATTCACCGTTTTTTTCGGCTCGCGGAAAATGATCATGAAATGGGCAAATCGCCTGTCACAAGATCTCGGAACAAGTCTTAGACAACCTAAAGCAAGCGGGGAAATCGAACTAGCTCCGGGAATTGCTGGAAGATTCGTCGCAGGCTACCCTGACGCTAAAAATGAATTCGGCCACAATGGAGAGTACGGACTGGTATTTCGTAAACAATATGTTCGAGACAAGGGAAATTGGAAAAACATAAAAACTCGTGAAGATAAAGTTGCCGTTTATACCGACGCATATCGAACGCTTGCGCAAAAATATGGTAAATATTTCCACGGTTAACGACAATCTCAACGGAATTGAGAGTAGAAATGCATGGTCAGTACGACCATTCCTTTTTCAACATCTACTTTTTTACATCAATCGATAAAGAAACTCGTCGAGGACTGGCGTTTCGGAAAGCCTCGGGAGGTGAGGGCGCGGATGAGCGCCCGCAAGACCCTGCGAGATTGTTCCGAGCGTATTCGCGAAGGAAGAATCCGCAGGGTGTACTGCTCCTGTAAGGAGTGGCGACGTCGCGTCTGGCCAGTACGTTTCAAAACGCGAAACGGGGACGGCGGGGCACAGCGAGGTTGTAAGACTTGGTCTAGCGGCCTGGAGCAGAGCCGAGTCGTGCCTCGCCGGAACCGTCGTTTTGAAACGTGCGAGGCGAGCTAATAGCTCCTCAACTGCCGCGCTCTTTCGTGCAATCGGATGCGCTCCAGAGCTTTTGCTTCGATTTGGCGAATGCGCTCGCGTGTCACGCCGAATTCGCGGCCGACTTCTTCGAGCGTGTAGCAGACGCCATCTTCGGTGAGACCATTTCGCATTTCGAGAATCTTTCGCTCCTTTGGGGATAGCTCGTCCAAAATTGCACCCATTTGCTCGCCGAGAATACGGCGAGATGCGTCCTGATCGGGCGTTGCGATTGTTTCGTCTGCGATGAAGCTGCCTAGCGTCGAGCGCTCGTCGTCGTCCTCGCCGACAGGAGACTCGAGCGAGACCGTATCTTGGCTTATCTTCTGGATGGTATAGATTTTCTCGACTTCTAGGCCCATCTCCGCAGCGATCTCTTCGGGAAGCGGATCACGACCCAAGTGCTGCGAGAGTTCACGCACTTTCTGCTTGTATTTCGCGATAGTTTCCACCATGTGCACAGGAATGCGAATTGTGCGGGATTGGTCAGCCAAGGCGCGCGTAATCGCCTGGCGAATCCACCAGGTTGCGTAGGTAGAAAACTTGAATCCTTTGGTGTGGTCGAATTTGTCGACTGCTTTGAAAAGACCGAGATTCCCCTCCTGGATCAAATCAAGAAGTGTCAAGTCCGGCGAGCGGTTCACATATTTTTTCGCGATAGAAACTACAAGACGCAAGTTTGAGCGCGCGAGAATGCTTCTCGCTTCTTCGTCTGCCAAAAGAATTCGTTTGGCGAGTTCCCTCTCCTGTACGGCGTTCAGAAGCGGGTACTGACCGATTTCGCGGAGATACATCTGGACGGAATCGTACGAACTGTCTGACCGGCGATTCTGCAATTTCTTTTTTTCAAGCACATTTTCAGCCGATCCTTCTTCAAGCATGTTGCCGCTCTCTAAGACATCGATACCAGCGGTGCCAAATCGCTCGTACATCTCTTCCAAGAGCAAGACATCGTCTTCGATCGTCGGGAACTCACGCAGAATTTCGTCGAAGGTAATGTATCCACGTTCACGGCCAAGATTAATGAGCGCCTCAACTTTCGCATCTTTCTTTCCTCTCGAACTCACATATGGATGCGATGTGCCACGGACCCTCGGAAGGTCGCGGCGGGATTTCATGAGCGCCGTCCTTCGGATAATGTTGCGCTCTCCGCGCTTTTTCCTGGTGCGCACCGAGCGTCGAGTGGCGCGAGATACGCGCTTGTTCGTCCGTTTCTTTTTCTTTACTTTGGTTTTTTTTTCCATACCCGGTTAGTACAATTTCGAATTATTCTTTTGCGTTGTGACAACGACCTTCCCAAGAAAAACCTCTTTTGATATCTCTCTTACCAGTAGCTGGCGAATATTCATGGTGAGTGATTCGAAATTGTCCTACCGTGCATATCGATCTCCGTGCGTATGTATTAATTAGAGAAAATTGGCAACAACCCACAACTACCGCCTTCCCGTAGCGGTTGAGCGCCACACTCTACACCATTTTGTCAAATCTAGCAATCGGATTTTCTAGCGCAAATCAGGGGATACTGTGAGGATATTCATGTGCATAACGTAGCACCACACCCGCATTTTTGAGAAAACAGGAGCTTCTAGAGTTTGGCAATTTCTGCCGTTAGTAATTTGCAGCGCTCCATAAACCGCTCGGCGCTCTTCTCATCGCCATCCGCTTCTGCCCGTTTCAACTCTGCCGATGCGTCCTTCAGCTCCTGCGAAAGCCGCTCTTTAAGAAGCACGTCCAGAAGCGCTTTCGCCTCGCGCTTTAGTGTCGCACTTTTTGCGTATTGCTTCTCGGCAAGAAAGCGCATGGCTTCCTGTTCATCTTCGGATGCTTTGCGCATCAAGCTAAATGCATCTTTGCCCAGCGCGTACATTAACTCCTGTTCAAACACTGATACATCAAGAAGCGCTTTCTGCTGCGACTCCTGCCAGAGTAGTATCGAGAAAGCCTGCTTTGCCCTTCCAAAGCCGAGGGAGGAGGGGCGCGCGGACTTCGCTGGAGCCGCGAGATCCTGATACGAACCTTGCGGCAACTTCGCGAGCGCATCGGCCACGGCTTTTTCCGGCACTCCGAGCCGCCCTGCGATCTCTCGAAGGTATTGTTCTCTCGCGATAGGACTTTGCACATCAGAAAGAAATGGGAGCACGGCTGCTTCGACCAGCCGACGGAATTTATCGCGCTGCGGCGCACCTGCCTGCCGCAACGCACCCGGCGGCGCAGGCAGATGTTCCTGCAACACATCCAAGAGAAACGTTATGATGTCTTTCGCATCGCGGATGGCCTCGCGCCACTTCTCGGCACCTTCTTTCAAAATCAGATCCGCTGGATCCGTACCCCTCGGAAGCGCGGCAACTTTGACGTTCAGTCCCTCCACAAGCGCAGCACGAGCCGCTCGCCCCGCAGCCTTGATACCCGCTTCGTCCGCATCAAGCGCAAGCACGAGGTTTTCTGCCATTCGCTTGACCAAAGCTGCATGCTGTGGTGTAAACGCAGTCCCCGAAACAGCAACCGTGTTCCCCCATCCGGCCTGATGTGAAGCCAAGAGATCCATCTGTCCTTCCACGAGGACGGCAAAATTATGTTTGCGAATTGATTGTTTGGCCCGATCGAAGCCGTAGAGAATGCGAGACTTTTGAAAGAGCGGTGTCTCGGGAGAATTCAAATACTTGGGCGCATCAGGCGATGCTTTCTCGCCAAAGATGCGGCCGGAAAAACCGATAATGCGGCCGGCGCTATCGGCTATCGGAAACATGATGCGATTGCGGAACTTATCGATGAGGCTTCCCCGTTCGCTTTTTTTCGCGAGCCCTGCGTCGAGTATCTCGCGCTCTGTATATTTCTTCTCTTTAAGATATTCTGACGCATCGCTCCACGCGTCGCCCGCAAGGCCAAGACGGAACGAACTCACTGTCGAGACAGTTACACCCCTTTTTTTCAAATACTCGCGCGCAGTATCATCGAGCTTGTTCTGGTAGAAAATCGTCGCCGCTTCCAAAAGTTCAAAGAGTCTGTCTCTATCGTCCGTATTCTCTCGTTTGCCGCGGTATTCTATTTTCACCCCCGCTCTCTCTGCAAGAATCTTCAATGCACCTTTAAAATCCAATCCCTCGATTGCCTGAATGAACGAGAAAATATCCCCGCCCACGCCGCAACCGAAACAATGGTAGGTCCCCCGCTCGGGCGAGACGAAAAACGACGGCGTCCGTTCGGCATGGAACGGACACCTCGCCCGCCACGCCGACCCTGCGCGCTCCAATTTCACATATCCGGACACTACATCCTGAATCGAGAGTCTATCCTTTATTTGTTGCACCGTATCCGACGCCATGCCTATCATTATGTGCTATCCCCAGTTCGATATATGGACTTCGTAAGTCCATATATACTATGTTGATGTCCGAGCTATTCCACGTACTAAACCGAGGCGTCGATAAGCGCAAGATATACATGGACGACGCTGACCGCGCGCGATTCGTGCATGATCTCTGGGAATTCAATGATACGTTATTCGTAAACAATGTCGGCTACCGCTTCGCACAACGCCCGAAGACTTCCGATCCTGAATCACCTAAAACTGCGGAGGCCTCAAAAAATATGGACTTCGTAAATCCATACATAGCAAAGGAAAGGATTGTTGATTTGCATGGGTGGTGCCTGATGGGAAATCACTACCACCTGCTTCTCTCGGAGCGGACTGAAGGAGGGCTCACACAATTCATTCGGAGACTCAACGTAGGGTACGCGAATTATTTCAATGAACGATACGAGAGAAGCGGGGCGCTTTTTCAGGGAAGAACAAAAAAGGTCCCGATCGAAACAGACGCCCATTTCCTTTATATCCTTCACTACATTCACTTGAATCCTCTTGATCATCATGCCAGTTCGAAAGAATGGCGATCTGGTTCGATCAAAAACACTGCGAAAGCTCTGGGCGATCTTTCAAAATATCGATGGAGCAGTTACCTCGACTATTGCGGTAAGAAAAATTTTCCCTCGGTACTCACAACTGACTTGTTCGGAGACGTTTTCGGCAATTACAAAAAGAGGCTCGGATCATACGTCCGAGATATGGAGACAGAGATTTTCCAAGCGTATCGGCTGGAGTAAATATGGACTTCGTAAGTCCATACATCAATGCTACTGGCACAAGCCAGGGAAGTTAAATTACAAAAAATACTAGCGTTCGCAGCGAAACACCAGTCGATCACAAACGATGATGTCGAGAAACTCCTGCATGTCTCCGACGCAACCGCATCCCGCTATCTCGCAACGCTCGTAAAAAACGGCTGGCTCGCTAAGGAAGGAGCGCGAGAACACGCGCGGTACATGACGGGTTTACGAAACCCATCATGATTTACGGACTTCGTAAGTCCGTATTTGAAAGAATAGTGCTAGAATTAGCCCATTAGCCAATCAGTAAACACAAAGTTATGCTGGAAAAACAAAGCGGGGGGGGTTGGAATAAGATTTTAGCGGCTGTGAGCGCGTTTCAGTTGTTGACGCATGATCCGTCGGCGTCTTTTGCTGCTGTTCCTAAAGAAATCGAACAAATACAGCCGAAGGACGATCCGAGGAAATTTTTTGAGCAAAAAAATAAAGAGAAACTTGATAAATTAATTAACGAATTAAGTGGCACATATCAAAAATCAGAGAAGGTACTTGAAGGTATGAAAAAAGATCTTGAAGAAGCAAAGAGGCTTCGACAACAAATCGAGACAGAAATACAAAAACTGACAAGGGGGACAGATGAATCTGGTTTGGATGAGAAAACACGCAACTTCATAAGAGACACAAGAAGAGATGTCGAAAGTGGCATCGCGAACGGTGAAAAGAAAGTAAGGGATTCAGAAGAAAAAATAAAGTCGCTCAAAAATCTATTAGATCAGGCAATTGAACTAAGAAAAAAATTGGACGGTTTGAAGCTGAAGCGCTAGAGCAGTGATACCTCTGATATACCTGCCTGGCGGCTCGTTTCGGCAGAAATGAGCCGCAACGACTTCCTGCCCGCAGAGTTGTTTGGATCGGCAGAATCTTTAGAAACCTTGAAAGTGCGCCACTTAGGGCGGAGTCACAGCAGGGTATTTTGGCGGTATGAGCCATTCCTCCGCCAAAATACTCTGCGGCGACGAAGACCCTGTGCCGACCTGCCCACCGAAGCCTCGGCGCAGGCGGGGAAAGCGTTTTGTAATTCGAACTTACACTGCCTTCGGCTGTTCGTCGCTCTCCGCTGCCGCACCTTCTTGCGCAAGTTTTTCCTGCAATTCGGTGATCATGGCGTGCTTCTTGCTGCCCTTGAAGCCGGTTCCCGCGGGAATGAGGCGACCGATGATGACGTTTTCTTTGAGACCCACAAGTCGGTCGACAGCGCCCGAAACGGCGGCTTCGGCAAGTTTGCGAGGCGTGTTTTGGAATGAGATAGCAGAGAGGAACGATGCGCGCGTGAGGGAAACTTCCGTGATGCCGAGTAGAAGCGCTTTGCCCTTTGCCGGCTCTTTGTCCGCAGCTTTCATTTCTCGATTCAAGCGGTCGAATTCGAAATCGGCGATGATATCGCCGGCGGAAATTCTTGTATCGCCCGTCGATATGACAGACATGCGCGAGAACATCTGCTTCACGATGATCTCGAGATGCTTGCGCGCAGTGGAAACACCCTGCAATTCGTAAATGCGCGTGATTTCGTTGATGATGTATTGCTGCGTCGTTTCCTTGCCTGCAAGAAGAAAGAGTTCTTCAATATCAGCAGAGCCGTCGGTAAGGAAGTCGCCTTTCTGCACTGCATCACCCCCTTTTACGAGGATCTGACGGGCGGGATGCACGCGGTATTCGGTTTCTTTCTTTGCCGCCTTGCCGGTTTTGCTGGAAACTTCCTCTGGAAGAATCGTTAGAATCGTCTCTTGGCCGTCGCGAACGATGTCGCCTACCGTGCCCGAGACCCGCGCTATAGTCGCGGGGAGCTTCGGCATGCGGCTTTCAAACACTTCTTCAACACGAGGCAAGCCCATAGTGATGTCGCCGCCCGCAGTCGCAACGCCTCCCGTGTGGAATGTGCGCATGGTGAGCTGCGTGCCCGGCTCGCCAATCGCCTGCGCGGCAATGACGCCGACCGCTTCGCCGAGATCAACCATCTCGCCAGTCGTAAGGTCTGTGCCGTAGCACTTCTGGCATACGCCTCGATACACCTTGCATGTCATCGGAGAGCGAACGATGGCCAACTTTGCGTCGCTCGATTCGATCGCCTGTGCATCGTCGCGCGTGAGAAGATGATTTCGCTTGAACGATGCTTTTTTATCAGACGACTCAATATCTTCCGCGAGCACGCGGCCCACGACGCGATCCGCAAATGAGCCGCCGATATTTTCTTTTCCTGGCCGCAGAATCGTAGCGCCTTCTTTGGTGCCGCAATCATCTTCGAGCGTAACGACATCGTGCGCAACATCGAAAAGCCGGCGCGTGAGGTAGCCAGCGCGCGCGGTGTTGAGCGCGGTGTCGGCTAATCCTTTTCGCGCGCCATGTGTTGAGATGAAGTATTCGATAGGCGTCAAGCCTTCTTTCAAAGACGAGGTGATAGGAAATTCGATGATCTCTCCGCGCGGGTTCGTGATGAGACCTTTCATGCCGGCCATTTGGTGCAGCTGCACTGCCGAACCGCGCGCGCCGGATGTGATCATGTTATGAACCGGACCTTGCTGGTCGAGCTCTTCCAACACGTGCTTCCGCAGGTCGCTCGATACCTGGCCCCATATCTCGATGGTCATGCGCTTTCGCTCTTCGTCGGTAAGAAGGCCGTTCTCGTAGTTCTCGCGCTCTTTCAGAACGGCAGCGCGCCCTTCTTTCACCAATTTCTCTTTTTGTTTAGGAACTTTCACGTCTCCGAGCGACCATGTGATTCCGGCGTGCGTCGCGTAGCGGAATCCGAATGCCTTTATCTTATCGAGAATGACCGGAATGCCGTCGAGCGAATAGTGATTCACCAGGTTGTGAACCAAGTTCGCCATACGCTTGTTGGTGATCTCTTCATTCAAAAATGGAAAATCGCTCGGGAGAACGGAGTTGAACAAGAGCCGCCCCACTGTCGTCTCAAACACCTTTCCACCAAATGCGGCGTACTTCTGACTATCCGATGGCAGGACTTTGATCGGCGCGCGAATATCAACCGCGCGGAAATCGTATGCGGTGATGGCGGCATTGGTCGAAGGAAACGCGCTTCCCTCTCCTTTCGCGCCGGGAACCGCTCTCGTCATCCAATAGCAGCCGAGCACGATATCGAGCAATTTGGACGCGACGACAACGTCGCCGCTTCCCGGCTTCAATACGTTCTTGTTGGCTGACATTATCTTTTCAGCTTCCATCTGCGCCTCTTCCGAGAGCGGCACGTGCACGGCCATCGCGTCTCCGTCGAAGTCGGCGTTGTATGCGGGACAGACGAGAGGGTGAACTTGAATTGCATTACCTTCAATCAAGACCGGCTTGAACGCTTGGATAGATTGACGATGCAGAGTAGGCGCGCGGTTCAAAAGCACGTACTTGCCCTTGATGGCGTCTTCAAGAATAGGCCACACTTCCGGCGCTTCGTCTTCGATGAGACGCCCCGCGCCGCGGATGTTGTACGCATGCTCGCGCGCGAGGAGACCCGCGATGACGAACGGGCGGAACAACTCCAAGACCATATGTTTCGGCAGTCCGCACTCATCGAGCGCAAGATCAGGACCAACGACGATGACCGAGCGGCCAGAGTAGTCGACTCGTTTGCCGAGCAAGTTCTGGCGAAGATAACCGTGCTTTCCCTTCAGATAATCAGCGAGCGATTTCAACGCGCGCCGACGGCCTCCCAAAATTCCGAGGACTCCGCTGCCGCGCCGCATTGAGTTGTCGAGAAGCGCGTCCACGGCTTCCTGCAAGATCCGCTTTTCATTGCGAAGGATGACTTCGGGCGCGTGAATAGCCAGCAAGCGTTTCAGCCGATTGTTTCTGTTGATGACGCGGCGGTAGAGATCGTTCAGATCAGACGATGCGTGACGGCCACCTTCAAGCGCGACCATCGGCCGCAGGGCGGGAGGCACCACGGGAAGCCGCGTCATGAACATCCACTCCGGCCGCACGCCGGCTCGCTCCAAACTTTCGGCGAGCGCCAGCCGTTTGCGAAGTTTGTCGCGCTCGGCCGCCGGAGCCGTCTCGTATTCGGATTTCAATTCCTTGATGAGTTTTGTGAGATCAACGCGCTTCAGGATATTGTAGAGCGCTTCCGCGCCTATTGATGCGCGAAACATCGCGCCGTATTTGACCGCAAAGAGATGGTACGCCGCTTCGTCCAGAACGACGCCATCGCGTATCGATTCAATCTCTTTCTTTGCTTTCAACGCCAACTCCTTCAAGCGTGTTTTCTCGTCTGCATTCGCGGAGGACGTTTTCGCCTTGAATTCCTGGTCAAGATCTTTGAGGAGGCGCGTGCGCTCCGTCTCTTCGACTTGCGTCACAATGTAGCCCGCGAAGTAGACGACTTTCTCGACGTCGGCCGCAGAGAGGCCGAGCATCAAGGCAATGCGCGAAGGAATACCGCGGAGGAACCAAATGTGCGCAATGGGGGACGCAAGATCGACGTGGCCCATGCGCTCGCGGCGGACTATCGCTCGCGTTATCTCGACGCCGCACTTCTCGCAGATAATGCCGCGGAATCGTATGCCGCGATACTTGCCGCAGTAACATTCATAATCTTTTTCCGGTCCGAATACGCGTTCGTCGAAAAGACCGTTTTTTTCCGGCCGCTGCGTGCGGTAGTTGATGGTTTCGGGTTTCGTTATCTCACCGTGCGACCAATCCAACACACGATCGGGAGATGCGAGCCGCATCGAAACCGCGTCGAAGTGCTGGGGAATCATGTCTTTTTTCTTCTGCATAAAAAGTAAATTCTAATTTCTAATATCTAAACTCTAAACAAATGCTCTCTTTTTTGATTTCTGATTTCATATTTTGAATTTGTTCAGGATTTAGGATTTCGAGTTTCGTATTTTTGTAACCCCGCACCTCCATCTTCCTTAAATTCAATATCTATACCGAGTCCTCTCAAATGTCGCACGAGCACGTTGAATGTCGCTGGAGTATTCGTTTCTTCTATGCGCTCGCCGGAGACGATCGCATCGAACGCGGCAGAGCGGCCCAAGATGTCGTCGGATTTTATCGTGAGAATTTCGCGCAAACTGTGCGCGGCGCCGTAGCCTAAGAAAGCCCAGACTTCCATTTCTCCCACTCGCTGGCCGCCGTTCTGCGCTTTGCCGCCGAGTGGCTGCTGCGTCGTCAAGGAATACGGACCGATCGAGCGCATGTGGATCTTGTCTTCCACCATGTGATGGAGTTTCAGCATGTACATGACGCCTACCGATACCGGCTGCGCAAACGCTTCGCCGGTACGGCCATCAAAGAGCGTGAACTTACCCGTCTCGCTGAAACCCGCCTTCTTCAACTCGTCGCGGATCTCGTCTTCTGTCGCGCCGGCAAACGACGGCACGACGGCCTGATAACCCAGTGCATGCGCTGCGAGCCCGAGGTGGAGCTCGAGAATTTGTCCCAAGTTCATACGCGACGGCACGCCAAGCGGCGTCAGAATAATATCGACAGGATTTCCGTTTTCATCGTACGGCATGTCTTCTTCAGGCAAAACGCGCGAGATGACGCCCTTGTTGCCGTGCCGCCCGGCCAGCTTATCGCCCACTGAAATTGTCCGCAGCTGTGCGACTTCGACATGCACGCGCTTGATGACGCCGCTCTCCAGTTGATCGCCTGTCTCTCGCGAAAATACTTTGACGCCGACGATGCGTCCGCGTTTGCCGCCGTCCATGCGAAGCGACGTATCTTTCACGTCCTTCGCTTTCTCTCCAAAGATCGCGTGGAGAAGGCGCTCTTCCGGTGTGAGCTGCGTTTCTCCTTTCGGCGTCACCTTACCTACCAAAATATCACCGGGGCGCACTTCGGCGCCGATCCGGATGATTCCCTCCTCGTCGAGATTGCGCAGTTTGAATTCTGATACGTTCGGGATGTCGTGCGTCGTCACCTCGGGCCCGAGTTTCGTATCGCGCACAACACAGATAAATTCCTCCATGTGGATAGAGGTGAAGCGAGCCTCTTTTGCAAGCCGCTCTGAAATGACGATGGCATCTTCGTAGTTCGCGCCGAACCATGGAAGAAATGCGACGCGAACGTTCTGTCCTATCGCAAGTTGCCCGCCTACGGACGTGGACGCATCCGCAAGCACCGCACCGCGCTTCACGGTGTCTCCGACGGAAACGGTCGGCCGCTGATGGAATGTTGTAAAGCCGTTCGTCCGAGAAAAATTTACAAGTTCGTAGTCCTTCGTCTTGCCATCTGCATTTTTCACTTTTATGAGCCGCGCATCAGAGTATGTGATTTCGCCGCCTTCTTCGGCCAACACGAGTCTGCCCGAATCTCGCGCAGCTTCCGCCTCAATGCCTGTCGCAACAACAGGGCTCTCCGGTACCACCAGGGGCACCGCCTGCTTTTGCATGTTTGAACCCATGAGCGCGCGGTTCGCGTCGTCATTCTCGACGAACGGAATCAAGGATGTGGCGACAGAAAACGGCTGGTTCGTCGCAACTTCCATGTAGTTCACGTCGCCCTGCTCGACGAGCGTTGGTTCGCCTTCCTTTCGAACTTCAACCGTTTTTTCAACGATGCGTCCATCTTTGTCCGTTTCGACTCCCGCGTGCGCGATGGCGTAGCGCTCTTCTTCGATCGCATTCAAATACACGATTTTCTCGGTCACGCGTCCTTTCTCGACTTTCGCGTACGGCGTCTCGATGATGCCAAATTCATTCGGACGGGCAAAGAGACTCATATGCAAGACGAGGCCGATGTTCTTTCCTTCCGGCGTATGGATCGGGCAGACGCGGCCATAGTGCGACGCGTGCACGTCACGCACTTCGAGTCCTGCGCGCTCGCTGGTGAGACCGCCGCGACCAAGCGTCGAGAGCGTGCGCAAGTGCTCGATCTCGTCGAGGGTGTTGTACTGCTGCATCAGCTGCGAGAGTTGGTCTGTCGTGAAAAATTCGCGGATAGAAGCTTGGAACGGTCGTGGGTTTACGAATTGCACGGGGAGCACCGTGTCGGCGTCCACCATCGCCATTCTGTCCTGGATATTTCGCTTCATGCGAGAAAGGCCGATGCGCATGCGCTGCTCGAGAAGTTCGCCCACAAAACGAACGCGTCGGAAACCGAGGTGGTCGATGTCATCCGGCTGCGCGAGAGGATCCACGTTCTGCTCCGCGATGTGGGTTACGATGCGGACGATATCATCCTGCGAAAGTGCAGACGCGGTAAGATTTTTCTCGCCGATCGGACCCCCGAACCTACGATTGAAATGAAAACGGCCGACGCGCGAAAGATCGTAACGCTCTGGAGAGAGGATGGATGCGACATGGTCGCGAGCGGATTCGGGTGTCGCTATGTCGCCGTCGCGAAGACGGCGATAAATTTCCACGCACGCTTCCTCGACAGTTTTCGCACTGTCATGCTCAAGCGTTGCCGCGATCGTATCTTTTGCCGCAGGCGATTTTTCGAAACGGGCAAGCATTTCTTTGTCCGTGTTGAGGCCGAGAACCCGCAGAAGCGACGTAACCGGAAAACGGCGTTTGCGGTCTATCTTCACATACATCCCGCCGTCCGCATCTGATTCGATCTCTATCCACACGCCGCGGGCCGGTATGATTTTTGCCGCAAAATAGTTCTTTCCTTTATACGGAACGCTCTCGAAAAAGACGCCGTAGGAACGCGCGAGCTGCGGCACGACGATGCGCTCGACGCCGTTGATGATGAACGTGCCATGCACGGTCATCCATGGAAAATCTGCGAGGAAAATTTCCTGCTCCCGCTCTTCGCCCGTCGTTTTGTTCTTCAATTTAGCGACCATCGAGAGCGGCGCTTCGTAGGTGCGCATCATGCGTTTCGCGTAGTGCTCGTCCCAACGCACAGCTCCGAAGGTGAACTTCGTGAGCGTCAGCTCGAATTTTTTGTTCGCGTGATCAGTGATCGGAGAAAATTCTTTGAAGACCTTCTCGGCGCCGCTCCCCACGAACTGCCGAAACGATTCGAGCTGCGACTCGACGAGATTCGGCAATTCAACGAGTGGTTTCTTAAAGCGCCCGAAGAATTTCTGCGGTTTTGCCCCCTTAGTTTTTGCCATCTTAGAGATTCTTAACGAGCGCAGCGAGTTTAGAAGCTCTTAGAACCGCCTAAATTTTTGCGCAGCAAAAATTTTGTGCGGGCACTTACCTGTGATTCTCGCTACCTGCTCACAACCTTATAAAAAGTGCCTGACTACAGGCTTCTTTTTTGCTTATTCAAAAACCAACCGCAACACAATCGAGAATCAGCAAATGTCCGAGGAGTGTACCAGTCCCAGAAATGCTGTCTACCTTGACAAGTAATCAAGTTCGTGTCGTATACGGTATTCCATGTTGGTTCCATACCGAAATCATGGCATGAAAGTTCCGAGGTGTTTCCACAAAGGGTAACCCTTTGTGGAACATCCCAAAGGGTTACCCTTTGTAGTTTTGACGAGCACCCATATGGGAAGGCGACCGCAAGCGGCCGCCCTCCCCCAGCGCAGATCATTCGATCCGCCGGACAAAATGCGAAGCGACTCGCAAAAACCAACCTCTTCTCGTGCTCAGATCTTGCTCATCGAGCGCACCGTCCACACAGTAGTCAATGTTATTGTGGTCGGGTCGATTGAGCCAAAGCTCTTGAAGAACTTGTTCTTCGCTAATCTTCAACGCATTCGCCATTCCAGTGATATCCAGCTCGATCTTCATCGGCTTTCCTTCCATGGTTGCCGGGGTTCACACCGCAAGCCTTGTATCACACGTAAATTGTGACAGCAACTACTTGCTTTGCTTCGTCTTCCACTCATCAATCTTCGCATGATGCCCTGTTAACAATACATTTGGAACCTTATATTTCTTCCCTTTCCAAACGAGCGTCTCGGGCCGCGTGTAGACTTCGGGGCTTGAGACGCGAGAGCGCTCGAGTGATTCGGCTTTTCCGAGAACCCCGGGAACGAAACGCGCCACTGCATCAACAAGAATTGCTGCCGGCAATTCACCGCCAGTTAAAACGTATGGCCCGACCGTGACAGATTTTGCTTTAAGAATTTTCGGAACTCGCGCGTCCACGCCCTCATATCTTCCGCAAATAAGTAGGATGTCTTTCTTCCCTGCCCCGTTAGAGGCAGGTCGTTTGCGACCGCGGGCTCTAATGGGGTTTGCAAGTTTCTTCGCCATCGCTTCATCGAATTGCACCCCGTCTGTCGTAAAGAAAATAATTTCTGGTTTTTTTGGCCGCCCACTGTCAAGGCGACGCCTTGACATCGACGCCTTTTTTAGCGCCGCCGCGGACGCTCGCAGCATCGCGGTTGGCTCAAGCACCATGCCGGGTCCGCCGCCATACGGCCGTTGATCTACCCGTCTATGCTTGCCCACGGCGTACTTTTTTGGATCGTAGTACGAAATTTTGACCAGCCTCTTCTCTCTCGCTCTCCCCAAAATCGAACTCGAAAGATACGCTTCTATCGAGTCGGGAAAGAGAGTGATGATATGGAAGTGAAGCATGAAGGTAGCGTAAAGCGTTTAGCGACTAGCGTCGAGTGAGGCAAGAACCCTTATTTTCTATACGCTGAACGCTAACCGCTTGACGATCACTCACTCTTGAGGTTATCGAGCACATCATCCAACGACTTATCTTTCGGCGATTCTTGGCGCGCTTTCGGTGCGTGCGTATAGCCTCCCGTATCGCTCGTAGCGACGTCTCGGAACCCTCGCTCTGATCCTTCCGGCTCTTCGATTTTCAAATTGACACGCGCCTCGTTCTTCATGCCAACGACGCGAAGGATCGTACGGATCGCTTTCGCGGTTGCCCCGCTTCGTCCGATAATCTTTCCCATGTCGTCCTTATGTACTGAAAGCGTAAGGAGAACGCCCATCTCATCGACTGTTCTATTTATCTTGACGTCGTTCGGGTTATCGACGAGCGCCCTTACTACATATTCGAGGAATATCTGATCTTGTTCCATA
>CAYJVW010000001.1:0-18091 GCA_964373725.1 uncultured Candidatus Saccharibacteria bacterium | reverse complement strand
GTTATCGACGAGCGCCCTTACTACATATTCGAGGAATATCTGATCTTGTTCCATACTGAGTAGCTTCTAGGTGTTAGCTTCTAGCGTATAGTAATCTGAAGAGAATACAACGGAATACAGGGAGGGTCAAAAGAGTTATGCAACTGCTTTCTCTTCTGCTACCGGGATTTCTGCCGGCTCTTCCGCCTCAACTGGCTCTGAAGCTTCGGGGGCGGGAGCGGCATTTGTTTCTGCTGCAACTTCTTCCTTTTTCCCCTCCACTTCGGTCGGGGCAGGCGGAACAGTCTTTTTTGGGAGAACGTTTACTTTCTTTCCTGTGATGATCCCGGCCGAAATCAACATATTATGCACCGTGCCGGATGCCTTAGCGCCGACGGAAAGCCAGTATTTGATGCGATCTTCCGCGAGGACTCGCTCTTTCGTTCTTGGATTATACGAGCCTAGCCTTTCGACGATGCTGCCGCTTTTCGTGCTTTCGGTGTGCTCGATGACAACGATCCGAAACGAAGGATCATTGATGCGCCCGGTTCTCTGCAATCTGATTTTTAACATGAGAATGCAATATACCAGGGGCAATGAGCACGGTCAAACTACTCCAAGCAACTTCTCCAAGCAAGACCCTGCCCCGACGGGAAGAATTGCGAGACGATATATAGCACAGATTCAACGGCCGTTGAATCTGTGCTATATCTACTTCACAATTCTGATGCCAGCAGTCTCGCTGCACGCAACTGTCAAATAGCCTCAACAACCAGATCTCTACCTTTTCCGCTTAGCTAATGATCTCCCAATTCCCATCATCTTCGTCTTTTTCAAAACGCGCTGGTGCGACAGTGAGCAAGTCGCCCTGCGTCTTCACGATAACATGCTGTGTCCCGACAGCCACACGCTATTTACTCGGAGGTGTGATCTGCCCCTTGCTCTTCATTTTCTGCACTCGTAGTATTTCGGTCATTGCCATAAGTAAGATAGTATTACCTTCTTACTTTCTGTCAACGTATCAAGAAGCGACGGTCTTACCATCCATCGAGCTTAACTCCTGCTGGTCTGACCAGGGAGAAAGAAAGCGCGTCGACATACGTGCCTGACTTCTCGCTCTTTGTCATGCCTTACGATTCCAGATTCAACTAGATCCGTCACAAACATTTCTACCTCTTGGGAGACTTTCTCCATCAACTTCTGGCTTGGTTTTTTACGCCACATTAGATAGAGAAGTCTAGCAACATTCACGACGTATGAACCCCTGCGATGCACATCGCTCATGTATAGTTTCATAGTCTTTTCAACGAGATTATTCGCTTTCATCTGGCAGTTATTGGCTGAATTCGGATTGGTCGCATCCAAGAAAGGAGTGAGGTGTTGATTCAGATTCACTTTTAGTTGTTCAAATCTTCGGCGTGTCTCATCGGGGATATTTCCCCTCAATCTCTCGGTCATATGATCTATTTTGCCACGTGCTCGGCATCTTCCAACTTCACGGAAAGCACTTTAGAGACGCCACTTGAATCCATGGTAACGCCATAGAGCTCGCCTGCCGCTGCCATCGTCGCACGATTGTGCGTGATGACGATGAGTTGCGATTTCTCGGCAAGCTCCTGGACCATATCCGCATAGCGCTTACTGTTCGCCTCATCAAGCGCGGCATCGGTTTCGTCCAAAATCAAAAACGGCGGAGGATTCACCTGCGACATCGAGAAAATAAGAGCGATCGAGGTGAGCGCGCGCTCGCCGCCTGAAAGTACTTCCAACCCGTGCACTTTTTTCCGCGGCAGCTTCACAGAAATAGACAGGCCCGCGTACAACTCGTCCTCTTCGGGAATTTCCTCTTCCGTCTCGTCTTCAATGTCAAGGCGACGCCTTGACATTCGTCGGGACTCTTCTACTTCGAGTTTCGCTTCCCCGCCGCCAAACAACTTTGAGAAAAATCCGGTAAGCGCTTTATTAATATGCTTCAGTCCTTCCGTAAATTGCTGATCGATGGTCTTTTCAAGTTCTGCAATGATGTCTTTCAGTGACGCAGCTGATTTCTCCAAATCTGCGAGCTCCCGCGCCAGAAATTCGTCGCGCTCTCTCGTCTGCGAAAATTCTTTCACGACTGCGTCCCCGCCGCCGATTCCAGCTTCTTCTATTTTGATCTTCAGGCGCTCCACTGCGCGTCTTCTCTTGTCTTGCTCGCTCCGATCTTCCGAAAGCGCGCCTTGCGGGACTTCGCCCTCGTCCCACCCGCGAATATCTGCGCCGATCAACGCGACGCCTTCGCGCACTTCTTCCTCGAACCGCTGCCGCAACATCCTCATGTTGTCCAACCCTGAACGGGCAACACCCAATTTCCCCTGTGCTTCGCGCATCGAACCTTCCAATTCCACAGACTTCCGCTCACTGTTAAAATGTTCTTCCCGTGATTGCGCAATTTCTACGCGAATGCGTTCGGCTTCCGCTGCAAACTTCAACTCGTCTTCTTCCGCGCGCTTCAGTTGCGACGCAAGCCGATCGACATTCTGCTTCGCCTCGTGATTCGTGATCGGTGCAACTCCCGTGAGATCGCCAACGAACGACTTGATACGCTCTCGTATGCGTGAAAGCAACCCTCGCATCGCTCCAACGTCATCGGCTCGCTCCGCATCCGATATCGCACTTTCTATCTCATGTATGAATTGCCGCACGTGCGGAACCGGTACGATCTGCTCCACCGTCACGTTGGTCGCTTCCAGCGCTCCCTCGGCGCGGCCCAACTCTCGCGCGAGCGACTCGCAGAACTTGCGCGCCTCGCCCCTTTTGTGCTCCATTTCCCGCAGTTCGCTTTCAAGTTTCGCAGCCCGCTCACCTGCACCGTTGGAATGTTCCCCCCTCGCAGCTTTGATTTCTAATTCGAGTCTTCTCGCTTCCGCTTCACGAGATTTTGATTCTTCAAACAGCTGGGTATGCTCGGATGTCAGCCACGCATGTTCCCGCGCAAGATATTCGAGGAGCAATACTTTCAATTCCTCTTTCATGTCGCGCGCTTTCTCAACCTTCTCAACCTGGGTCTGCAGGAATTTCAGATGCGGCGCGAGCTCTCGCCGCAGTGATTTCGTCTTATCAATATTAACGGCCGTCTCGTCCAACTTCCTCTCGCTCTCCGCTTTTTTATGCTGGTAGAGTTTCAGCCCCAACGAATCTTCCACCATCTCTCGCCGCTCTTTTGGCGAGGCATTCAAGATGCGATCCGCCTCGCCCTGCGAAATGATCTGGTAACCCGAGCCGCCAATATTCGCTCCCGCAAGAAGCCGCACCACATCTTTGAGGCGAACTTGCGTGCCGTTCAACAGATATTCATTTTGCCCGTCGCGGAATACCACACGCTCCACGGTCACTTCCGGAAAATCGATGTCCAAGAGCCGCTTCGTGTTATCAAATACCACCCTAATCCCCGCGCGGTTCATCCGTGGCAAAGCGGGCGATCCGCCCCATATCAAATCCTCGCCTCGCTTCGAACGCAGAGATTTCATCGATTGCTCCCCAAGAACGAATCGAAACGCTTCCGCTACGTTGCTGTTATGAGCGATGATGCCATTCGCGACGAAGTTGTGCGTGCCTTCTACTTCTATGTCGTACACGCGCTCCGGAGCTTTGAGGTGTACATTAATGATGCGCTCGTAGACAGGCTTGCCATTTTCATTTGCAGTCGCAATCATGTCCCCCGCCTTCATTGATTTCGCGCTTATCCACTCTCCACCCTTGACGAATGGATGCACCTGCTCTAGTATCGGAAGTGCCGACCCTAAAAGTCGGTCGTGATCGGCCCCTTCGGGGGCCTTTTTTATGCGCTGACCTTGTTGATCCGTCACCGGGTTAAAACGATGTTTAATAAATGGCATTTGTTTCAAATTCAAATACAAAGCTGCACTTTGGCGCAATTCACGCGCGGTACGTTTCCAGGGCGAAATGACAACGACCTCTTTACCGCATTTCTGCAAGTGCTTAACGAGATAATCAAAATCAGAATCTCCAGAAAAAAGAACGGCAACATCATAGAAGTCTATGTTCGCCACCGCATCCACCGCAATTTCAACATCAAAGTTAGACTTGTGCGCATCTCTGCCATCACGCCGCCTGATCACTTTCACTGATTTTGTCACTAATCGGAAACCGAGTTTCTTGAGACGCGTGAAAAAACGAGCTTGCGCTGGTGTGCCAAAGTCGGTCTGGTACAAGCGCAGAGTCGAATGTGGAAACGCTTTCTGAAGTTCAGAAAAATCGGCCCGCGCACAAATCGTGCGAACACTTTGCTCGAAGTTAGCGCCATCAATAAAAATAGCCACTCGTGGATGTTTCAATCTTTGGGCCAGAGCAAGATACGGATGTGTGTCAGTTGTGCGTATTCTTTTACCGGTCGCCGTCACGATCTCAACAATGTCTTTCGTACCCATGTCCTGAAGCGCATTCACACGAGAGACAATCAGCTGTCCTCTTTTTTCGTCGAGCGTCAACACCTCATCTCCTTGTCGAATATCAACGATAGCAACATCCTCAAGGGATTCGCGATCGTTCGCTCGTACTCGCCGTCGCAAACACGTGTCCCCCGTCACGCACTTCCCCGCACCATTTGGCCCAACTATCGCCGTGATAGGCGACGTGAATTCAAACGACGTCTTTTTGCCAAAAGACTTAAAACCTGTTAACTCAACTGACTTAAGATACATTGGCGTTCATTGTACCAACAAAATGCCACGGAAGGATTCCTGCCCATGAACCGGCCCATGAACCAAATTTGGCTCTAAACAGCGTGGAGAAAGTGAGAAGATAAATAGTAGCAGATGCCTTGTCAGCGGACTCCGACGCTTATCCTCTTGTTTGGCTGAGCCAAATTTTGGTGCTGGGTGAACCCCGTGAGCTCAACGGATTTGAGGTACATCTTCACTAGCTTATAGCTTTTAGCTTCTCGCTGCCAGGAAAATGCGAGGAAAACTCTTTGACAACGACGCATGACTGCCTCACTATGTAGGTCAGATTTTATATATGTCTGATATTCAAAGACCACCGGAGGACAAGCGTCCTAAGCATCGTCTCGAACTGCATCTCAACCCTGCGGAAGTTGAGATGTTGAGAATTATTCAATCGGAAACTAGGGAAGTAAGCCAAGCCGATGTTGTGCGTACCGCTATTCGCCATAGATTTGAGCGTGTTCAGAGATACAAGGATGGCTATGATTTATTCGAGGCACACGTAGACAAGCCAAAAAATAAAGTGAGGCTTGGCAACGTATCGCTCATCGCCAATGTAAAAAGAGAGGTGAAAAAGAGTGATCTGCTCTAAAATTTCATAAATTTACCAGCCCTTTGCAGCCAATGCAGCTTCCGCGGCTGCTTGTTCTGCTTCCTGCTTAGAACGTCCCTCGCCGATTGCGACGCAATCTCCACCGAAATATGCTCAGATTGAGGTTTAACCTCAATCTTGGAGGTATAATGGCCCAGTGGCAAATCGACAACCCATCCAATTGAACGAATGGTACCACTGCTACAATCGCGGCGTAGACAAGCGAAAGGTTTTCCTTGAAGAAAGAGACTACGAGCGTCTGCTACTTCTTATGTACCTTGGCAGGAATCCGGGACCAATACAACTATTTAATGAAAGCACGATCCGATTTGTAACAATACTGAAAGAAACTGCTCAATCGATACAACCGAACATCGTTGAGTTCGGCGCGTATGCGTTAATGCCAACTCATTTCCATTTTGTGCTTAAGGAAATTCAAGAGGGTGGTATTTCGCTCTTCATGCAAAAAGTATTTACGGGCTACACGATGTACTTCAACCAGAAGAACGACCGGACCGGCGCATTATTCGGAGGCACATTTAAGTCACGACATATCGCGGACGACAGATACCTGAAGCATTTGATTTCCTACATACATCTGAATCCAGCTGAACTATTTGAACAAAAATGGAAAGAGGGACGAGGGGGCGTTGCTAAAATTGAAAAAGGACTGCGTGATTATCCATACTCAAGCCTTCCAGAATTCATGGGCAACATTCGACCGCACAAACTACTGCTCGGGCAGTCGATATTTCAACTTTTCGATGAAATACCGTCAATACAAAAAATGATTCAAGAAGCGAAGACTTACGAGACTCTCAATGTTTAGGGGGTGCGATTGAGGTTAAACCTCAATCCAAACATCTCAAACTTTCTTGAGTAACTTCACCAAGGAGTCAAAACCTCTCTTCATCGCATCGTGCTCCAGTTTTTGCAGCGCTTCGTCGGCTCTAAACCAACCGATCTCCAGTAACTTTTTTTCTTTCCTGATACCGCTTATGTCTTTGACCTCTACGAGGAAAAAGTTATTGAATCCTTTCATACCGATGCGCTCCGAGCCTTGCTGACCATATAAAAATTCCGTCGCAATTTTCGGATCAAAGACTGAATATTCGTCAGGCTCCAACGAGAGTTCCTCTTGAAGTTCTCGCCTAAGTGCTGCCGAAATATCGGCATCTTCGACGTCTTTTGCGCCACCTGGAAGGCCCCAAGTTCCGTCGGGTTCTCGCACAAGAAGAAAAAACTTTCCCTCACCATTATGTAGTACTGCCTTTGTTGTGTGAATAACTCCTTCTGCAATGTCCAAAGTCATAATCGTTACCACCCCTTTGCTTTCAGAGCGTTTTCGGCAGCTGCTTGTTCCGCTTCCTGTTTAGAACGTCCTTCGCCGGTTGCGACGCGGTCGCTGCCGAGGTAGACGCCGGTTACAAAACTTTTGTCATGGTCGGGACCGGATTGGCTTACGATCTCGTAGCGAGGCGTAACACCAGCAACATCCTGCGCGATTTCTTGGAACTTGCTCTTCGCGTCTTGCCACAGACGCTTTTCGACAACTTCATCAGTTTTATGGAAGAGTTGTGATGCAATGAATTCTTTCGCCACGTCATATCCGCGATCAAGATACAGTGCGCCGATGAGCGCTTCAAAAGCGTTCGCAAGAATGATCTGCCTCGCGCGGCCGACATCTTTCGATTCGCCGCGAGAGAGCAGCAAGTACTCGTTCATGCCGAGCTTAGTCGCGGCATCTGAAATGCTCACTGTATTAACGAGCGCCGCGCGAAACGCTGTCAGTTCTCCTTCCGGCTTGTCTGGATATTTTGCGAAAAGAAATTCCGTAACGACGAGTTCAAGAACTGCATCACCCAAGAACTCCAAGCGCTCGTTATGCTCGCGTCCCGAGACGCGATTCTCATTGAGATATGAGCGATGCGTAAACGCTTGCTCCAGCAAGCGTTTATCGGAAAAGACATAATTCACTTTTTTCTCGAATTCAGCAAAATTGGGCATACTACGCAAGTATCAAATCACAAGTATCAAGTAACAAACAAGTTGGCAAGTAAATAAGTATTAAAAATTGGTACTTTGTTCATTGATACTTATTTGATACTTGCTACCTGATACTTGATACTTACCTTCTCGCTTCTCTTTGTGCAAGAAGGTTAATCGCCGGAATGATTATCTTTAATGTGTCGTCGTAAAAATTGAGGCTGCCGACTTGTGAGAGAGGAAACCACTGCGCGTCGTCCAACCCGCCCGAAGTGCCGAGCCTTAATTCTGAAAACGGCGCTTCCGCGAGAAAGTACGTAACGCGCTTTCGCTTCTTGCCGCCCTTTACCTCCGGGTCATTCGCGATGTACTCGTTGACGCCGAGCTCCTCTTTTATCTCCACATCGACGCCGAGCTCTTCTTTGATCTCGCGAATAGCTCCCGTCTGCACGTCTTCCCCGTTCTCTATTTTACCTTTCGAAATCGTCCAATGCCCGAAAATGTCGTGCACGAACGCGAGAAACATGCCGCCTTCGTGCCTCGCATAAACGACCGCACCCGCAAGCTGCTGCACCGGAATTTTTTTCGGATCCGACTGCTCTTTCTTCCGCACTCCGCCCTCTGCTTTGCCCGGCTCTCCGAGTTCAACATACACAGCGCCCAGGACGCCGTTCACAAACCGTCCTGATGATGCGCTTCCGAACGTCTTTGCCAGCTCGATCGCCTCGTTGATGGCCACTTTCGCTGGCACTTGCGAGCGATCGGCGTACAAAAGTTCTGTCAGTCCGAGGCGGAGCACGTTGCGATCGATTGCCGCTATTCTTTCAAGCGGCCACTCGGGAGCCGCGCTCACGATCACTTCGTCGATCTCTTTCTGTTTCGCGATCGCAGTCTGCAGGAGATTTTTCATAAACGGAAGATCGCTCTCCCGCGCATAAAATTCTTGCGCATAATCTGACAGCCGTTTTTCAGCATCCTCTAAGCTCATTGTACCCCCGGCTTGATCGCGCTCGAAAAGCACTTGGAGAACGACCGAGCGGGCCAAATGCCTATTTGCCATAAAGAACAAAATATGCCCAACTAATGAATATTACGTGGTTTTTGCAACTTCCTTATTGCTAGTAGTGTCTTTTTCCTGTCCTGAAGCGCGGAGTTCCTTCTGGCGTTTTTTGTCTCGACGCGCCTCTCGCTTCGCCCGAGCAACGACATCAATGACAATCCTGCCGTTATATTTTCCGCACTCTTTGCACGCGCGATGGCTCATTCTCATAGCCCCGCACTCGCATGTCGCAAGCCTCTCTGCCAAGAGCGCATGATGAGAACGTCTTTTCCCTGTTTTTGAGCGGTTTGCCCGCATTCGGACTACCATAGGCCCGCAGTCTACTGCGGAAAGTACCAAGTATCAAGTTCCAAGTATCAAAGGGAGTTCATTTAGAATTTGCGACTTTTTTACTTATTTACTTGTTTGATACTTGATACCTGCTACTTGATACTTAGTCTATAAGCGAGACAGGAACGAGATCCTGTGGATTCCGTTACTGCCAAACTTCTTGATCGCAGCGGCATGTTCCGGCGTACCGTACCCCTTATGCCTCTCGAATCCATATGCGGAGTACGTGGACGAAAGTTCTTCCATATGCCGATCGCGCGTAACTTTTGCGACAATCGATGCGAGCGCGATAGCGGGTATCTGCTCGTCGCCTCGAATGAATGACTCTTGGTGCCATTTCTCCGGCACGCGCAACCCGGCATCCAAGAGCACGCGGGCACGGGAGGGACCAATGCCGAGCTGCGCAACTGCGACCGCTGCCGCTTCGTGTGCCGCGTTCACAATACCGATCACATCAATTGTGTCGGCGCTTACGAATGCCGATGCATGTTTAAGGCGACCATGTGCGGCAATATATTCATATAACGTGTCCCGCTGCTGCGCCGACAGTTGCTTTGAATCCCGCAACTTAGGTTTACCTTTTTTTGTGACGAGCGCGAACACTTCCTTCCAATCTAAATCCTCCGGATACAAAACCGCCCCTACACACACCGGCCCCGCAAGCGCCCCCCGCCCCGCTTCGTCGATTCCGATGACATACCCTGCGCTCATCGCTCCATTGTAGCGTGAGATATAATGCCATCATGTCCTCTCGTGCGCAGACTGCGGATTTTGCCTGCCCCGTAGCCAGCGCGAAGCGCTGTGGTACCGGGGTGCACCGTATCATCTCTATTTCAGATGTATGAAGTCAAATTTTGTTCATTTGCACTGCCACTCGCATTTTTCCCTTCTCGAAGCACTCCCCAAAATTCCGGAACTCGTAGCCGCTGCAAAAGAAGACGGACAAGAAGCTCTCGCGCTCACGGACAACGGCAACCTGTACGCGGCAATCGACTTCTACAAAGAGTGCAAAGAGCAAGGAATAAAGCCGATCATCGGCGTTGATTTCTATGTGGCTCCCCGCACGCGCCACGACAAAGAGCACCGCGTTGATGACAGACACGCCAGGCTCGTGCTTCTCGCAAAAGACCTCTCTGGCTACCACAATTTGATACAACTCGTGTCAAAATCTCATTTGGAAGGTTTCTACTATCGTCCGCGAATAGACCACGAGCTTATCAAAACTCATTATGAGGGACTGATCGCGATACTTCCGGCCTTCGCGGGCGAGCATGCGCACGCCTTGAACGATGGCGCAAAAGAACGAGCGGCAGAAACGGCATCCTGGTACAAGTCAGTATTCGGCACAGACTGTTTCGCGGAAATCACGCGCCATCCTGAAATTGAAGGACACGGGGCGAGAATGCAGGCAATTATTTCTCTCACGCGCGAGGCGGGCATCGAATTAGTGGCCGCACATGAATGCTACTATCTGAAGAAAGAAGACGCTCTCGCGCGCGAGCTTGTGAATAACATACGAACGGGACGCGTCTTAAACCGCGAGTTCGAGGAGAACGCGTACGACTTTTCATTTATTTCGCAAGCTCGCGCAGGGCAACTTTTCGCCGACATTCCCGAAGCGCTGGAAAATTCAACGCGCATCGCGGAGCGATGCAATCTTGTGCTTCAGCTCGGCACATGGGTGTTCCCCGACTTCCCCATTTCCCGGGATTCCACACATGACACAGAACTCCGCGCACTCGCATACGCGGGATTTGCGGAGCGCTCTCTTGCGCAAACGGCAGCGCTCATCGAGCGGGCGGATTACGAACTCTCCGTCATCGCGAACAAAGGCTACTCGCCCTATTTTCTCGTCGTCGCGGATCTCTTGCGGCACGCACGCGACGTTGGCATCTATACGAACACCAGAGGCTCTGCCGCAGGCTCGTTAGTCTCGTATTTATGCGGCATTACGACAGTGAATCCGATCGAATACCAACTTCCCTTCGAGCGCTTCTTGAACCCCGAACGCCCCTCTGCGCCGGATATTGACATGGATCTTGCGGACAATCGCCGAGACGAGATCATCGATTATGTGCGCGGCAAATACGGCGAGGATCACGTGGCGCAGATCGGGACGTTCGGCACCATGCTCGCGCGAGCGGCGGTTCGCGATGTATCGAGAGCGCTCGGACACTCATACGCGACTGGCGACCGGATCGCAAAATTGATCCCATTCGGAAAGCAAGGATTCCCCGTCACGATTGATGGCTCGCTCGAGAGCGTTTCGGAACTGAAAGAGGCGTACGAAAAAGATGCGGACGTGCGCGAGATTCTCGATCTCGCGCGCAAGGTCGAGGGCAATGCCAGGCATGTCGGCGTACATGCCGCCGGTGTCGTTATTGCGCCTGGAAAAGTTACAGATTTTGTGCCAATCCAGCGTGATCCGAAAGGCGGCAAGATGATCACGCAGTACGATATGTACGCCGTCGAAGACGCAGGTCTCCTCAAATTCGACTTTCTCGGACTCACCAACCTCTCGGTTCTCGCGGACTCCGTCGCGCGCGTTCGCGAGCGCCTTCATATCGTGCTCGATCTCGAGCACATTCCGCTTGATGACAAAGCGACATACGAAATGCTCTCCCGAGGAGAAACACTCGGCGTCTTCCAGCTTGCGGGCGGCGGCATGACGAATTATCTGATAGACCTCAAACCAACCACCATCCACGACATCAACGCAATGGTGGCGCTCTACCGTCCTGGCCCCATGGCGTTCATCCCCGCATACATCGAGCGCAAACACAATCCGAAACTCGTCAAATATCTTGACCCGCGGATGGAGGCGATCCTCAAGAATTCATTCGGCGTGATCGTGTACCAGGAAGATGTGCTGATGATCGCGATCCAACTCGCGGGTTACTCGTGGCTCGACGCAGACAAATTGCGAAAGGCGATGGGAAAAAAAATACCAAAAGAAATGGCGGCGCAGAAGGAGAACTTCACGAGGGGTTGCACAGAGCACGGCATGAGTCCGCACACCGCACAAAAACTCTGGGAACAGATCGAGACATTCGCAGCGTACGGCTTCGGGAAAGCTCACGCCGCAAGCTACGGCAACCTCGCATATAAAACTGCTTACATGAAAGCTAACTATCCTGTGGATTATATGGCGGCGGTCCTCACCGCCGACGCTGGTGACGTCGAGAAGATCTCGGAAGTTGTCGTCGAGGGAAAGCGGATGGGACTTGCCATCCTGCCACCGTCTGTCAATGACAGTAAAGGGACCTTTACTGTCATTGACCCCGAGCGGAGTCGAGGGGTGAACGACCCTTCGACAAGCTCAGGGACAGAAGCTGCAGCGATCCGCTTTGGCCTCTACTCAATAAAAAATCTCGGCACTGGGGTCGCGGATTCGATCATTGCAGAGCGAGATGCAAACGGCCGCTATGTCTCGATCGGAGATTTCCTCATCCGCATCACTGACAAGAATCTGAACAAGAAATCGCTCGAATCGCTCATCATGTCCGGGGCACTCGATGAATGTGGAGAGCGCAACACACTCCTTGGAAACATCGATACACTGCTGTCATATCATCGCGAAAGTACGAGTGCCCCGATCGATCAAGGGTCGCTCTTCGGTAGCTCCACTGCGATTTCACGCGAGCTGCCGCTTCAGACAAAAGAGGCCGCAACTATGGAACAGCGACTCGCGTGGGAAAAAGAGTTGCTTGGTTTTTACGTGTCGGGACACCCGCTGGATAAACACAAGGAAAAGCTCGCCCGCCAGAAAATGAATCTCAAAGATGCGAGAGAGAAATTCCCTCATGGCGTGGAGACCGTAATCGCGGGCTTTTTGGAAACAGTGCAGCCGATTCTTACTAAAAACGGCGAGCGCATGGTCTTCGCGAAACTTGCCGATTATGCCGGCAACGTGGAGATCGTCGCATTCCCTCGCACACTGCAAGATAATCCAACGCTGTTTACCGCCGGCTCGTGCGTAATGCTCAAAGGAAAATTCTCAAACCGCAACGGCGAGACATCGTTCGTCGTCGACCGCGCCAAAGCCTTATAATGACCGACATCGTAAGTCGAACATCTTGACCGACTTCGTAAGTCGGTCATACTCACAGCATGGAATTGTATCACGTATTAAATCGGGGCGTCGAAAAAAGAAAGTTGTTTATGGATACTCGCGATTATGCGAGATTTGTGCATGACATGTATGAATTCAATGATACAGAACCAGCGCTCAATACCAGACGACGGCTGGAAATGACCGACTTCGTAAGTCCGTCATCGGGAGAGCGAATCGTTGATATTCATGGATGGTGTCTCATGAAAAATCATTACCACCTTCTGCTTTCTGAGCGAGTTGAAGGAGGATTGACGCTCTTCATTCGGAAACTCAATATCGGCTATGCAAAGTATTTCAATGAGCGATATAAACGTAACGGCTACTTGTTCCAGGGAAGAACAAAGAAAATTCAAATTACGTCTGATGCGCATTTTTTGCATATTCTGCATTACATTCATCTTAATCCGCTCGATTACATGCGCTCCGCGCAGCATTGGCGCAAGCGCGAGATAGATAATTCTACAGCAGCATTAAAATACCTGGATGGACATCGATGGAGTAGTTATCTGGATTATTGCGGCGTGAAGAATTTTCCGTCGATACTTACTACCGACCTTTTCGAAGAAAAACCCGGCGCAATTAAGATGGAAACTGCTCGCTACATGAAAGACATTGAGATATCCGATATCAGACCTTTTATCCTGGAATGACCGACTTACGATGTCGGTCATGTTGACTCCATAGACTAAAGCGCTATCATGCGTCTACCAGAGATTGCTTCGGCTACGAACCGAGGTTGGGTAGAAACCCAAGCGAAAGCCTAATCTGATAAATGAGTCCAGCCCCAGTTTCGGTTCGGGATCTTAAGGTTCGACCTTGGAATCCCCGAAGGTCGAACCTTGGGAACCGAACTGGAGCTGGAAAAGCTAGGTGGAACCGCGGCCTGTCCTGAGCGAAGTCGAAGGATTAGAGATCGCCCTGGCGAGCGCACGAGATGAAAATCGTACGTTCGCTCGGGCGTTTTACGTTTAAAAAATAAACAATACATGTCAGACGATAAACCACACATAAAAGACCATAAGCAACTGGGACGGGAGCTTGATCTGTTCGTGTTTTCAGACCTTGTCGGCAGCGGCCTGCCTCTGTGGACGCCAAAAGGCACACTGATCCGGAATTTGCTTGATGATTTCGTGTGGGAGCTCCGGCACAAGCGAGGATACGAGAAAGTGGAAATTCCGCACATCACAAAAAAAGCTTTGTACGAAAAAAGCGGACACTGGGATAAATTTAATGATGATCTTTTCCGGATCACGACTCGCGAGGGAGACGAATTTGCGCTGAAACCGATGAATTGTCCGCATCACACGCAACTATACGCGCGAAAGCCCTGGAGCTACCGAGAGTTGCCGCAACGATACGCTAATTCAACGATGTGCTACCGAGACGAACAAAGCGGCGAATTGAACGGTCTCTCACGAGTTCGCGCATTCACACAAGACGATGCGCACGTATTCTGCCGAGAACCGCAAGTAAAAGAAGAATTTCTTAAGATATGGGACATTGTGCAAGAGTTTTACGGAGCATTTGGATTCTCGCTCAAAATCAGGCTCTCTTTCCACGATCCTAAAGCACCAGACAAATATCTCGGAGACAAAAATAAATGGAAATTTGCGGAAGACACGCTTCGCGAAATAGCAAAAGAAAAAGGCGCCGAAACCTTCGAAGGAATCGGCGAAGCAGCATTCTATGGTCCAAAACTCGATTTTCTAGCAACAGATTCTCTGAATCGTGAGTGGCAAGTGGCAACAATACAGCTCGACATGAATATGCCCGATCGCTTCGATCTCACTTGCGTAAACGAGAAAGGTGAGAGAGAACGTATTGTCATGATCCACGCTGCGATAATGGGCTCGATCGAGCGGTTTCTCGCCGTCATCATAGAGCATCTTGGCGGCGCCTTCCCCACGTGGCTCACGCCAGTGCAGGTGCGAATTTTGCCCGTGTCCGACAAACACGCTGAATACGCGCGCAGCGTGTATGCTACACTCACCGCGACTAAGATTCGCGCCGAAGTCGATTCCTCGGCTGAAACGCTTGGCAAACGCATCAGAGAAGGAAAAATGCAGAAAATCCCTTACCTGCTCGTCGTTGGCGATCAGGAAGTTGCGGCTTCGACTGTTACGGCAGAAAGCCGAACAGGCAAGTTACCCCTTATGTCTGTTCCAGACTTTCTTGCGACGATTTCAGAAGAGATCCGAACCAGGCGCTAACCGCGCAGTCGAACTCTTGCTCTCTCTACGAATCTTGCTAGGCGCGCTATCACGCCCGCTCCCACGGCTGCGCAAAACACAATCAAAAGCCACACGAGACTCGTGCCTACGAGTCCAAAATCCGCGCCAGTGTATGGGACTTTATCGAGCGCGACATATGATGTTGTGGGATACGGGTACGTGTACGTCGGATAGGTGTATGTACTCGGGTACGCGCCGTAACTGCCGTAATTGTACGGGTAGTAATTGTAGTAGTTCGAATTGTACGAATACGGATAACGATTGAAGTAATCGGACACGTACGGAGAGACTGCCGTTATCTGACATGTATTGCTGCCACCCTGGCCATAGACCGTCATGATGTACGTCTGATTGCCGTACGGATAGACGGTGCGAGAACCATTCGATCCCACGGAACCAACATCGGGAGAGATGTATCCTGATGTCGCGTTCCACGAGACCCATGTTAATGTTGCAGGCGCATGGAGATACGAACTGTATGAGCCCGAGTTGTACGTATTGTACGTGAGTGTCATCGCACACGTTGGGCGTCGTGCGTTATAGCCATAGTAGCCGCTGTTGTAATTGAAGCCGTTGTAATAGTTGTTGCCGTAGTACCTGTAATTATCGTATCCGTTATCGTAGAAATTGTTGTAACCGTAGTTATTGTATCCACCATAGTATCCTTGTGAATACGAGTTGTTAGTATTGTAGTACTGATTGTAGTCGCTTGCCTCTGCGAGACGTACGCCAAAAGGAAGCGTCAGAAGCAGCATGAGAGAGGTCACTGCAACGAAAAAGAGCGCCTGTGTCATTTGAATCGCCAAAATCCTGTGACCCATATGGTTGAGTCGCTGGTTTCCCTTTTGGCTGTTAATACGTTAATCGTAGCACCGAGTATTCAAAGTGCTATCCACAGTTTTGGATAAGTAGCGGCCACCCCTCGGGTGGCCGCTGTTACCTTCGTTTTCTTCGTCTTTTTAGCGAACCGAGCGCCCCGCGAACATTCGGCTTCGAATTGCAATACCCGATGCACCTGCTCCCGCGAGAAGCACAACGAGAAGCCACGTAAGCGCAGTCCCGAGAGGTCCGAAATCGCCCGTGTACGGAATTTGCGTCAACTTCACGCTTGATCCGAGGACAGAAACAATCGTTTGGCATGTATTCGTGCGGCCCGAGGTGTCCGTGATTGTTAGAGTGTACACGCGAGACGACTCCGGACGAACGCTCAAAAAGCCGCTTGGCGAAACCACGCCGATGCCGTCAGATAGCCATGCGCTCCTTGCGCCATACGACGTCCATGTAAGACTTGAGGCGGCTCCGTTCTGGATTGACGCGGGAGATGCTGCAATAGTGCAGTAGAGATTACCCGAGTATGGATTCAGGGGCTGAGCGTCGGCGGGATTAGTCTGGCACGTGTTCGTCCCGCCATTTCCTAAGACGGTCATCGTGTACATCTGGTAGCCCGAAGGATAAATTGTCTGTGAGCCATTCAGTCCCACTGAACCGACAGAAGGATTGATGGATGCAGATGTTGCATTCCACGAACTCCAAGAAAGCATCGCGCTCTCATATGGATACGTCGTATTAATCCTGTAGCCTGTTATTGCGATCGTGCATGACGGCCTTTGGGAAGCGCCGGAATTTCCGCTGGCATATACGGTTGTCTGGCACGTTCGAGATGCGCCCGTATTATCGTACACTCTCATCGTGTACGTGCGATCGGAGGTGAGACCGCTCACATATTGTGTGCCGCTGAGGTTGACAGATCCGACGCCATCGATGTACGCAGACGTCGCATCGCTTGTCGCTGTCCATCGGAGCGTCGCAGACCCGAGAGTAGACGTGTTTTCTGCCCAGATAGAGCAGGTCGCCGCTTCTGCAAAAGGTACCGCAAGAGACGAAACAAGCGCGAGACCGATGACAAGTGTCCCAACAGACCTCGCGAATGATCCAGTAATATGGCTCATAGTATGGATAGATTAGCCTAACGGCTAGTTATATTTATTAATCAAGAAGACAGCACAGTACTACATTCTTAGAAAAAAGCAAGGCTCGGCACATCTAAAGGACATAATGGACATACAGGCCCCTCTCGGTGCAAAGTTCCGAGATATCATTCCTCTTGACCTGGAAGGACTAGATGTTCCTCGCGCGTACGCCTTAAAATAGCCGAGAGATCAAGAGTCGGAATTCGAGGTATCGTTGCCCCCGCAAACGCAAGCATTCCCAGGCCTTTCGATTGTGCAAGCAAGTACACTCCAAACCCAGCGATAGATATTATCGAAGCCCACACCGCTGCATCCCCCGCTGGACCAAACCCAAATCCGGTATATGGAATCTGGGAGAGCGCGACATACGGAAGATTGTCATAAAACGACTGATACTGCGATTGGTAGGTTGATTGATACTGTGACTGGTACTGGGACTGATAGGTGGACTGATATTGAGATTGGTAGGAAGATTGGTACTGCGATTGGTACTGACCCTGCGAATAGTACATTGCTTGCGAATAGCCAAGTGAATTCTGGCGATTCTTGAATACGACCGTCGCGCAATCGTCGCCGGGAGGTACGTTGATGACTCCGCCCGTCGGCGTCGTAAGGATACGCGTCCAACCTTGCGGCACAACCTCGCTTACCGTGTGAGTCCCGACGGACACGCCATAAAACGCGGCGTTTCCGTTCGAATTGTTAACGGCAGTCTTTTCCCCGAGCTTGAACGTGAACTGTGCGACTGGTGTTATGGACTGTCCGTCACTATTGAATGTCTCCTTTATGATATCGATGCAGCCCTTTTGTTCATACGAAGACTGATATTGTCCTTGTGAATAGTAATTTCCCTCCGAGTAATAGCTTGCTTCAGAGTAATATGTTCCTTGGGTGTAGTACGTCGCTTGCGTGTAATAGGTTGTCTGTGAGTAGTATGTAGCTTGCGAGTAGTAGGATGCTTCCGAGTAGTATGTGGCCTGAGTGTAGTAGGCCGCCTGATTGTAATACGATCCCTCTGAGTAGTATGTAGCTTGCGAGTAGTACGTAGCTTGTCCGTAGTAGGATGATTGTTCGTAGCCGCCGCCGTCTCCTCCACTGTCTCCAC